>PAUV01000010.1 GCA_002712845.1 Rhodopirellula sp. | reverse complement strand
GCTGAGCAGTGGGATTCTGCATTCGGATGGTGCGATGAATCAAGCACTCAACATTCGACAGCAGCTCGAATGTCTTCCAATCAGGATGCAATATCGTTCCTGCTACGCCAATCAACTCGGGCCCGGTGAAGCGTCCTATAACACGCAGTAATTCGTCTACTTCAACCTGCAACAACTCAGATCCAGACCCCAACAAGCCGAACACAGCATCATCGGGGTAGGTCCCAATCGGAGACAGAACCAAGCCCACGTGACCCGCATATTCCAAAATCGCATCCCACGCTTCCGGACCGTGATTCGTGTCCACGAACTTTTTAACGATGCATCAACTAGATCCGTGCATAGCAGGCTCGTGTCACCCAACAACTTCTAACAAGCTATTGAAACAACTTCTTCCTCGAGAATCGAGTAACGTTGGCTTAAGCCTCAGGACCGCAATCAACAAATCTGAAGAAAGGTTCGCATATCGGTAACATTAAAGATGGGTGTGAACGTATGGCAGGACGGCATTTGCTTCTTCACTAACAGCAACGCGAATCGTGATACCGAGCACAATTCATGAATTTACTCGAGCACCTCATGACCGTCAGCGATCAATGCATCAACGTCGTGAGTGGGGCACACCGAATGCCTATGAGTCTGGCCAATCTGGATCTGCGATTTGGCGAGCCATATTCGCCAACTTGGACTGTGTGTCCAGCATTCGCTGCCAAGACGCCATCTTCAAGACGACCTCCTGACTGTTCTCATCCGCTCTGGCCGCTTCGATGAGACGCTTCAAACGAGACTGAAGATAATCAAGGATCTCGCAAAGTTGTGCCTTTTGCCCTGGCGACAAGTCCGCAGGAATATCCGGCACCTCCTGCACCTGAATGATCTCAGCAGGATGCGGTGATTTAGGTTCAGCACCGAGATTCAACGCGATCGATCCCTCGAGCTGCTGTTCATCGCGACTGACCGTTGGATTCTCGTTTCCCATCGCAGCGAGTCGCGCCGCGATCTGGGTTTCAGAGCCCACCAACATCAAACTCCGCCCAACCGAAATCAGATCACCATGACGCAAGATTTTCAGTTGGCACTCAACTCCATTGACTTTGGTACCGTTGGTACTGTCGAGATCGGTAAGNACAAGACGATCGTTGTCTCGCTGCACTTTAAAGTGACAGCGNCTGACACGTTCATCGTTGAGTTGAATNTCATTGCCTTCNTCGCGCCCAATAGTCAAAGGCGGAGCAAGATCTTCATAGATCTTGCCGCGGTCGGCTCCATGGAGGATTTTTAGCGTTACGCCCGACATAGGGCACTCCACACGTGGGAAAGTCTTCGACGAAGCTAGAAAAGAATCCGCCTTAGTATAATCACGATCCTTACATTAGTCATTCGTGTAATTTCGAATCGACACTACATTATACCCTCGAAAAAACAGGTATTTAGCGAATTTCCGCAATCAAACACTTAAGATAGTCGCTCTCNGGGCATGAAATGGCGACAGGGTGGTCTGGGGAAGGCCCCCGATTTTCCATCACAACCATGTCTCGACGCCGTCGGCGGCCTACATCCAACAGCATATTGAGGAAGTCGGCCCTCGAAACACGCCCCGAGCAACTGCAGGTCACGAGAATACCGCCCGGTGCCAGAAGATCCAAAGCGAGCGAATTCAGCCGCCCATAAGCCCTCAAAGCGCTGTCGATTTGATGGCGCGACCCAGCAAAACGAGGCGGATCTANAATCACNGCCTCAAANGNTCGNCCCTCTTGGGCATACTTTTTCAGNGTNTCAAAGCAGTCGCCCTTCTCAAAACNGATCGAACNTAANCCGTTTCGCTCAGCCGCTGCGGCAGCNGCATCCAAGGCGATTTGGCTAGAGTCGATCCCNAGNACCTNNGNTGCNCCCTGCTTGGCAGCAACTAATCCAAAACCACCGGTATAGCAACAAACATCNAAAACACTGCGACCTTTGAGATAGCGAGCCACAGCNTGATGATTGCACCTCTGGTCCAAAAAACCTCCGGTTTTTTGGCCACTTTGCAAGTCGACCACCAAGTCCAAGTCGTTTTGTCGATAAACGACCGGAGCCGAAAGCGGTTCGCCCAAACAAGTTTCCACCTCGTCCACGCCTTCGTGCTTGGCCGTGCGAGGATCGATGCGGGCGACAATCGAGCGTGCTCCAAGGGTCTGCTGTAAGTAATCGAGTATCGAGTCCCTCCACCTCAACATCGCCCCTGATGTGAACTGAACCCCGAGACAATCGGCATATCGGTCGACAATCAAGCCGCTCATCAGGTCCGATTCACTAAACACAAGCCTCTCGGCTGCCTGTTCGTCCAGCGGATCCATTACGCGTCTACGACGAACAGCGGCATCGATTCGATTCCGCCATAACGTCTCGTCGATCGCAATCGCCGAATCAAACGCATACAACCTGATTCGCAATCGGCTAGCAGGATTCAAGATCCCACGTGCGATCCAGTTTCCATCATGATCAAGCAAATCGATGACTTGGCCGCAGTCCATATCACGACCGTCCTCAGCCAAAGCATGAGCATGCACCCACGGATGACGTGCCAAAAAAGGAAATTGCCGCGTGGGCTTAAGCCGAAGCGGGATTGGCTGCTCAGAAACCGTCACGGCGAAGCTCTCAAATCTTGTTCTGATCGGGAGGAAAAAGTGCACANCACAGAATAGTGACAAAAAATTCTCCCCAGCATAAGTCGTCGATTTTTCCGCCCAGGCTGCCCGATCCGGAAAATCAGTCTGGCGAAGCTGCCTGCCCATCTACGAGAATCCCGCCAACTCGTCACAATGGGCGGTTTGAGGTAGAGTCCTNCGCTTGCCCAGACGATATATTTATCGAGGTTCGCCGGTCGAATCGAAAACCGGTGTCCATTCGCCAGATTTGAATAGCTAAGAAAGGTCTGATTCATGACTCACGTCGTTGCTGAGCCCTGCTCAGGATGCAAATACACTGATTGCGTGGTCGTATGTCCCGTGGAATGCTTCTACGAGGGCGATCAAATGCTCTACATCCACCCCGAAGAGTGCATTGACTGCGAAGCCTGCGTGCCTGAATGTCCGGTGGAAGCAATTTTCCACGAGGACAACCTTCCAGAAGAATGGAAGAGCTATCTCGAACTCAATGCCGCAAAGTCCGAGTCAGGTGAGTGCGAAGTGCTGACAGAGAAAAAAGAACCACTAGCGGACAATTGATCTGCTTAATGCAGCCTACCTTAAGTGTTGAGCCTCCGGATTATCGACCCTGGAAATCATCACGGTCGAGTTGCGTTTTAGGTGACTGGTCATTCCAAGCACTTGCGAGGGCATGAGCAGACAGGAGAGAATTCTCTGAACTCATCCTTCGCTTCGAACCAGTCTCCAAGCGAGGCATTTTCGACTTTTCCAAAAAGAGTCGCGTCGAAGCGGAGAGCGTCGGTATTGTTGCGGACTGGCGTTCGTGGATGGGTGGCGTTCGGCCGCGAGTGCTCGGGCGGACGACCAGATGCTCCCCTGAAGGAACTTCTCTCGGCGTCAGCTATCTCTCAGCCGAGCTAAGCAGCTTTCCGGCGACGGTGAGCGATTGATGATTTTGACCGCTCTCGTAATTCTTTGCGATCGTTAGGATCCGTTGCCAATACCTACCCCGCCGCATGTAGGAATGTTTTCCAGCACTCATATCGCGGATCTTCGGCCGACTGCTCCAAAATGGGATTCATCTGTGGCTTTCGCGGGCGTGAAAGCAACTTCATTCGAGCTTCCTTGGGTGTACGTCCTCCCTTGCGACTGTTACATCGCAGGCAGCAGCAAACGATATTTTCCCACGTGGTAGGGCCACCATGCGAACGGGGCACTACATGGTCCATACTCAGTTTGTGCACAGGTTGATTCTGCCCGCAGTACTGGCACGTATGATCGTCTCTGGCAAACAGATTCTTGCGGTTGAAACGAACCGATTGAACCGGCATTCTGTCGAATCGTGTTAAGCGAACGATGCGTGGGACCCTCAGNTCGAAATTCACTGCCCTGATGTAATCCTCACCNTNGTGTTTTTCGAGACANGTCAACTGGCTCAGTTCNCACCANCTNTCNAAATCNTAGCTTGCGTACTGACCGTTCTCATTTTCAATGACTTCCGCACAATCACGGTACAGTAGCGTGAAAGAACGCCGCACATTGATGACCCTTGCCGCCATGTAAAAGCGATTCAACACAAGCACACTTGTTTCTAACAAACTCTGTGACATGGTCGCTTTGATCCCTGTTTACCAGTGGAAAAAACGGAGGGCACTCAACCGCCTCAGCTCTTTTCGTCAGACCTGCTGGACGAATTCGCTGCCCTCAAAATAGTTTACAGGTTTCCGATTCCCCAATTTTGGTGCCAAGATCACTTAATCGCGTGCGAGTTAGTAGTGTTAACACCCCGGCGGCACCAATGTCGACGCTACGACGCCCCCTTGGGGTTCACCCCATAAACGCTAAAACGAGTCAGCAGCATGAAATATGTCCGCAAAAGCTGTAGCCTAGCGAGGAATAGTTTCTACTATCTTTGTCGAACCGATTCGGAATGGTCTGAATTAACCCACCCTGAACGGGATATTCCATGATTTTTGAAATCCCAATGACTGGCCCCGTTAATCTGCATATGGCGCATCTGGAGATGGCAAATCCGGCCCTCTCAGCGTTTGTGGTCCCACCTCTTGCGGAATCCAGTGCTTGGACAGCGTGGTTGGAACCAACAAGCACTATCCTGATAGCGATCACTGTAGTCTTACTGTGCATGATCGCGTGGGCAGGAAACCTAATTGCCTTGCCTGGAAATTGGGCCGCGGTCTTGGTTCTACTCGTTTATGCATTTCTCGGTCCTGAAACCGGTAATGCCTCCATTGGTTACATCCCTGTGGTCGCGGCATTTTGCTTTGCTTTGCTTGGCGAGGGCTTCGAATTCGTTGCAGCGGCCATGGGTGCCCAAAAAGCAGGAGCCAGCCGAAAAGCGACGCTGCTGGCGATGATTGGCTCCATGGCAGGTGCCATGCTTGGTGCCGTTGTCGGCTTACCAGTTCCGATTGTCGGGCAAGTCCTTGCCGCAATCCTGTTCGGTGGACTCGGGGCAACACTCGGCGCCATGCTGGGTGAATGGCACAACGGTAGCTCATGGCGAGAAAGTCTCCCCATCGGCCATGCAGCTTTTTGGGGACGAACGATCGGCACGCTTGGAAAAGTCGCAGCCGGTGCCGTGATCGTGGTAATCGCCATGATCAGTGTGGCGGTTTGATCCCTTCCCGAGATTCGTTGCCCGCAGATCAAAAGCGTTAAACGCCTGCGGTGGACACAAAAGCCCCTGAAATCCATGAATTGCTAGCAACCAGAGTTCGATTGACTCTGGGGTCGGCATTTTCCTAGTGTGCCGCTAGCGATCCCACCATGCCATGTCACGCGCGACGCTGATACTCGCAACGCCATGCTTGGGACTTTAGCAACCATGCGAGTGATTTCAATCACGCCACCCCATGCCAACGCACAATGCAACAAGGCCGCCGAACTAACGACCGACGACGACGCGTTCTCTATTCAGCACACCAAGCTGAAAACGAATCGACTTCTGCAGCCAGTCGGCGTGCGGCGGAAAAGCTTCGCGAAGCACGCTGTCCACAAATGGCATATGGCTCGCGTGTGCATCAGCGGATTCGCGGTCGTTGGTTTTCCCTGGTTCCTATCCGCTTGCGATCCATGTTGCTGGTAACTGGCAGCATCTTTCTGCTCACGACTATTCTGTGTGCAGGGCACTACGCTGCGGTCACTTGGGCACCACTGTCGACGCGTTCCATGATCGCTCGCCCGCTTCGTTTGGATCGACCCGACAGTTTTGGCAGTTGGTGCATGGTCGCGATGTTAAGCGTCACTGCTGGCATTGCCTTAATGACTTACCAATTACGTCGATATCGCAATGACGACTTTGGAGGGCATTACCGACTGTGGCGAGTTGTCATCCTCGCCAGTGTTCTCGCTAGCGTAAACGTACTCGCATCGCTTGTTGACTGGACCGGCGCGATCATCGACGCAGGTTTCGGAAAACGCGTCGCCTTAGCCGGAAGCGATTGGGTGAGGCTTGTAGTCACATTCGGTGGCGCAGTACTGGCGTTGCGAATGGTTGCTGAACTTTGGCAGTGCCGAACGGCTTTGGCATTGATGGCTATGAGTTGCATGCTGTTCGTAATTCCGGAAGCAGTCCAATGGAACATTCTGAAGATTGAATCAGCCGGATATTGGACATTGGCAACCACTGCTCCGATGCTCGGTTGCACGACTCTTTTGATTGCCATGCTAACCTACCTTCGAATGCTCTATAGGGAAGTCAAGCAGGTAGAAGACGTTTCCATGATGGATCGGTTCCAGCAATTCAAAACAAATCTTTTTCAGTCCCACTCGAACGAGGAAGAAGAATCTTCCACGCCCAGCGATGAAGCCGTAACTGAAGCTAAGACAAAACATCGATGGTGGCAACGAAGCAAAGCAGACCACGGAGTGGACACCGAGACTGAACAAGGTGGATCGTCCACGCCGACCCAACAGAGCAGCAATATCAAGCGTGACACCAAGAAGCAAAAGAAAGCTGCTACTGAAACAGCGAGGGTCAAGAAAAATGTGGCGAACGAAGACCTAGCCGAAGAAGAGAACGATCAGACGCAACAAAAACCAGTTTCTGTCAAGAATAAACGGCGATGGTTCGGCTTAAGAGGCCCGAAACCTTCCGGCAGCGAATCAGGCAACCAATCAGAGGCAGAAGAAAATTCGGCAGACGAGCAAACATCCGAGCATGCTGAAAATCCGAACAAACGCACCCGTTCATCATCCAGATCAAAAACAACCGCAAGCACGCCAACTCAACGCACGGATGCGGCAGATACAGAAGCAGATTCAGCGGACGAAAAAGCACCGCGAAAAGGTCTTATGGGCTGGCGCAGAAAGAAAACCAACAAACAACAGGACGAGACCGATTCAGAGTCTCCGAAACCTCAGAGTCAACAAGCCCCAACTGCAAGCAAGTCGACACCCCAGAAGCCTCAACACGACGCAGGGGATCAGTCAGGTGAGGAAGACGACATTGACTGGAATTCAATGAGCAAAGCTCAGCGAAGACGACTACGAAAACAAATGAAGCGACAAAATAAAGCTGCTTGATTTTCCGCGTCGAACTCAGCCGCGTTTAGGTCTAGGCACCTTGGTTCGCCCACTTGCCTTGATACCCTTTCGTCGTTTGCGTTGCTGCCCGTTTGCTTTTCCTGCCGGCTTTTCGATTTCAATTTCAGAAAGCGGCTTGCCAATATTGTCTTTAAGCTGCAGGACACGATCTCGCAATGATGCAGCCTTCTCAAATTCAAGAGCCTCAGCAGCGGCCAGCATTTCCCGCTCCAAGTTGTCAACGTATTCAACAGTGATGTAAACAGCTTCTGACTCTTCCTTGGCGGCTGCAATATTTTTTCGTCGTTTCGCAGCGTCCTGTTCGATACCTGCACTAATTTTCTTTTTCACGGTTTCGGGCGTGATCCCATGCTCTTCATTATACGCTTGCTGAATTGATCTCCGGCGTTCGGTCTCATCAATTGCAAGCTTCATCGAGTCCGTCACTCTATCAGCGTACAGAATCACTTTTGAATTAGCGTTTCGAGCAGCCCGCCCAATCGTTTGCACAAGACTGGTTTCGCTTCTCAAGAAACCTTCTTTATCGGCATCGAGAATCGCTACAAGTGAAACCTCTGGAAGGTCCAATCCCTCTCTGAGCAGATTCACCCCTACCAGGCAATCAAATCTTCCTGCCCTTAATTCCTGCAATAAATCAACACGTTCAAAAGCATCCAGTTCACTGTGAAGCCATCGACAGCGAACATTTTGTTCTTGAAAAAACGTAGAAAGATCTTCTGCAAGTCGCTTCGTCAACGCGGTTACCAACACACGCTCGTCTTTCTCTGCCCGCTCGCGAATCTGTTCCAACAAGTGTTTCACCTGTCCCCGTGCAGAAACAACTTCAACCACAGGATCCAGCAAACCTGTCGGCCTGATAATCTGCTCTACAACCTCACCTTTAGTGCGTTCCAACTCGTAGTCATTCGGCGTGGCGCTCACGAAACAGATTTGCGCTGTGCGTTCTTCCCACTCATCGAATTTCAGTGGGCGATTATCCAGGGCACTCGGCAAGCGAAAACCATGACTGACCAGTGTCTCTTTGCGGCTTCTGTCTCCAGCATACATCGCCCGAACCTGAGGCACGGTCACATGGGACTCATCGACAAATGTAATGAAATCATCCGGAAAGAAATCGTAGAGCGTGTCGGGAGTCGCACCAGGAGGTTTCCCCGATAATGGACGACTGTAATTCTCGATTCCGGGGCAGTGTCCAACCTCAGCCATCATCTCAAGGTCAAAACGTGTTCGCGCTGACAGACGCTGCGCTTCAAGAAGTTTCCCCTGTGACTGAAATGTTTCCAACTGCTGAGCCAGTTCCTCGCGGATCACTCGCAAAGCACTCTGAATACGATCCTCTGGCATCACAAAGTGCCGGGCAGGGTAGATATAGACATGATCCAAGGTTCGAACGGTCTCTCCCGAAACAGGCTTGATAATTGAAATCTGCTCTATCTCGTCGCCCCACATTTCAATTCGATAAGCAAACTCTTCGTAACTGGGCCATAACTCGATGGAATCCCCACGAACACGGAATTTCCCCCGTTCAAACGCGACGTCATTCCGTTCGTAGAGAACGTCGACGAGTTTCAACAACAGATGATCACGACGGGTCTTCTCGCCACGATGAAGTGGCACGATGAGTTCTTTGTAATCTTTTGGCGACCCCAATCCATAGATACTGCTGACTGAAGCAACAATCACAACGTCACGCCGACTCACTAACGAACTTGTTGTCGCCAAGCGTAAGCGATCAATTTCCTCGTTAATCGACGAATCTTTTTCGATATATACATCCCGCTGAGGTATGTACGCTTCGGGCTGGTAGTAATCGTAATAGCTGACGAAATAATGAACTGCATTCTCTGGAAAAAACTCCTTGAACTCACTGTACAATTGTGCCGCCAAAGTCTTGTTGTGGCTAAGTACCAAGGCAGGCCGTTTGAGATTTGCGATGACATTCGCCATCGTGAATGTCTTTCCTGTACCCGTTGCTCCGAGCAATACCTGAGTGCTGCGTCCTGCCTCAAATCCACGTGTGAGAGACTCAATCGCCTGTGGTTGATCGCCCGCGGGTTCAAATGGTCGCTGTAGATGAAACGGGGCGGGTTCCAATTCCGCTGCCGCATCNATTTGCNCCTTTCGATCATCTGNNTCGGGGCTGCTATCTGATTCNGGCATCAAGAACGATCCACATACGTTTGAAACAGAACGGGGAACCNGGGCAGGTTNNCNCCACTACTACGNCATCCTAGCGAAGCGACGACCCAACACGTAGGAGCCTGACTGTAACCTGCATGGNAAAAGCAACCAACCTTACCAAATGATGACAACTCTACTCGGTGACAATCGCCATCCCNCGAATATCCGCGATCTTCCCCGGGCCAATGCCACGAACACGCTGCAAATCATCCACCGATTCAAAANCACCTTTTGAGACNCGGTCTGCCACAATGCGACTCGCTAAAACNNGACCAACACCGTTTAGCAAAGCNAACTCACGTGCACTCGCAGAATTCAAATTAACCTGTGCAAGCCAGCCACTTTTCCGGATTCCCAGATTTGATTCAACCGGGCTGGTGCTTTCCACGCCGGTTTGCAGCGACATCTCTCTCGAGTGCATCATCCCCAGAATCACACAAGAAATCGTGATTACGATCACCCACTGTACTGGCCGCTTTGCAAACACAAACTCGTGCTCAACTATTGAATCATCCATGCAGAAAACCCAGCATCAGTGTATCGAACAAACTACCGGCATCACGCTAGCAGTGGATTCNCANCGTGGTTGTAAACCAATTANGGATGACTTTGGCTCGAATTCCAATTTTGATCAGCAGTAATTCATTANGGCAAAGATGAGTCTTTCAAAAACGACACCAAAATGTGAGTCAGGTAATTTGCATTCAAAGCAAAACCACACCGCCCTAAATTCGCTCGTCTGCGTTATTATTTCGGGGACGAAGGCACTCCCTCCCCNAAATGGAGTGCGCAAACCGATCCTGCACGGCCACCCATTTAACTAGCTAACTAGCAATTTTGAATTTCCATGAGCGACGCATCGTCACGTAAACCGGCCAAAGATTACCAAACCGTGACAGCCNATTCCCTNCTGGAGGCCGATCTTCGATCACTTGTTCGACTTTCGATTGCAGAAGATCTGCGTGATTCACTCGACTGGACCACCGTATGCCTGATTGAACCGGAGAGCCNAGGCGGTTGCCAAATTGTTCCCCGCGAAGANGGTGTGTGTGCTGGACTCGCCACCGTGNCGTGGATTGTCGATGAATTCGATGCTGATCTGGACATTGACCTGGCTCTTGAGGATGGACAACGGCTGACACCGGGAAAACCAATCGCAACNTTACGGGGTAGTGTTCGCGACCTCCTCACGAGTGAACGCACCATTTTGAATATCGTTGGCCGCTTGTGTGGAATTGCAAGTATGGCCGCCGACTATGTCGCGGCGATCCGACAATCCAATGCCCGTNTATACGACACTCGCAAGACGACACCAGGCTGGCGTCTACTCGAAAAATACGCCGTGCATTGCGGCGGTGCCCACAACCATCGAAGCGGACTTTATGACGGATTCCTGATTAAGGATAATCACCTCGCTTTGGCAGGTGACAGCAGTGGGCCGATTGCGGCTAGCACTGCTGCCGAAAAAGCACTCCGCTGGCGCGGCTCACAAATCGAACGATTAACCGCACCCGACATTGTTGAAATCGAAGTCGACAGCCTAGAGCAGTTCAGAGAGGTCTTACCGATCAATCCCGATATCATTCTGCTTGACAATTTCCCAATCGCTCAACTCCACGAGGCGGTATCGATCCGGAACAACATGAAGTCATCAGTGGAACTAGAAGCATCAGGCAATGTGCGAATTGAAACGCTACCGGCTATCGCAGCAACGGGCGTGGACCGCATTAGCAGCGGTGCACTAACACACCAGGCTACCTCGCTTGACCTGGGCCTCGACTGGTTCGACAGCGATACATCCGAGAAAGATGTTTGATCAACAGTGCGTGCACAAGTTGACCGAAGATCCCGCCAAAATGGCATTCGGATAACAAGTGCCCAGCACTTAGATTCACGTTCAGCAACCAAACTTTTCCGTAGTCAAACTTTTCCGTAGCCAAACGACGCCCAGTGCCAAGCTAATGGTGAGCGCTACCTTTGATTGCCGAATACGCGCATTCCGTAATAAAGCAAGGTCATGATGGACTGCAACGTGCCAGCAACGTAGGTCAAGGCCGCAGCGTTCAAGACTTTTGCAACATACTTTTCTTCGTTTCCGGCGATGATTCCTTGCGAGACAAGTTCCTCGCGAGCACGACTACTGGCATTGAATTCCACCGGTAGATTGACAACCTGGAAGAAGACCACACAGGCAAAGAGCAACAAACCGATGATTGCGAGCGGGGGGAAACTGAATATCAAGCCCACGACCAACAGAAGTACTCCAGCACGCGACCCAAAGTTAGCGGCCGGCACAGCCAAATTCCGGATAGCCAGCGGGGCATAGCCTTTGGCATCTTGAAACGCATGCCCAGCTTCATGGCAGGCAACTCCGACAGCGGCCATCGACTGACCGTTGTAGACATCCGAGCTTAGCCTAAGAACTTTGTGCCTAGGGTCGTAATGGTCACTCAACTTCCCACCAACTTGCTCTATCTCCACGTCGGACAGACCGGCATTGTCCAGCATCCGACGAGCAGCCTGAGCACCGCTCATTCTCGCCGGCACCTTACTCATTTCCTCAAAGGAAGACTTCACTTTCCACTGGGCGTAAAACCCCAACAGAAGCGGTGGCATGACAAACAGAAAATAAACCGGATCAAAGAAGAACATGTAGTCACCTGAATAAAACGTTGAGAAGTGACGCTAAGTCACAACAATGACAGTGGGCTCGGCCTCTTTAAGAGACCAGCAATTACCGGGCCGTTGTGGCATTAAGAACACAGAATCGCCTGTTAACGCAGCCAGTTGATTCGTCAAATTTTACAAATCTTGGCACTGTTTCTCGAAATCACCCCAACAGGAACTCTTAATCTCTTGACGATGGCGTTACTTTCATCGTCACGGTCTTAGCTCCGCGTTGAACGACAACCTGAACCTCTTCACCAATTTTCAACGCCTCAATTGCATACGTATAGTCATAGATATCTTCGATCTTGCGTCCAGCAAGTTGCACAATGATGTCTCCGCCTCTCACGCCGGCTTTCGCGGCTGGTCCGTCGGCAGCCACGCCGCTCAGCTTGAGCCCTTTGACATCGCCTGCTACGTAATCAGGAATGGTCCCCAAGTAAGCCGTGAGCCTCGCTCGGGGGGCGTCCTTCTGGGCCTCGCCTTCTTCCAATTTGAAATCTGGAGCTTTCGAGCTCGTTAAGAAACCGCGTCCAATCAACGCGAATAATCGCGCGATGTCAGCAACCCCCTCATAGTTCAACTTGTCCGGGGTATCTCGAGGAGTGTGGTAATCCTCATGAGCACCAGTGAAGGCCGACAGAATCGGAACGTCACGAGCCACGAAGGCAGAAGCATCAGTTGGCAAGCGGGTACTCGTCTTGTCGAGCGTCAACTCAAGACCAACAGGAAGGTTCCTTCGTTGAACTTCACTTGCGAAGCCTGGCGAGGAACCGATTCCCTGAATCACCAATTTTTCCCGTAGACGACCGACCATGTCGAGGTTCATGTAGGCTGCGATTGCTGCCGTCAACGGAGTAGCATCCGTGGTAGTCCCGTGAGCATGAGCGACCGCATCAACGGACTTTTCATCCGTCTCTGGTGGCTGTGGTGCGTCGGGATAAAGCTTGTAGAAGTCATCCGCAAACGCCTGAGATCCGAACAGTCCCAGTTCCTCACCGCTCCAAGCCGCTACCAGTAGGTCACGTTTTGATTTCAACCTTCCTGCTTTTTTCTCGGCAGCAAGATACTGAGCGATTTCCAACATGGCTGCGACACCACTGGCGTTATCATCCGCACCCACGTGCACCTGCCCACGCTCATCATCCTTAGCAAGACTACCACCCCCACCTCCGGTCCCAAGGTGATCGATGTGAGCCCCCACGATTAGCACAGGTGTATCGTTGTTCGGCTGCTCGCCTGCATTCATCCGAGCAACAACATTGCGGCCTTCACCACGCTTGCGTTCAATTCCAACAGTTGCAGATGCCCTGGCATTTTGCAGAGGAAACCCGAGGTGCAACGAACCATCATCGAGTTGCTTTTGGCTCTTCGCCAAGTCCTGATCTGCAGCCCGAAAAATCTCCTCAGCTACGGCATTCGTAAGGGAAACAGCACTGATGCTGACACTGGCCTGAGAGGCTGCCTGATCAAACCGAATCAATTGATTCTTGACTTTGCTCGTGGGGCCCGTCACAAAAATGATTCCTTTGGCGCCTAAGTCACGTGCTATCGATGCCTTCCTGCGTGGCGAACTGTACCTTGCCATTTTTTGGCGTTGCTCGGCAGTGATATCCTGTGGCATATCACGCAAAACCATGACCCACTGACCACCGACAGCAAGATGCACATAGCTGTCATATTCTGAAGTCCCTTCGCTCGCAGGAATTTGCATCCCATAGCCTGCGAAGACAATCCCCGTCTCTGCCGTCTCACCCTCTTTTGAAAAAGCCAGTGGCTGCCAATCCTTGTTGAGCTCAAGTTTCTTGCCAGAAACAGTCATCTGATTTGCGTCGGTCAAAGTCGAGCCAGCAGGAAAGTCAAACGAATGAAAGAAAGTGCCATTCTCACCGGCAGGTTCAAACCCGAGACTTTCCAGGTAGGCAGCCACATAAGCAGTTGCTCGCCTCTCACCGGCAGTACCGGTCAAGCGTCCTCCCAAATCTGGCCGTGCGAGGAAATCGACATGCCGCATGGAATCTGTCGGCAAAAAGCCTGGATCAGATGACTCCGCCGCAGCTAACGCCGCCGACTTGTCTTCGTCTGCTGTATTTGCATCTAGCTTAAGCAATTGGCGAGCGGCAGCGTCGTCCCAGTCGGCCATGAAGATCTGCGACTGCTTGGCTGCGGTTCTTGTTGATGTCCACGAAAGTCGCTTGCCATCCGGCAAGAACACTGGCAACCCATCGAACCCGTCTGTGTCGGTCACACGAACAGGCTCTTCCCTACCGTCGGCGCGAACTAGGTAGAGTTCAAAGTTCCCAAAACCATGCTTGTTCGTTGTGAAAATCAAATAGTCACCACTCGGGTGGTAATAGGGAGCCCAACTCATAGCGCCGATGTTGGTCAGACGCTTGACATCCCCGCCGTTGATGTCCATTGAGTAGACTTCGGCAGTAGCCCCATTTTCGGCAAAGCGACGCCAACAGATCCGCTTACCATCAGGTGAGAAGAAAGGGCCACCATCGTAGCCAACCACATCAGTCAGCTGGCGAACGTTGGAACCGTCTGCGTTCATGATAAAAATATCGATCATTGACGCTGGATCGATTTTGAACAGTTCCTGGTCGCGTTCAGACAACTTGCGTGTGAAAGCATTTCTGTTCGATGCAAACGCAATCAAGGTTCCATCAGGGCTGTAACTTCCCTCCGCGTCATATCCCTTTGCATTGGTCAGACGCTGATACCTCCCATCAGACAGTTCTTTTGCGTAGAGTTCATACTGATTGTCATAATCCCAAGCGTACCGCCGCTGCTTTCCGCTTTCGCGCAATTCGATCTCAACCTTCTGCTTGTTGCTTGCTTCAGGATCATCCTGAGTACTCGCAAAAAGAACTCGCTTGCCGGTTGGATGAATCCATGCACATGTCGTCTTTCCATGACCTTGCGAAACCTTTTCGATGTCGCCAGTCTCGAGGTCCGTGACATAGATTTGATAAAAAGGATTCGCCGCATCACGCTCACTCTGAAAAACCATCCTCGAGCCGTCAGCGCTAAAGTAACCCTCCCCCGCACGCCTTCCCTCAAACGTCAACTGGCGGGTTTTCGCCAACAGTGTTGATTCGTTTCCACCCTCTGCAGTGGACGCGTCATTCGCATCTTGCCCCCAGACAACCGTCGTCGGGCTGAAGGCGGCGAGTATCAGGACAGTTAGCTGGTGAGCGATCGAGACGTTACGCATTCGATTATCTTTACTATTGGCAGTGATGACACCGACAGACTGAGCTTCCGTTACCTAGAAAGAACTGATCTTTCAGAGAGCCCCGCAGTGCTGTTGGGAATGTTCAAGTTTTCTACGCTCGAATCGGTCGTTGGATCGAACGGAAGCAATTTTGGCCCCGCAATGCGGACGCCCGCAAAATTGACGGCCCTGATCTTACCGCGCCCAGATGACATGAGTACCGAGGACTTCCTGCATACAGAGTTCACCGAGCAGAAAGCTCGTGGCTTGCGAGTCCATGGGCACCACGTAAACAGATCAGCCCATCACTCCATCGAGCAAACAATTCAATCCGCTCGCCTTCTTCCTCAAAGAACCGCACCGTATTCACCTTATGGCGGATATCGTCCTTCACTAGCCCAAAAACCTCTCGGTATTCGGCCTCGGGAGCGACTCCATCATCTTCCTCATTATCTGGCCTGACCCGCACCGTCGCGTCAAATCGGAACACCTGCAGCCAGCCGGGACGTTGCACCGCGACGAGCCGCACGTTCCGCAACCGAGCCGTTCCGCCAAAAAATCCATTCTGAGTCAGATGTTTACGAATCGTCGTTTCCATCTCATGATCGCCGCACCAATCTTCCCACCGCTTACGGAGATGTTTAATGAATGCCAACATCAGTCAACCTTTCCACGTTCCGAACCTTCTTCTGCACGCAGTATCTTACAAGTCCGCAAAGGCCCTGATCCCCGGCATTAGGAACTTAATATCCCAGCACTTCACGTGCTCGGTGCACTCTGTGCGGACTTAGCTCGATGCACTCCGAGCCGCGTAATCCAACTGACACCTACGGATAATCTGGTCAGATTCCTGCAGACAAGACCCACCCCACACGACTGCAAGAATCCAGCGTGGTACCAGAGATCACCCAATTAGCCGACCCCATGTCCCCAGTCAGCACCTTTTGAGCATTTGGTTTCAGGCAAGGCTTTTCAGCCTTCAATCCAGAAACTCAAAGCGTTGCCCCAGGCCGGCTCACAAATGGGTATGACTTTCAATGCCTTACTGAGGTATTTTTCGCGAGGGACGGGGATGATTCTCGATCACCTATTTATTCGGCAGATCAAAGTCACCACTCAGGTCTCGCCACACACAGTGGATATGGTTGGCAGGATTCCCTGCAGCGTCAGCCTGGGTATTTGCAAACTCGATGAGGAACCGTCGACCGCGAATTCGATAGTAGTGACCAATCCCTGGCTCAGTGGCTCCAGCCCAGGCAAAGTGCACATTTTCCCAGCCGTCTTCCGCAATCAATTCGCGACGTTGTTTTGCAACGTCTTCGGTGACCGCATTCACGTAGATCGCAACCAGCTTTTCCAGATTAGCCTTTTGCTTCCCGTTAAGCCCTGACTGGGGGATGCCTTCTGGCTCACCAACGACCGCCTGAGCTTCGCCAGCAAAACGAATTTCCTTGAGAGCTTTTGGGCTAATGACGGCACGTTTACTCTGCGAATCACTGAGAGAATTCACAAGTTCGAAAGCAAGGTCTTCCTCTTCACGTAAAACACGCGTGCCCTTTCCTAAAGGGCCGGAGACATCGTTCATGATTGTGCCTGGATTGGCCGCGAAGAACTGAGGAGTACTGTCAACAATCTCTCCACCCCGGCAGGCAAA
>PAUV01000009.1 GCA_002712845.1 Rhodopirellula sp. | reverse complement strand
TCCTCGACGGGGGCCAANGCTTCNTCCCCTTTCGCTTTGATGATTCGGCGGTATTCGACCATGACTTCANNGGGGATNTGTTNTTCGGANNCTTCGAGTTCCNAGTTCACCCGTNCCAGTTCACNCTGCAGTTTGGTCGTCTTCGCTTCGACTTCAGNGATTCGATTTTGCTGATCGTCTTTTTGGTTTTCGAGTTCAGCAGCTACATCNTTGAGNTTGGTCTCAAGGCCATCNATTTCATCCATCGCTTCNAGNATTTCATCGCTGAGGACACTATTGGCTTGCTTGTCAGCTGCGATCTGTTCTTTCAGTAGATTGAATTCACGGTTGCTTGCAGCAGAATTGAGTTTTGTCTGCAGTTGATCAATTTGCGCTTCTCGCGATTTCAATTGCAGCTGTTTCTCATCGGAAATCAAATTGGCTTTTTTAAGCGCTTCTTTCACGGACAGCAGGTTNGCNTCTGCTTTGGCAACAAGCGTCTCTCCTGCGGTAACCTGTCGGGGGCCTCTGGCGATCTGACCATCAAGGTCCGCCCGCTGTCGGTGTATCCTGTGCAGTTTGCGAAGCAGGATCGCGCTGATTTCGATTTTGGGATCACTGGGCATGTGTTTGATCGACGTAAGAGACGGATGACAAGAGAATGGAGGCTCGCACTTGCTTGCTTCACAAAAGGTCGCGGGAACCTGTTGGCAAAACGTGGTGGCAATTCGCCACCGGCGTAAGCCGTGTTGGTCCAACGCATTTCATGTTTGGGTAGAAAACGTTTCGGGTTGCGATTCCGTCGCAGCAAGNCAGCACNTTTAGCATATCGCCCTGGGGAGTTCTCGCCAGCGACCTGGAGCAGGAAAAGCGTTCAAACCGACGTTAAGAAGAAAAAAANGGTCTAACAGGGCTCGCAGCCNCGGTGAATTCGATCCGAATCCTGAATTCAATTCGCAGGGCGGATGGTGGTTGCGGATCTCGTGGTTGCGGATCCGAGCAACGGGAAATGAAAAGCGGGCGGCCAGCCGCGGGAAGGCTGGTCGCCCGCTATTAAAATTCAATCTCTCAGAAAACGCGTTACGATCAAGCTGCGGTTTTCAAAAATGCAGCGAGACGATCCGANCGCGAGGGGCTTTGGAGCTTCGCGACAGCTTTCGCTTCGATTTGACGAACGCGTTCCCTTGTCACTTTGAAAATNCGCCCGCACTCCTCAAGGGTGTAGGAATAACCGTCCACCAGGCCGTACCGAAGTCGGATGATTTCTCGCTCGCGGTAGGTCAGGGTTTTTAGCAGTTCGTCAATCTTGCCACGCAGGATGCTACTTGCAGCTGAGCGAACAGGATTGTGGCTGTCACCGTCCTCGATGAACTCACCAAAGCTACTGTCTTCACCCTCACCCACGGGCCGGTCCAGGCTTACAGGGTGTCGCCCGATATCCATCACGCGTCGTACTTCTTCGAGTGGGATCTCGGTGACCTTGCTGATCTCTTCGTAGGTTGGTTCTCGTTTGAGATCCTGTGTCAGCGTTTTTTGTGCCTGTCGCAATTTGCTGAGGACATCAATCATGTGCACTGGAATACGAATGGTGCGAGCTTGGTCAGCAATGGCNCTTGTGATTGCTTGGCGAATCCACCAAGTCGCGTAGGTGCTGAATTTNAAACCGCGGCGGTATTCGTATTTGTCGACCGCTCGCATCAGTCCGGTGTTGCCTTCTTGGATCAAATCGAGGAATGACATGCCGCGATTTCTATATTTCTTTGCGATCGAAACAACAAGTCGCAGGTTCCCACTGCTGAGTTGGCGTTTGGTCGCCTCGTACTCCTCAAAATGTCGACGGGCTTTGACCATTCGGTTATTGAGGCTGGTGGGGCTCTCCTGTGTCACCAGCATCAGTTCTCGCTGTTCCTGTCGCAGGTCAGCAGCCTCATCTCGGCTCACTGCGTCATGTCCCAGTTCAGCCAAGCGTGCACGAATGAAATTCATTCGCTTGGAAATCTCTTCCAAATGCTTCAGCAATGGTGTGACGCGGCGGCTACGCAGGCTGAGTTCTTCCACCAGTTCAAGGCACTTACGGCGATTGCTGATAAAACGTCGGCGTACTTCAGCTTTCAGACGTGGTGATGTGCTTTTGCGAACTAGCAGTTCGAAGTCAGCTTTGTTTTGACGGATCAGAACGTCAAGTGTACGCAGGTTGTGTGGCATGCGTGCGGTGATCTGTTCCTTGGTCAATCGTTCCGTCAAAGAAACTTTGATGGTGCGATCAAACGGCAGTTCACCGCTGTGGACGCGGTGCAGTGTTTGCACTGTCGCACGCATGGCGTAGTCTGATTCCAACAGCGTTCGACGAAATTGCTTTCTCGTAATCTCAATTTTTTTGGCGAGTGATATTTCCTCTTCGCGTGTGAGCAAGGGGATCTCGGCCATCTGGCTGAGATACATGCGGATGGGGTCATCGCTTGGCTTGGGCATTTCAACCGCTGCCGCTGCCAGAGTTTCGCCTTCTGAACTCGCGTGTCCGCTAAAGCTGTCTGTAGGCTTGATGTTCTGTTGACGCATTTCAGCGACATTCGGCTCAGGTGCACGAACCAACCTTGCTTTGGCCTTTGCGGTGGCTGAGTCGATTAGCTGGATGCCTTTTCTTTCGATTGCGATGAGCAAGCGGNCCAGCTTTTCGGGGCTTACGTCCTCATCAGGAAGGTAAGCGTTGACGTCTTCGTAAGTCAGGAATCCGTCCTGGACGCCGCGGGAAATAAGAGATGACAGTTCTTGATCCATCAATTGCATATCTAAAAAACCTCGTGTTTTACATGCCATCGTGGCATGTGGGTCAAATGAAAATCCGTTTCAGTTGCGATGTGTTGAGCTGTGGCTCCTTCGGGGATGGCAGAAACTGACTGGGTCGTCGGAATCCATTGTAAAGTGGACTGTGTAAATGAACGGTTGGCTCAGGAATCATTCCTGATGCGTTGTTGTAGACGCGCTTTTTCTACGATTGCCTTCAGTAAGGCGTCTTCATCATCTTCTGGCATGGACGCTGATGCCAGCTGTTGGATTTGTCGATCTTGTTCGTCTGACAGCTCTCTCTCACGGAAGCGAGTTACGATGGCCGCATAACGATCCTCTGCACTTTCGGGTAGTTTGCCTGATCGCTCTGCTACACGTTCTTGCAGAGTGACGATTTGATTTTTGAGTGCATCATTCTCAACGAGCAACAGGATAGAGTCGGCGTCAAGGCAGTGTCCGTCTAGTTCCAGATCTTGATAGGCGGTGAGCAGCATCTTTGCGGCCATGCCCTCGAGCCACTGCACATCAATTGCCTCGACTGCCATGTTCGCAAGTTCAGGATTCTCGATCAAAGTTTCGAACAAGTCCCTTTCCAAGCCTCGCATGGGTTTAAGGCTGAGCGGGGCGGCTGCAGGTTGGTCGACCGCTCCATGCGTGTTGGTTGGTGCTGGAGTGGGGTTGCCACTGATGATGGGACCGTCACCAGCATCATCTGCTGATTCCTGGAAGGCAGCGTTTGGGTCGGCATGGGCCGTGACGTTTGACGGTGCAGTGAACGAAGCACTTGAGGGTGTAACTGACGGTGCAGTTCGATTTTGGGTCTGGAATGTTTGGCGGCCTGGCTTTCTGAAGGTGGAACGCTTGGTTTCCTTTCGCAGTACTGCGAGTCGTTGCTCCAGACGCTCAACTTTGAACTCGAATCTCTTTGACATTCGATTCAACANCTGATCGATGCGAAGTCCGTCAGGGGCTTTGGCAGCAATCTTGAGCATTTTGTCGACCGCCGATGCGACAGCATGGGTGTCACGTTCGACATCAACCCCGTCAGTCAATCGGCCCAGTTTGTGATCAAGTGCATCCGGTGCTTCGCGTGCACTTTTTTCAAAGGCTTCTCGACCGTGAGCGACAATAAAATCGGCAGGGTCACTGCCGTCCGGCAGTGTCATCACTCGCAGATCAACATCGGCAGAAATGAATAGCTCCAGCACCTCATCAGCTCGATTTTGACCCGCAGCGTCTCCGTCCAAAACGAGCACTACACGCTCAGCAAAACGCCGAAGGATTTTGACATGTTGTTCACCCAAAGCAGTACCGAGGACTGCGACCGCGGTTTCAATGCCCGCCTGNTTGCTTGCCACCACATCCGTGTAGCCTTCCATCACCATCACTTCTCCGCTGGTGCGGATAGCATCGCGAGCGAGGTCCANGCCATAAAGTTGTTGCGANTTCCGGAAGAGCATGGTTTCTCTTCCGTTGATGTATTTTCCACCAGCACGGTCACCGTGTCGTTCGGCGATGGCTGGAATGACTCGTCCGCCAAGTGCGATTGGGCGGCCCTGCAAATCCTGAATGGGGAACATCAGGCGACCGCGGAACATNTCGACATGACCATCGCCGGAACGCTTGGGAGATGCCACGCCGCATGCATGTGCCACCTCGCCACTGAACTGGTGACGTTTCAGNAGGTCGACNGCGTAGCTCCATGAATCGGGCGAAAANCCGATTCGAAAATGCTGGCGACTCTCGTCGTTGATTCCGCGTGATGNAAGATAGTCGCGAGCAATCTTGGCATCTGGCTCNTTACTTTGNAGGTAGTCGAAGTAAGAATCCGAGGCCAANTTGATTGCCGCCANCAAGGTCGCNCGGTCGTCTGGGCTNCCCGGNTGGGTNTTTTTGCCTTTNGTGTACTCGTCGACCGGAATGCCGGCCAAGTCGGCNAAGGTGCGGATTGCAGTNGGAAAGTCTGTGCCATCTCGTTTCATCACGAAACTGAAGACNTCACCACCGATNTCACATGGCCAGCACTTCCATGTTTGCCGCTCCTGATTGATGGTCATGGAGGGNCGGCGNTCNTTGTGCCACGGGCAGCGGGCAACGAGATTGCGGCCCTGAGGCTGCAATTCAAGCGTCGCACCGATGACATCTGCGATGTCAACCGCGCTACGCACACGCTCTTTCAGGTCGAAGTCCTGAGTTGGGGACAAACGACAACTCCATTGAAAGTGACAACTGAACCGTGCAAAACGACGCATAGTACCCACGTGGATACCAGAAGAATACTCGTATGATTCTTCCTTGGTCGCTTCACCTGTTCAAGCCGGCGAAACTTTTCCAATCGGTCCACCCGCCGTGCTTCGCACGAGAGCCGTCATCCAACGGCATTCAGGTAAATTTCGACTGATGCAATCCATTGCAGCGTATCAGAATCGGGAGCCGGTATAAGCCGTGAACTGATTCTTTCTACGAGCGACCAGCAATTGTGGGGTAACCGCTTGCGCGGGTCAACACCAATGTGTGGGTTCTTTTTATTTGAGCTTAAGCTGCGAAAGGAATCACATCTTGGAAGTCGATTTTCTTGCAACTACGCGGTGAAAATTCAGGTAGACCTCCCGGTTCACGACCCGCCTTAGACCCTCTACCAGACATGCTGGTTCGTTTTCTGATTCGCCCGTCGAAATCACAGACTCCAAAGGCGTTCCCGGTGCCACGGCAAACGTGCGCTGGTTGATGGTCTGGTTGCCCGCATCCAGTTCCGGAATGATGAAGTGGCAAGTTGCACCAAACGTCAACATTCGAGCGTTGTACGCATCGTGGTAGGGTCGGAAACCGGGGAATCCCGGTAGAAGACCATGGTGTAAATTGATAATTCGACCGCCAGCAAACTGCCAGCATGTCTGGGCCGGCAGAATCCTCATGTATCGGGCAAGGACCACGTAGTCCACATCGAACTCGTCCAAAATCTCTGTCATCGCGTTGTCATCGGCTACACCGCGGTCATTGCCGATCATGCGAAATGGAATGTCAAATTCATCCGCCAAGGGGCTGAGCTTGTCCCGGTTCGATATCAGGACCGCAGCTTCTGCGGGGATCAGTTCGGATTGAATCGCTTCCAGAACCGCTCGTGGTGTGTGTTCAACATAGGTGCAGCAGACCGCGANACGCGGACGCTTNGCCCGGTTTTCACTGCTCCATACCCGNATNGCCAACGAGGTGTGCTCGCCAATCTGCCGCATCGCATTGGCTAGTGGCTCGAATTCGTCAGCCTCGATATCAATCCTGCAAAGCATGGCGAAGATATGTTCTTCGTCGTGGTCATACATCTGGATTTCAGCNATCCGAGCACCGCGGCCTGTGACATGATGAATGATGGGGTCCGCCAACCCGACATTGTCAGGTCCCAAGGCAGTGATGATGACTTCCATTGATTTTCTCCGGACGCTAGTCCGTAAATGCTGATCGGTAAATGCTCGTGATGACTAACGGCCAATCGCCGTCACTGTGCGTGATGCCCGTTACTGGCAGCAGGCCGTGGTGCCCCAGGCCTGCTGCTCCAAACGCCACAAAGGCGTCTATTGTGGATTCTTTCATCGCGTTTGCCGACCCCCGCCCTTTTGAATCCAAACCCCAGTNCTTGGTGCATTGGTGCTCGGTAGTTTGCAGTAGTGCGTGGGGGACCTGCAGTGAGATTGGCTGGTGGCCGGGAGGCTGGTTTGCTGGGCGCTTGCTGTTTGACGCCCTGTGGTGGAAATTTCTGCTTGGATGACATCTTTTTGGGGTATGCCTTGTTGACTGAACGTTGCTGTTTGCCCGTAAGCTGTGGTTCTGAAAGGTGTGATCGCGAAAGCTGCAGGAGTTCGGTGGGCAGCNGGGCAGTTCGTCGTATTTTGGTGCCATTGGGTGGCTGATGTGATTGAGGTGGCACGTTCAAAAGTTGTTCGGCTCGAAAATTGTCTCTTGGCCGTGCGGGCGTNGAGTACGCCACTATCCGACGTTTTCCTTGGTGGGCTGGTGCGTTTCTGCNTCCAGACCCTCGTAATATTGCCTGTTTTGTCGTCGTGCAGGCGTTTTTTGCATCATCNCTTATCACGCCGTCTATGCTNGTTNGTGNCAGCAACGCAGCTGATAAACTGAGGAAGNAGGCTGCTTGAACTCCGCTNACGGGTGATTCGCGATCTCGCGAACCTTCTGAGGCGTATNAAGGGCTTCCTCGTCCGCAGGGACAGGATTTCATGCCGGCATGGCTTGATGCCGCATTGTCCACGGACCCTTATCGGCGGCGTTGAATGTCGGCGGCGTTGTATNCAGCGTCGCTGCGTTTGGTTTGGGGGGGCCTGAATCACGTTGATGCAAACTGCTTTTTCTTATTCTTACTTTTGTCCAGAGCCATTCCCTTGTCCGCGATTGCACCGCCCACGAAACGACGTCGTAGTCAACTACCAGCCTCGGCGAACTTATGTGATTACTGCACCGCAAAGTGTTGTCATTATTTTGCCTTGGCCATCGATGAGCCTGTGAATCGACGAGACTTTGATTTCATGCGGTGGTATTTACTGCATGATCGGGCAACCGTTTTCGTCGATAACGATGACTGGTATTTGCTTGTTCACACGACTTGCAAGCACTTGAGAGACGACTATCGGTGTGGCATTTATGAGACTCGGCCACAGATTTGCCGCGATTACACGACCGATGAGTGCGAGTTCGAAGATGACTGGTGCTACGAAAAGTATTTCGAGACGCCGGAACAGCTTGATGAGTATGCTGACGCTCTGTTTGGACCTCAGTTCCCGGCTCCAAATCTCAAGGAATGTGATATTTTGCGTAGTCGTCGTTCAACAGCACTGCCGATTGCGTGAATCGTTGAATCCTGTAAAACGGTGAGTCAGGCCTCGGGGGAGGCTTTGGGCACGCTTATCACGCCGGCGAGATGCTGTCTCGCCAACGAGTGTGTTTCACCGATTTCGGTGATTTCCCGCACCGAAAGAAAAATGCTTCCAGCCCGTTTCCAAATTCCCTTTCATTGCCACACATGTCGCTAATCCAACCACGCACCCTGAAAGGGTTCCGGGACTACCTTCCCTCGGTGATGATTCCTCGCGAGCAGATGATGCAAACGGCGAGGGAGGTTTTTCGTTCCTTCGGTTTCGCGCCGATCGACACACCTGTGCTCGAGCATCTCGAAATTTTGACTGGGAAAGGGAGCGATGAGACTGATCGTCAGATTTATCGTTTTCAGGATAACGGACGGCGTGATGTCGGTATGAGATTTGACTTGACCGTGCCGCTAGCCCGGTTCGCGGCACAACATATCAATGCACTGGGGACACCTTTCAAGCGTTATCACATCGCTCCGGTCTGGCGTGGCGAGAACCCTCAAGCTGGTCGATACCGTGAGTTCGTGCAGTGTGACTTTGATACGATTGGCACAGAGTCTGTATTGGCAGATATTGAGGCCGTTGCGGTGATCAACAATCTGCTTGCAACCATCGGGTTTGATGCTTTTACGATCAGTATCAATAATCGTGTCATTCTGAGTGGGCTGTTGGAACACTTGGGGTTATCTGAAAAGGCTGTTCCTGTTCTTCGCAGCCTTGATAAGCTTGCCAAAATTGGTCGTGAGAAAACGGCAGCCGAGATGTGCAAGGTTGCTGAAATTGAGGTGAGTCAGGCTGATGCTGTTTTGGCCTTGGCTGAGTGCGATGGTGACGCCGAGTCTATTTTTGCTCGGTTGCCTGAAATCACCGGAGGCAATGAAAATGCTGCTGCTGGAATTGAGCGTCTGGAACAGATTTACAAAGGGGCTCTGGCGTCGGGCGTCCCTGCCTCACGACTGAAACTTGATGTCTCGATCGCCCGCGGGCTTGATTACTACACCGGGGTTATCTTCGAAACGACGTTAAATGATCTGCCTGGGATCGGAAGTGTTTGCAGTGGTGGTCGTTATGACAACCTGGCAGGCCTTTACACCAAGCAACATTTACCAGGCATTGGGGCCTCGCTCGGATTGGATCGTCTTTTGGCCGCTATGGAAGAGTTGAACTTGCTGCCTGATGCTTCCACGCCAGCGCCCGTTTTGATCGCGTTCTTTGACCGGGATTTTCGGGATGACTATTTGCGTTTGGCAAGCAATCTGCGAGCTGCAGGTATCTCCGTCGAGGTGTACCCTGATGCAAAGAAACTTGGGGTGCAATTGAAATACGCATCACAGAAAGGATTCACCGTTGCCATCATCGCCGGTGGCAACGAGTGGGGCGAGAGTCGTTGCCAAGTCAAGACGTTAGCGTCACGCGAGTCGGTCGATGTCGTCTACACGCACGAGAGTCCAAATGCACTGGTCGATGTGCTGCAGAAAATCATTGCGGATGTGAACTGAACCAGTCAACCGTATCCACGACTTCCTGCAGGCACTGTGGTGGTAAGCTGTCGTTGTGTCCGAGGCCTCGCACCTCAATTAGTTTTTTCTGATCACAATCTGCTGCTTCGAAAAGTCGCCGACCGCTTTCGATTGGGATCACCCTGTCAGTTGTGCCGTGGACGACGACGATCGGACCTTGGTAACCATTGATTTTGCTAACGGAATCAAAGCGGTTCTGCATGATCAGTCGGACAGGAATCCAAGGGTATTGGCGGCTCGCAATACCCACCAGTTCATCGTAAGTGCGTTCAAGTATCAACGCTTTGGCACCGCCATTGGCAGCAAGGGCAACGGCGCATCCGCCACCTAGCGAGCGGCCATATAAAACGACATCTGACTTGCCTATTCCAAAATTTTCACATAGGTAGTTGCGAGCAGCCTCGCAGTCACGGACGAGTCCCGTTTCAGTTGGGGTGAGGTCATCTTCGTAACCGCGGTACTCGGCCAGTAGGACAGTGGCGTCAAAAGCAGTGCTGAGTCGCTCTGCCAATTCGTCGAGACGCTGTGCTTTTGAAAAATTACCGTGCATGAACAGCAGATAATTGGAACAATTTGCGCGTGTTAGCAATCTTCCTGTGAGTTGGTTGCCATCACTTGTCGTGTACTCGATTGGTTCTGTCNACATGGACTTNTCGAGAGGCGTTGTAGTCACATAGGCTCCGGGGTAGACGAGCCTTGTTTCCAGCAATGCAAGTGCGACGACGACCGTTGCATAAAACGCCAAGGAGATGCACGCAGTCCTTGTGAGGTAACGACGGATTCGGCCTCGCTTTACCTTGGCAGTCATTTGTATTGCGTTTTACGAAAGTGTGGGTTGGGAAGGTGTCCGTAAGCAGTTNGGTCCACAGAGCTTTATTGTTACGGATTGAGCGGCAGTTGGGTTGGGTCGTCNTTGGATTGTTGGGAATGGGGAATGATTGATAAAGGTGNGGTCACCCCGGCAGGTCNGCGTGTCAGTTGGTAAAGCTTTTCCTTCGACGACNGGACNGTGGATNTTTCTGCGNTCTTCTNTGCCANTTTCAGTGTACGGTTGCCGTGTGGCATGNATCAAGGTTGCCACTATTCAAGGTGGCTACTGACANCGGCGCAGCGTCAAAGTNNCAAGGTGGTGTGTGAAGNAATGNGACGGATTGAGTGNTTCTGGCATTNNNNTGCCGTGTCNGCTGCATNNTGGGTGCAGGATCGTGCTTGAGGGATGCTGGGTGAGGGATAANAAATGTTGCGTGAGAAATTGAGAAANACTGCNTCATGCTATCTAGNGTGNTGTCACCGTGTTTCGGGATCATTGGTGATTNAGCAGCAGGCTCAGCGGATGAAACGGGTCTGAGAACGTCGCATACTGATCTGGTTGATTNGTTGGTCTCGGCAGTGCCTGTGGGGCGTGGTGTGACGGTTGTCCGTCAAGAAAATGTTGCTCCGGCAATTTTCTTCGGTCTTTGTGTGTTCTGCAGGCTGGATTGTGGATAAATTCAAGGGCATCCCGTTTTCATGCTTACAAGCTTGTATTTTATGATTGATTCCGACGCCGCTGACAATTTGGAAGAGCAACCACCACTCAAGGAGGACCCTTTGGTGTTGGAGCGACTTCGAAATGACGGAGAGCAGGTGTTGGCTGAAGTGTTTGCCGTCAATCGAGAACGCTTTTGGCATTTGGTTACCTTTAGAATGGACCAACGAATTGCGTCGAGAGTGGACGCAGATGATGTGTTGCAGGAGGCATTTGTCGCCGCATCCAAAAGGTTGCAGCATTACTTGCGTGACGAAAACTTCACCCTGTTCATTTGGTTAAGGATGATTGTCGCTCAAACCCTGGTTGATGTGCATCGTCGGCATTTGGGAACAGAAAAGCGATCTGTGGGACGCGAGGTGTCGATACGCGGAAACCAATATCCACAAACCACATCGGTCTCGTTGGCTGCCCACCTGGTTGCCAGTCAGACATCTGTGAGTAAGTCGGTGCAACGCGATGAAATGGGGCAATCGCTCGCGGCAGCCATTGAGCAAATGTCGCCGTTGGATCAGGAGGNAATTGCTTTGAGGCACTTTGAGGGNCTGTCTAACGTCGAAGCTGCCCANGTATTGGNGATTAGTGTCACAGCGGCGAGTAATCGTTATGTCCGCGCACTTTCGCGGCTGAAGGAAATACTGGAAGAGTTGAATCTGGACGGATAGATATTTGCGAGCAGTTGCGCTGCAGCACTGAGTTCCTTGCGCGGATTGATTCACAGAAGACACAAAAAATGGATTCGAAAACACCATCCAACCGCAACCCCGTCGAGTCCATTGCCAGTGATTACGCTGAGTCGGTGCGTGGTGGCAAACGCCCGTCGGTTGATTCCGTGGCTGAAGCAAACCCCGAGCACGAGTCTGCCTTGCGTGACTTGTTGCCGGTGATCGAAAAGTTGGAACAGGCTCGTCAGGCCCACATTCATAAGCCATCCGGGCTCGCGACCTTGGGTGTTTCTCGGCCTGAACGCTTAGGTGATTTTCAGCTAGTTCGGCAAATTGGTCGTGGCGGCATGGGGGTGGTATTTGAGGCCGTTCAGAAATCGCTTGGACGTTGCGTGGCGTTGAAAGTGCTTCCCAGTTCTCTGTTGTCTAGCGAGGAGCAATTGCGACGTTTTGAGCAGGAAGCTCGGACGGCTGCCGCACTTCATCATACAAATATTGTGCCTGTGTTCGGGGTCGGGCAGGATCAGGGATTTCATTACTTCGTCATGCAGCGAATCGATGGACATGGTCTGGATGNNATGTTGCTCGAGCCAAACCGGAANTTGACACCACTGCAAGTTGCAAAGCTAGGTGTGCAAGCAGCTTCTGCACTCGCCTATGCTCACAATCAGCAGGTACTGCATCGCGATATCAAGCCAGCGAACTTGCTCGTCAATGATGATCTTGAACTTTGGGTTACTGACTTTGGCGTAGCCAAGGCATTGGAGTCCGATGCGGTCACACGCACGGGGGATGTTGTGGGGACTCTGCGGTACATGGCGCCNGAGCAAGTGGTCGGGGAGGCTGATGTTCGCAGTGATATCTATAGTCTTGGACTCACCCTGTACGANTTGTTGGCAGGACGTCCAGCGGTTGACGACTCGTCGATCCGGCAGGCAATCGTGGCTCGGCGACCCGCACCCAGTCCACCGCCGTTGAGGCNGTTGAATCCTGATGTCCCCAAGGATCTTGAGACGATCCTGCAAACGGCAATGTCGAATGATCCTGCGGCTCGCTATCAGACAGCGAGTGCATTGGAACAAGACCTCGACGCGTTCTTGGAGGGAGCATCGATTTCCGTNCGCAGAATGCCCGTCTGGGAACGTGTTCANCGNTGGGCGAAAAGAAATCCAGCTGTTGCTGCCCTGTCGTTGTTGTCGATGTTGCTGCTTGCNAGCGTGGCAGTGCTGTCGAGNACTGGATTCATTCAGTTGCGGGCTGCCTTTGCAAGGGAACAGCAGAATCGCCAAAAAGCTGAACAGATTGCCGAAGTTGCCGTGGGGACTGTGGATCAGATTTTTCAGCGTTTTGCCGGCGGCATGCAAACGGCTGAATCGGATAAAGAATTTGCAGCCGCACCGGCCATCAGCTTGGAAACGGCAGAGTTGCTCGAAGATCTTTTGCCTTTCTATGATGAAATTGATCGCCTCAGTTTTTCCGATGGTGGGGGGACACCACAGTTACAGCAGTCGACCGCCGGGGCTCAATCTGCAGTTGCAGAGTTGCACTTTAATCTGGGCCATTATCAACGTGCGATTGAGACATTTGAAGGTATGCTGCAAAAGCAACCTGCGGCCGAAGGGGAGTCAAGTGACGGACAGGTGCAGGTTGCAACTTTGCGTAATCGACTTGGGTTTGCGTTTCGAATGTTGGGGGAAGATGATACCGCGGAACAGGAGCATCAGCGTGCCTTGCAGATGCTGACACAAGTTGCCACGGAAATGGATCCTGCTGACGCGACAAAATCGCGAAGCATCCGTTTTGAGATTGCGCGGACGCACTATCTGCTGGCGATGTATGTCTTACCCGGAATGGGGCCAACGGCGATGCCGACAATTGATGTGCTTCGCTCTACTCGTTTTGATGGTCGCGCGGGAGGGCCGCGAGGTGCTGAGCCCCCGTTCGGGCCACAAGGACCCAGTCAATTTGGACCTGAGCAATTTGGACCTGGNCAATTTGGACCTGGGCAAATGCGACGAGGGCCGTTCCGGCCTGAGGGAA
>PAUV01000065.1 GCA_002712845.1 Rhodopirellula sp. | reverse complement strand
GAACCTACACTCGTTGCCATCGCTGGTCGCATTGATGCAGGGGACGTTGAGCCATTTCAGGATGGGGTCGCGTCCTTTTTGATCTCGCAACTGCCCGAAGGTGACCATGCGGAGGGTGATCCTGACCATGCCGATAACTGCCCATTTTGCAAACGCAAGTTGAAAAATGCCCCCAAGGCAGTCGTACGCATTCTGGATGATTCTGGCGAGGTGATGACAGTAGATGCCCGACAACTACTTGGCATAGCGAAGGGTGATGTTGTGGTCGTTCGGGGATCAGCCACCTACCTTGAGCCAGTCAACACGGTGCAAATTGACGCCGAGGGCATTTTCGTTCGCTGAAACAGAACTGGATGGTACCCAACGGGAACGAAGCCCCAGCATGGTATTCGTAGATACCATCCGACTCGTGGACTCCTGCAACGACTCGTGGACTCCTGTGCAACGACTCGTGGACTCCTGTGCAACGAAGCGATCCATAGTCAGCGGGTGAGTACGTTCCTGGACCGAACGGATGAATATTCGGAGTAAGTTCGGATCTTGCTTAGTTCTACAAGTGATCCGAGCAAGTCCGCTGTAGTAATCGCGGTCTAGCAGAGAAGAAACAAATTTATGCAAAGAGCTTTGCCTGCAAACGGCATCGCAAAGAAACCCTCGCGAGAGCACAACCACATGCTGCCCGGGAGCAACAGGCTGCAAAGATCCGCAACTTATGGCGGAATATAGAAACGACGCGGACGGGACTCGAACCCGCAACCTCCGGATCGACAGTCCGGGGCTCTAACCAATTGAGCTACCGCGCCAATGGCTGGAGGGAAAAGTATATCGACACGCCCAATACTCGCAAGGCCTTTCCGCGACTGGTTTTTTCATCTGCTTTCGCCAAAAGTTCGAGTTTGACGATTGCAACGGTGTCAGGGGCAGAAATTGCCGTAAATAACGCGTGTTGATTCTACAAATCGCGTGCGAACTGTACTACTCTTGGATTGCGTAGCATATGTCCACTTGGTTAAGGAAGAAATGCTTTAAACGATGCAAGGAGAGGTAGTTTGCTACTGCTAAAAGTGGGATCAACATGTTCGAACTGATCATTGCAAATCAATCGCTAACCTCATGGTTTTTTGAGGCAAGGGCCGAATTAGTTCGGTACTTTTGCAGTATGAGTGTCACCCAATGGGGGGTCGTCTCCGCTAGCGTGGTAGCTTTTGGTTTTCTTTGCCTCCGCGGGAACCGAATTTGGCATCATTGATGGCTTGTGTGCCGAGTTGGGGGAGCGGTAGTCGCGGCGACTGCATCGCACGACTTTGAGGGGATTTGCAAAGAACCGCTCAATGCAAACTCGGGTATTGGCATTCGAGATCGAGTTTTTCCGTAGATAGTATTCACTCGGTGCCTGCTCCATTCACCGGGCAGTCGCTCATTCACTTGGCCGTCGCTGTAGTCAGTCTCACATGAGAGCTACCAGCTTTTCCCGGTTCCGGCCGTCTATTTCGTAGCTTGCAAGAGTTTGACTTTTCAGTCAAGTCTGCTGAAGTTCCCAAATAGTTTTCGTAGAAACCGGCTCCATTCGCGGTTTTTGTAAGCCTTCGCGGGGTGTCGATGCGATGTTTTCCGTGGTTCGCTGGCCGCTCTAGCTGGCAGACATAAGTTCGTTGGTAGGAGCCATCTGTGTGATGGCTGCTTTGCGAATAGGTTTTGCGTGGAGGACAGGCCTCGGTATCATGGGGGTGCGGTGATATTTTCCGCATGTTTTTAGTGACTAAACAGGCTGCGGGAGACGGGCGATGCCGTTATTCGAAATCGAGACAGATTCTCATATCATCATCACTTGGGCCGATGACGAGTCTGCTGCCCGAAGTGTTGTGGCAGATGCTTATCCAACGGACGACGTGGTTCGTTTAACAAAGCGGCCGCGAGATACTTGGGTAATCAGCAAAGGTGCGCTTGGATTGACCACTCCTAAGCTGGACCCGTGTGCGGTGGCTCGTGAGTGTCTGAGTCGCTCCGCAGGTGACAAAGTGAACGCCATTCGTCTGTATCGCATGGAAACTGGCAGTGATCTGGAGCATGCAAGAAAAGCGATTGAGTCAAACATGGTGATGGGTTGGTAACTGGATCACACCGATATCGGCTAGAATATCCGCAAACGAATTTTGATCCTCTTTTTCTGAGTCGCAGTGATTGATGCCGCGTTTTCCTCTCCTATTTGCGGTCCTATGCTGTCCTCTCATCGTGGGTTGTGACGGCTGTCAGACAGGCTCGCAAGCGAATCCCGATGCGGAATCTGAGTTGAACGCAGAAGCTTTTGCGGCTGGGCGGCCCGTGCCTTATCCCGCTGATGAAAAAGTGACCACATCAGGAATCAAGCCAGGGCATTGGTTCACTGCTATGCAGTCGCTGAAAAGTAATAATTCTGACTCGCGGGGTGNGTTGAATAGTCTTTCCGGGATGGTTCCGTCCCTATCTGAACGGGGTGCAGAAAAGGAGAGTTGGAGCGACGGTCAGGCGTTGCGTACTGGAAGCATGCTTTCACGCCGACCAGTCGTGATGCCCAAGGGGCAAAATAAAAAAATCGATTATCGTGCATATACACCCAAGCGATTTTTTAACGGAAAAGCAAAGTGTTACTTGAGTAACCGGTTTGTGTCATCAGAACGTGCGGAGTCTTTTTCAGCTGGCGCTTATCCGTTTACGAGAATGGGACCCGCGGAATATTTCTTNGTNGTTNTGACTGAAAGGCCCGAGCGATTCACGCGGTTTCAGGTTTCGGATTGGACCCGGAAAATTCGTGACGAGCGCGGAAGCGAGTTTGATTTGGGCGAGGCGGTGATCAATTACAGGGTGGTCACGCCTTTTCCTGAAGACTATTACCCTTTGCCTCTGCCGTTGGCCGAGACAATGTTGGATTGGACTAACACTGCTGTTGTCTTCTGGGACGATCTGCCGCCAGAAGCTCTCACACCACAACAGCAAACAGCTTTAGCAGACTGGGTGCACTATGGTGGGCAATTAATCGTCAATGGCGCAGCGGCAGCCGACTCAATCAATAAGTCCAGTCTTGCCGACTTGTTGCCCTTGAGGCCAACGGGAAATATTGAGTTGGACGTAAATGCTGCGGCAGAGTTGCTTGCCAATTGGCAAGTTCCTGACGACGCTTCGACAGACCAACAAGTGGCCTTGTTGNAAGGTCGTGAGAGTAGAGTTGCAATTGATGGTGTTGCAAATGCAGGTTCAAAAGCAATTGATGGAAGCGGCAATTTGATTTTGTCACGCCGAGCAGGAAGTGGTCGCGTGGTACAGTCACGTTGTGATCTCATGAGCGATTGGTTGACCTCTTGGAAGTCTTACGACAGTTTTGTGAATTCCGTGTTGTTGTTGCGACCTCCACGCCGGGTCGAACGGGTCGACTCGGTTAGCAGTGGTGGGGATTTGACCACGAATGTACGAACCTACGTACTACCCAATGGCGGTGAAGAGGTATTTGCTGATGCGACGATGAATACGCGTTTTCGTATCGCGGCACGCGATGCCGTGTTGCCCGTAGCGGCTCCGACTGTCAAACGAGGAGCAACCGGACTTATCGGCGGCCAAGACGCCTACACAAGAATTGATTCGCTGTCGGGTATTGGTGGCTGGTCCGACAGTAGCGATGTGATTCGCCTTTGTAGGGAGATATTGCGGTCGGAAGCAGGAATCGAAATCCCCGATTCCTCGCTCGTGCTTCGGTCTCTCGGCTACTATTTGTGTATTCTGATTCCTATCAATTACTTGATCTTCAGGATGTTGGGAAAACTTGAATACGCATGGCTCGCTGTCCCTGTGATTGCGGTTGGTGGGGCGGTTTGGGTCGCTCGTGAGGCTCGTTTGGATATTGGTTTTGCCCGGTCACAAACGGAGGTGGGCTTGTTGGAAGTGCAAGCTGGTTGTGATCGCGCCCATCTGACTCGAGTCACAGCGATCTACAACTCTTTGTCCAGTACGTATGACATAGGATTTGATACGCCCGGGGCAGCAGCTGCACCGATTCGAAAGACAGACAACTCGCCAGCTATCTCGGCCGTCTTTAAAACTGGTTATGCCGAGGGTCCCATCCTTTCAGGAATGATTGTTGGAAGTAATCAAGTTCGCATGTTGCACGCCGAGCAAATGTTCTCATTAGGCGGATCACTGTCACTGGATACCGACGGAAGTCTCGTTAACGGAACAGATCGAGAGTTGTTTGATGCTGTTGTGGTACGAAAAGACCTGCTCGGGAAAATGGAAGTCGCTAATGTTGGTCCCTGCCCTCGGCAATCCAGCACCAAGCTGCGTTTTCGGCCAGCACTTGAGGAAGATGTCGTTGAGAGCCTGTCTGAGGAAATGAATTCACTGGAAAGGGCTTTGGTCCGAGTTGATGCAATCGTCCCGGGTTCCACCAGATTGGTTGCTCGAGTGGGTGATTCCCTGCCAGGAATGACGATCACGCCGTCAGCGACCCAGATGTCATCCACAACGACAGTTCTAGCGCATTTGGAATACAGTCCATGGCCATCTCCATTGCCTGATGTGAATCTTCCGAAATCGGAAGTAAGAGTTTTGAAGGACTCGGATCTTAAAATCCCCTGAGTCCCCTTTTGACCAAACCTGTCTTCGAGCATACCTTCAGAAATATCAGAAACGACGCATGATCACACTCAAGGGCTTTGGCAAAGATTACGGTGATTTCACCGCCGTGGATTCGATCGACTTGCATATCGCTGCCGGTGAGACCTTCGGATTCATTGGGCCCAATGGTGCGGGGAAAAGCACCACAATTCGTTTCCTTGCAACACTACTCAGGGCAAGTCGTGGTCGCGGTGAGGTAGCAGGATGCGACGTCATGGGTGATCCCGTGGGGGTGCGTCAGTCCGTCGGTTATATGCCAGACAACTTTGGTGTTTACGATGGAATGCGAGTGTGGGAGTTTCTTGACTTCTTTGCAGTCGCCTATCGCATTGGCCGTGTAGAACGAAAAAACATCATCGACAATGTGCTCGAACTACTGGATCTGACTCATAAGCGTGATGATTTTGTCAACGGTTTGTCACGCGGTATGAAACAGAGGCTTTGTCTCGCAAAAACTTTGGTGCACGATCCTCCAGTTCTTATCCTTGATGAGCCAGCGAGTGGTCTTGATCCTCGCGCTCGAGTTGAAGTGAAAGCGCTACTCAAAGAATTAAGGAAGATGGGGAAAACCATCTTGATCAGTAGTCACATCCTGACGGAGTTGGCTGATTGCTGTACTTCCATCGGGATCATCGAGCGCGGACAGTTGCTGATGCATGGACCGATCGACAGTGTCTATCGTCAGATACGCCGCAATCGCATTGTTGAGATACAATTTGTCTCGGGTGAAGATGCCGGGATGTCAATCTTGCGTAGCAATCCTGATTTGAGATCGATTGAAATGGCTCCCACAGCTGTGATCGCTGAACTCCAAACAGACGATGAGGGCTTGGCGACTCTGATGGAAGAAATGCTGAAAGCAGGCGTACGCATGAAGTCGTTCAATGATCGCGACCCCACCCTGGAAGATGTTTTTATGACAGTGACCAAGGGTTTGGTTACGTAGAAATTACTGCTTCACGCGGAGTGTAATCCGGGCAAGCGTTAGAAGTGCAATCGCTTCGCAAAAGTTCGCTTCCAAGCTGAATTGTGAGCGTCGGTATTATTACCTGAACAGTTTTTCGGCAATCTTTTTAGCGATAACCTCAGGTTTGTCTGGTTCCGTCACGTCAATGATTCGCCGCTCTTCGAATGAGCGTAACCACGTTTCTTGGCGGCGTGCCAGTTGGCGAGTATGGGCAGACACTTCTTCAATCAGCACGTGGGTGTCTTCAGTGTCCTGTGAAATCCACTCAATGATTTCTCGATAGCCAACCGCCTGTGCGGCAGTGCGGGACAGTTTTCCGTATGCTCCGAGTAGATTTTGGACTTCAGCAATGAATCCATCTTCGAACATTTGTTGGACACGCTTGTTGATTCTTTCATGTAGCTGTGATCGTTGCCAATTTAAAGTGAAGACGTTGCATTCATTTGGATCTTGATAGTGATCGAATTGAAGTTGGCGATGGCTGATGGGGACACCGGTTTGATGAGAAACTTCCAAGGCACGGATCATCCTGCGGGCATCATTTGGACCGATGCGGTGTGCGGCTAATGGATCAACCTGTTGCAATCGCTCTCTTAGAGCTTCTATTCCATGATTTTCAAGATCCGCTTCGACGGCTTGGCGGAAACCCCAGTCAGCAGGTGGTCCGGGATCGAAGCCTCGCAGAACTCCTTTCAAAAACATAGGAGTCCCGCCGACAAAAATTGGGTGCCGACCTCGCAGGCGGATTTGTTCGACTTTCGCGTGTGCCGCTGCAAGGTAACAAGCAACACTGAAATCTTCGGTNGGTTCCACNAGGTCGATTAAGTGATGTGGCGCAGTCCGCTGGTCTTCAGTGGTTGGCTTGGCTGAACCAATGTCCATGCCACGATAGACAGCGATCGAATCAAGTGAAAGGATTTCGCCATTGATGATCTGTGCCAAAGCAATTGCTGTGGCACTCTTGCCCGATGCCGTGGGGCCAGTCAGAACGATGGCATCCTGCACCAGTGGCTTATAGGAGATAGANGCCTGGCCTTCGGTNGAGTTCTGTGGCATTGCNNCTGGTAGTTCTGAGTGTTCCGGATACGAATCAACTGGATCCGGTAATCGTGCTGCCGGTTTCGCAGAATCATAGCCAGCCCTGATAGGATCGTACAGTCAGCNCAGTGTTAGTCAGCTCACTCGTAAGCAGATCAGTGGCAGGGTTTTCTCGTTGGTGTTGNCTGTGGATATTCATATCACTGAGAGATCGGCTGNTTTTTAGATTCCTTAAGCCACCACTCAAAAAAATCGTAGATCTGTTGATTGGACGAAGGGTTGGGGCCGTGCGTATCTCGGTTAGTCATGGCAACACGATTCTCGTAACCAAGTAGTTTGTTGACAGATATCAGGTGATTCAAGGCGAGCCAGCGTTCGGGACGGTCCGCAGTACCTCCTGAAACCAGAACTGGGCGTGGGGCCATCAAGGCATGGAGTTCGGTGAGATCGTGGCCCCCTTCAACCAATGTTTTGTACGATCCTGTGCGTGGTTCTCCCTCGCTAGGCAATTTACGGAAGCGTTGTGATTGTGATGGCGCGTTCGGTTTTCCAAGCTCAAAACCCAAGTACCAAGGATCCCAGTAATTGACCGAGCCGCCGGGGTTCTCTTTTCTGCGATCGCGCTCATCGAAAACAATTCCAGCATCCGACCATGCTGCACACGCAAACTTTTCGTAGAGGCATGAGGCGAACAAGGACCATTTACCCCCAAACGAATGGCCCACAATGCCGATCCGGTCCGGATATACCTCGGGGCGGGACGCAAGAAACGTATGCGCGTTCGCAGCAGCAAACGCGAGCGCTGACAATGGCTGAGTGTTGACTACTTTGCCTTCGCTGCCAAAGTATTGTCCACGATGCCCGGCATCACGCGGGTTATCGAAATTCACTCCAGAATTAGGTTTTCCAATGGAAAGGGTGACGAACCCTCGCTTTGCCAANTGCCACCCAAAATCTCTCAGTTCAACCCCTTTTCCGATACCTGTCTGGGCATCGTAGTACGGAACAAGGACAGCAGGGAATGGTCCATCTCCATCTGGGATCAACATGAAAGCATCGACCATTTCGCCACCAATGCCGATTCCGATNTTTAATTGTCGTTGGGTAATGTTTTCACGACGTGTAACGACGACTTGTTTGAATTCAGGTTGGGCGAATAGTTCAGGCCATGGGCCCATGATTTTATGCCAGTTGCTCAGAATTTCTGACCGTCGTTGCTGCCACTGCGCTGGTGTCTTGACGGTGGATCCATCCTCTCGAATCAGTGGTGAACGATAATCTCCCAACTGTAATTGATAGGCGGGAGGNCATTGGTAAAAGTCTGCTAGTTGAGCAGGCGGTNCGATGTTGTTACTGANCCAGNCNGCTCTTCGTTGTGCATCTTTNGCGGCGCGTGCTTTACGCGCTGAGATGCTTCGGAACTGCCANGGTAATTCGCTGTTNACNGGAAGTTGATCCAGAATNTGTTGCAGTTTTGTTCTGCGTTCTTCAGCAGAATTATTTTGTTGCGTGCGGGGAATNACTNGCTGTTCCGATGGATCGACAGCCANATCAAAAAAGCTTCCATCGGAGTAGAGCTTGTAGCGTTGATCACGTACGACGCGGTCTTTGGCGTATTGTGTGAAGGTCCAAGGACGTGTCCAAGAATCATCATTTTGCTCTCTGAGGATATCAGCAAAGCTTTCACCATCGATCGTCAGATTAGCCGGAATGGTGGCGTTGCCGAGGTCGGCAAGGGTGGGAAGTATGTCAGCAGCATTCAATAACGCATCGCTTTGAACGGCTTTCGTGATCCAACCCGGACAATTCACAATCAATGGCATATTGATGCCACGTTCGGTCAATGAATAGATGCCCTCGTCGGAGATCCTTCCGTTCCTCATGCCACCCAGACTTTCTGGCATTCCTTGATCTGAGCCATTGTCGGTGCCGTTATCAGTCGCAATGAAAATCAGAGTGTTGTCCCTTAGCCCCAGTGCAGTGATCGCCTGAGTGAGGCGACCAATCAGGTGGTCCGCATAATGAACCATGCCAGCAAACTTTTCTCTGACTGATGCGTTTTTGTCAGTTGTATGTGGAGTGGTTGTGACTGGGATGTGCGTCAGGATTGCCGACTGATAAAGCAGGAACGGTTCATCTCTGTGCTGTTTCATGAACTCAATTGAATGATCTGTAAAGACATCAGGTCCAAATTTGCCGTTGGCATCGATTTTCTGACCGTTGCGTATCACATAGGGATCCCAGTAACGCTTTTTATGGCCCGGNAATCCGGGTTTAGCTTCCGGCCAAATGCAGTGATCCTCGAAACCATGGTCCGCTAAGGCATTCTGCTGGCCTGGTGCNAACAAATCATTGATCTGCCACTTGCCAGANATACAAGTCTTGTAGCCCGCGTCTCGCATCAGTTTTGCAAAACTGATTTCGCGGTTCCAATCCAAAAATCCACCACCGTAAATCGCTGAGTCGTGATGTGTGTGCCAGCCTGTTCGAAATGGATACCGCCCTGTTAACAACATGGTTCGAGTGGTNCTGCAAACCGGTGTGACATAGAAATTTCGAAACTTCATGCCTGTTGCGCACAGTTGATCGATGTTGGGGGTTTGNTTTTCNTNGCTGCCGTAGCTTCTCAGCCAGTCTTTTCCCACGTTGTCGAGCAGAATGAAAACGATATTGGGGCGTTGCTGCTTTTGTGATGATTCTTCAGCCAAGACTGGGCAGGTGGCCAGAAGTGTGATTGTGATTGTCGCGACAAGTCGATTCATCGGGATGATATCCATCGAGAGTTGCAGTGGCATTTTCAGGCAGTTCTTGCGTCAACCGGTGCCGGGATCAGAAATAGCGTATTGTAGATTGAGATCACATCGAGTGAGTTCCAGTCCAGTCCACATTCGCGTCAGGGTTCTCACGGGCTGGAAGCCGTAGTCGTGTGCTAATTCGATAGCGTCGCGATTTGGGTGAGGGATGTCCCAGAACGTAGTGCGGTTCGTGGATGCCAACAGATTATCGAGGATGTGTCTTGCCGTTTGAGGGCTGGAAGCTATGACAGGGCCGACATAACTAGCCAAATATCCTTCACGCACCATGCCGCAACCTTCCCGATAGCGCGTGACGCGCGAATGATTCGCCAGCCGATTTAACCACTGACCGCGAGCGACACCAAANGCTGCTTTGTCGAGATCCAAGTTCCATCCTGGATCGGACTCAGGTACTACCGCCGTGCTGTGGTCATCTTGGTCATTCCCTTCTCGTTGCCAGCGATGGAATGACCATTCGTCACGGAAACCTAATTGGCTGTAAACCAATTTTCCAGTAGGCGTAGCATCAAGTTTGATGCAGCGGATTTTTCTTGAATGTAAGTGCTCAAGACATGTTTTGATCAGTGCTTTTGCGATTCCTTGGCGGCGATATTCTTCGTGGACCAACATCATGCCAATCCATGCCAATTGAGTTCCATAGCAAGTGGTTGTGACNGTCCCAATGATTTTTTCGTGATCGCTAATTACAAAGCACGCAGTTGGCTCGTGCTCGATCAATCGTTGCCAGTCAGGTGCTAGTTGGTTCCAGCCCGAGGCGCGGCATAAATCCAGTGCTCCGGGGATATCAGTCGGTTGAAAAATCCTGATGTCGTGATTCACGTGATTTTTCTATTGAACGATGTTGGGTTTGGAAATGTGTGCAGACAACGCGATGAATCAACTGTGCAGTCAATCAGCTGAGGTCCATCCGCATGGCAGGGTCGTAGTCCAGTCCCGAATGAATCAACGTTGCATCATTTCGGAGGTAGTGAAAGGCAACTGCACGGCGAGAACTCTTGCTTTGGTTTGCTGCAGAAAAATGTGGTGTGTTGCCGTGGTGGAATGAAACACCACCGCTGGCGATCGGAGCCGGAATCATCTGCTTGAGATCAAACTGATCGGGTGCAATTTGTAAATTGTAAGGTTCGCCTTCAGGTGCAAAGTGTGGCAGTACTTCGGTTTGGTGGCGATCGCAGTAGTGAAGGCAACCATTGGTCAGCGTTGCATCGTCCAACGCCACCCAAACAGTTAATGTCGCATCAAGGNTGTCAGGTCCGAAATAGAAATTGTCCTGATGGATTGGCTTCGGGCTTCCCGCNTCTGGGGGCTTCATGAATACCTGGCTGAAAAACAGGTGNCAGTCGGNNCCAATCAGTTGATGAATCAGNGGGGTCAAGCATGCATGGGTTGCAAGCTTGCGAAATGATTCACGATGGAATGCAGGGTGATCAAGCTTTCGTAGCAGTTTTGTGGTCTGTGTGTTGTGTTCAAGAAACCATTCTCGGTCTTCCGTCCCAAGTGCGGCGAGGAATTCCCTGCTCCAGATTGCTAAGTCATCGAGTGCGGACTGAATGGTCGATGCATCAAAGAGGTGGTCAATGGTTACGTGTCCGGTTTGTTGGAATTCCTGCAACTGCTTTTCAGTGAAGGAGTTCGTGTGCATCGATTTGTCCTCTTTGCAAAGTAATTGTCATTCGGGATTGGCAGTCAGCTCGTTACCGTCGTTAATCAAGTTGCTCGGACCGTCTGAGCACTGCACGCATGACACTTGAATCACTTCTTGGCCGGTATCGTTGGAGCGATGGGGTTTGTGTCCGTTGACTGTTGCTCGGCGTTCGTTTTGATGTAATCCTGAATCTTATTGGGTACGGTGTTGATCGCGGTATTTGCCGCAATGGCAATCAACACCACAAGCCCCACTGCTGCAAATGTTATGGTTGTTGGACGCGCCGCATGGGAACCCATGACGTCTTTGCTGCTTGCAAGCCAAAGCAGAACTCCAGCAATCAATGGTGCTCCAACGACGGTGACTGCTTGAGCAGCAATGATTGTCGGAGCGATATTAAAGTCGAGTTTTAAGACGGCGACGGCGACAATCATGCCTGTTAGCAACGCCACTGTGGTCATGATTCTGGGAGCACGATCGTGAGGGTCACTGCCGAAACCAAGGCAATCTGAAACAATGAAACCTCCGATCATTGAATTGACCAGAAATGAGGAGAAGGCAGCAGAAAACAGACCCAGACTAAAAATGTATTTNCCGAGTTTGCCAAAGGTCGGCTCCAGTTCATCAGCTACTTGAATCGGATTAGCCAGTTCGATGTAAGATCCGTCGTACAGGCCAGCTGCTGCGGTCGACACCAGCATGACAGTGATCAACGCCATGATGACAGCGCCAACACGGGCATCCACGATTCCACTTTTTACCTGTTTCTCATCCCAACCTTTTTGGCGAACCAAATACGACTGGTAAAAGGCAGCTGTGATGACGAAAGTCGTGCCGATCAATCCNAGCAGGGAAATCAGACCATCGAGTCCCTCNGTTTTTGTCGTTGCAGAATCAGTTGNTTGAGCAAATGGAATGAATCCCANNAATAGATCGCCCAANTTCGGACTTAANACNATCAGATTGATCGCAAAGCTGATCAACATTAATGCAACAAGAAACATCATGAGACGTTCCAGCACTCGATAGAGATTCCGGAATGCAAAAAGAAACGTGATGGCCATGAGGTTGAAACCGATAACCAGATAAGTGACTACGGTTTTAGATTCAGTGAATGCATCAAAGGCAGCTGCTACTCCCAGNTTATTGCCCGATTGAAAGGCAGCTGAAATGAAGAACACACAGCAACCGACCATGATGGCGAGCCACTGGCCTGCCTTGGTGCGGATCAGATTCCCGGGCGAAGTCTTGGCAACTGCACCAAGCTTTGCTCCGAGTGTCATGTACACGAGCATGAACGCGACTGAAGCAATCACGATCCATAGCTTGGAATAGCCATCGTTGGCTCCCACCTTGGAACTTGTCAGGATGCTTCCGGGGCCGATGACAACACAGGCAGTGATCAATCCCGGTCCGATGCGTTGGTACCANGGACGGTTTGAAGTGGGCGAGTCNGACATGGAATTGGTGGGCTAGGAGGTGAGGATGACAACATAGTGTGGACGACACAGCCCAGCGTTGCAACGCAGCCTGCAACCTAAAGGTCCCAACGGGAGAAATGTTGCAGGTCAATCTGTTGTGATATCCCCAGTGGCGCGGCATTCACACTGTCGAGCTGCAGTTGACCATGGGAGGGCTGCAGAGCCAACAAACCAGAAGTCCGACGCTGGTAAAGATCAGGGTGGTCTCTTTCGGTTTGATTCTGAATCGGTTCAGGAAACATGTTCAAACCGGCAAAGTAATGGTGCCCATTTCGCTCTACGTGTGGGATCCCTAATGCAGCTACGACTGCTAAATCCTGCAAAAGGGCAACCGGCCCGATATTTCCCAGGTCTTCAGCGGACAGAATAAGCTCCCGATTGGCTGATTGCTCTTTTTTAATCGTTCCCAAAGCAGCAATGCTCTTAAGAATTCCTTTGCAGTTTTTGTGACTCGTCCCTGAATAACCAAGCTTCAACGCAGTTGGCAGCGAGTCGATCTCTGCATCAGATTCGTCGATGATGACGGGTGGAGCATTCTGCCAATCCGACAACGTATCTTTTACTTCGGACAGCAATGCAGATTTGCGATGCACAGGTTGTTCAACGAATAACAATGACTGTTCCACCATGCGTCGAATCGATGGATCACCATTCAGTTCCAGCCAATGGTCCTGGAAGTTCGCCATTGTTGCGTATTGCTCGTTACCATCCAGCGTGAATCGCATTGAGCCACCGACCTGTTCATTCAGCAGCTTCGACAGCACTCGCATTCGAGGCAGGTCGGAATCGAGGTTCCCCGAGAGTTTGATCTTGAAATAGTGAAGACCATAACGCTCAATGTTGCTCATCAGGCAGTGCGGTAGGTCGTCTCCAAGTTTCTCATCAGCTGGTATGTCTGACTTAGTCAGGGGATCACCAAGCCCAATGGTGTGCCGTAGCTGCACATGGCTTCGTGGTTGTGGCGGCAAAGCGTCCGACGGTTCCATGCCGGTCAAGTCGCTGCGAATCGCAGAGAATTCTATTCCCAACCGGTTCTGAACAAGCACAGTGAAAAGCGATGATTTTTGTTGTCGGCACGTAGCATCCAATGCAGCACGTTCCATCAGACTGACGCCGAGATTGGCTAACAGCGGTGGTTGTCCGNTATCAGCTGCCCAACCGGCTTGTTGCTCAGAGAGATTCATCCACCACGAGAAGAAATCGCGGTGTGCCTTTCCTGTCATGGCAAAGTGTGCTGCCTGTTTAATGACAGTCAGCATCTCAGGTAAATCATCAGTCTTGAAGTCCGTCTCAGGATTCTTGGTGAACCACTTTGGTGGNAAACCTTCAGATGATGTGCCCTGCCACATTTGATTATCAATTTCTACATGCATTCGCACAAATAGATGTGGAACTTCGCACATGCTTGCGATACCGTACCGAAACGGGAATCGTGTCTTCATGTCGAGCCGGTGAAAATCAATTTGATGGACTTGCATGCTCATCGATTTAGGTCAGCTTTTCGTCTAGGTGGTAGGCGGGCAATGAAGAAGGGGCTGCTGGGTGAGCCAATTCTCAGGCGGTCTTTCATGTGGTTCTTTTGATGTTGGGAATAGGTGCAGACGAGAACGTCCCATTCGAGATCCGAGAAATTTGTAGCCGCGTGTCAGAGTCGTAATGAGAATAAATTAAATGAAGAAGCAACTTGATAAATCCGTAATACGACTTGATGACTTTATCAAACGAAGTGGGCTGGTTGGGACGGGTGGCGAAGCAAAAATGTACATTCAGGCTGGTGATGTGACGGTCAATGGCAGTGTTGAGATACGGCGACGCAAACAATTGGCTCTGGGGGACAAAGTTGGCCTGTTGGGTGAAGTTCTGACAGTCACGCCATTCGAGGATTAGACTTTTCCGGTTTTTCCGAATGGATGGAAGCTGTCAGCGTTTGAGCAGTCAGTGCGGTGTACTGTCCGATATTAAGGACTGATGGTCGATGCATTGAGGTGTCGTCACTGAATCATTCCATTACACCGCAGACCGCAATGTCTGCAAGCGAGCGAGGCGGAAGGAACTGCCTGTCATGAAATTCAACAATACGTTGGCCCGCGCGGTCATTACTGTGGTCGCTTTGGTTACGACCGGTACATCTGTTTCTGCTGATTGGAAACACTTTTGGCACAACCTGCACGTTGGATACCATCGCAACAATGCATGGCCTGCCCCGTTTAACGAGGCTGACGCGATGAATGTGGTAGCGCCATTTGAGATGATGAAGGCCAATGGCTGGAGAATGCACAACACGATTGGGCATGAGTTGTTCCGTCCAGACGACGGCGCTTTGATGGCGTCAGGAAACAAGCGCGTCTACTGGATCGCCACGCAAGCGCCTCAAGCACGACGCACGGTGTTTGTGCTGCGTGGAGGCAGTGAACGCGAAACAGCAGCGCGAGTTGCCGCTGTACGTGACACTCTCAGTCGGATCGATGTACAGGGTCCCGTGCCTGACGTGCAGATTACCGAAATTGAGCCGCACCACTCAGCAGGAGCTTGGGCTACAAAGATCAATCGTGCATGGATGGAAAATCTTGCAGCACCTAGATTGCCCACCAGCAGTGCGGGTGGCACGCCGGGCATTGCCACTCCGTGACAACGGGGTAAAAAGGCTAGCTGATAGCACTGATCGTCTTTCAAGCTGGTCGTGAAACTCATGAAACGGGTGATTCCTCCGGGGGAATCACCCTTTTTTGTTTCGTTAGATGCTTTTGATGATTGGCGTTAAAGTTTACCGGTCGGAACGGTCGATCCGTTTTAACAGTAAATAGGGATCAGACCATCAATCCATTTCCACTGTTGCAGCACATCAGTGTGATGCAGGGGAGAAAGAAACTAGCCGTGAATTCAGTGCCTAAACTCCGACAAGTTCTCTTCACAAGCCTGGTTGTTGGAACAACGGTCACATTGACCGGATGCACCAGCGGCGGCGTATCCCTATCCTCAATGAATCCTTTCTCAAAGCAGGAAGCGACTGTAGATAACACTCCTGGCATCAGCGAAGCGATTGCTTCTTCTGCTGAGGGAACCGAGAGCGAACTCGCATCGTTTGGCGGCAATGCGAAGAAAGCATTTTCGAAGACGACGGATGCGGTCATTGGTGCCTTCCGTTTTGGTGACGAAAAGACGCCAGAGGAAGAGGTAATCAGTGATCCTCTCAGTCTTGCTAACAAGCCAGCAAGCATTGGCCCGGAAGTTTATGTGGCGAACGGAAGGCTTTGGGAGTCCACAGGCGATAATACCAAGGCAATGGAAAGTTATGGTAAAGCTTTACAAAGCGCACCTGGCAATCCTGACGCTCTCGCAAGCATTGCCCGCTTGCACCTGCGACAAGGTAATCAGCAGCAGGCAGTTCAGTATTTTCAGCAGGCTATCGCAGGTGCTCCAGAAGACGCGCTTCTGCACAACGAACTTGGTTTGGCACTGAACACTGCCGGGGCCTACCCGCAGTCAGTTGCTGCTCTCGAAAAGGCATTGGAATTGGCTCCAGGGACTTCGAAGTATGCGAATAGTCTCGCCAGTGTCCGATTCAGTGGTGGTGATACAACGGCCGCTTATCAGGTGCTGCTTGCTAATAACAAGCCTGCAATCGCCAATTACAACATGGCTTACTTGCTATACAGTAACGGCCAAGTGACGGGGGCTCGTGGTTATTTGAATCAGGCTTTGCAATCACAGCAGCAAGGAGTTGCTGATCCTGCCGTGAAGTTGGCAGTGGATCGATCTCATAGCCTGTTAACACAAATCGATGCCAAGCGTGGGCCAGTCGCTCAAACTGCCCCTCAAGCAACCATTGCTCAGGTGAAAACTGAAGCGGCGAAAACTGAAACCGCGAAGCCTGTGGCATCTGTAGATCGAACTCCAGTGACGTCTGGTGTTAATCTCGGAGCGGGCGTTCCATCAAGTGTAGCACCTGCTCCGGCCCACGCCGGTGGACTTGTATTGCCTGAGCTTCCCCCACTGCCCGCAGCGACCAAGTAGTCTGGTGGTTACGGAATCCATGAACAACAACGCATTTGCTTCTGCAAATGCGTTTTTTTTTCGGGGTCCGTTAATTATTCGTCGGGGGATTCGTCGGGAGATTCGTTTTCCCGTGCGTCACTCGGAAAAGGCAGTGGTTGGCTGTGCAACTCGGCAAGTGCGTTTGATGCTGCTCTTTGTTCAGCGTCTTTTTTATTGCTGCCCCACGCGGATGTGAATTCGCGCTCAGCAATGACAGCCGAGATCAAGAACGACTTTCGATGATCTGGCCCTGATTCACGAACCAGTCGATAGATCGGTGTATTAGATAGTTCGCGTTGCGCGTACTGTTGTAGCGACGACTTGTAGTTGCTTGCGCCTTGGTTTTCGACAGCCGTGTGAACTTCGTCGGCCAACCATTCTTTGAGCCGTGTCTTGACAATTTCACTGCCACCATCGAGGTACAAGGCTGCGATGACTGATTCGAATACGTCACTGACCAAAGACCTGGGAAAACTGCGATTGCGAGTGACGCCACGACCAACAATCAGGCATCGGTCGAGCCCTAGTGCACAGGCAGCCTTTCCGCAGGAGCGGCGACTGACCACAGCGGACTTGATCTTGGTCAAGTCTCCTTCATTGTACTCTGGATAATCTTCGTACAGCCATTGGCAAACGGTTAACCCCAAGACTGCATCGCCCAGAAATTCGAGTCTCTCGTTGCTCGCAAGGCGGTGAGATGCTCCTGAAGCGTGTGTCAGAGCAGACAAAAGAAGAGATTCATTTTGGAAACGATAGCCGATGATTTCTTGGCATCGCTCAAGTTTTGAACCTTGGTCAGTGCCATCAATATCGCCGGTTCCGTCCACAAGGTGGATATCAATGGCGGCATCGGGTGCAGGGGGATCCGGCAGATTCACGGTGTGACTAGGGGCAGCAAACAACCAAACCCAACTGTAGGAAAAACTGGAACCAAACTACGAGTAGTGGTTCCGGTTCGTCTTTCCGGGGTATGGCACTGGCAGGGTCTTGGTGTCACACACCGGCGATCGGGTTGGTTGTCACGAGCGAAGGCTAATCGCCTGCCTGCCCATGACCTTGGTCGCAACTCGAACGCCGGTGAACGACTGTGATGCATTCTACCTCTGTCTGCGTCAGTTGAATAGGTTTCAATGCAATGTCTTTTGTGGCCTTGCATTTTGCCACTCGATAGGCGAGCCATGGTGCAATGAGGATCAATGTCGGTTCCACCCCGGAAACGCATTCTGACGTCTCTGGGATTCTTAACGGAATCCCTGTTGAGCCGAAATGCGGGGGGCGCTTTGATTACCAGTCAGCATTTCGTCGAATTGAGCCCACTGGCACATGAGGTCCTACGGCGTAATGGCTTCTGGTACCGGCTTTTGTTGCTTTCGGCTCATCTCCGCCTGTTTTCCTGCTTCGACAAAACGGTCTGCGTCTTCAATGACCAGATAGTGTCCGTGGTCAGCAGTCACAATCACGGCGGTGTATGGCCACGCGTCGTTTTCGTCGACCCAGTCCATCACGACTCGAAAAGCTTCATCTCCGCTTAGTACGGAGCCGATTGCGTTATCGGCATTGTTAGCGTGATTTGCCCAGTCAACATCGCCGGCCTCGACAAGCAACCAGAAGCCGTCGACTGCCTGTTCGAGGACGAGTAGAGCTGCTCGTGTCATCTCCGCGAGTGTTGGATTTTCTGCGATGTCGGCGGGGGTGTATTCTTCCTTTGAGTCTTTGTTGTCGATCGTGGGATTGTATTTTCCGTCTGCAGTTTGGAATGGCAGGTGGCCACCTTTGGTTCCGAAGAATCCAAGCAGTCTCTGATCTTCGTCGATGGCTTTCATCGCAGAGGTCATCAGAAGCGGTTTTCCAGCTTTTCCTGGTGTCCGTTGTGCGACGACATATTTTCCGCCATTTTGAACGTCTACGCGTCGGATATCTTCTTCATGCAGATAGGGGTTGCCCGGCACAAAATTATCACCNTGAGCTGTATCCGTATCCTTNTTTTCACCCCATCCCCCGCCCAGCAGAACATCCACTCCTTGCAGTGGNATGTTCCGATGTGCAGATGAAGGCAGGCCAATCAGATCACGGCCAATATCCTGATAGTCTTTTCGTGTCACGTTATTGGCGTAGGCGCAAGCTGGTGTCGCGTGCGTGACTGGAACGCTCGTCACCAGACCCACCTTGAATCCTTCGTCAGCCTGAAGTGAACGTCCAATTGGCACAACTTGGCGACCGTCGACCAAAACGTTGATGGCTGCATTGTAGGTTTTGTAGCCCGACATCATGCTGGTGGCAGAGGCTGCAGAGTCGGTCACTGTATGCGGCTGCTCACGATCTTCGCCTAGCAGGTACTTCCGTTTACTTTGTTCCAGCCAAGGTGCTTCGCCACCACGGCTCGGATCGTATCCGCCAGTGGGTTCTCCAGCCCAGTCCAACACTGTTTGAGCNTTCGTGTCGAATTTCAGGATGGCTGATTTTGGACTCGTGCAGATCANNCCATAGTCTGTCTTCACTCGCCGGTCGTCNTGGAAACTGAGGCCGGTTCCGCGACCACTTTCATAACGGTTCTGTTTGTAAAGACTTGCGGCACGGGTCGTTTGCCAGTCCATTCCGTCGAACACCATTAGGATGATGCTGGTGTATCCGGCATCGATGGCCGCCTGTTGAAGTCGGTAGATGTCTGTTTGGTCAAAATAAAGAGCCGATGGATTAAGCGTCCCCTTGGGTACTTTGCCGTATATCTTCTTTAGGCGTTCCGGATCACTGTATGCACTACCTTCAACGCGTAGCTTATCCAGCATGATTCCAAACGTATAAACAGGTACCAGTCGATTGCTGTGCTGATCCCACGTCATGTATTTGTTTGGCTGGTTGCCCCAATGACCCCATGATGCCGCTTGGTCTTCGGTTGCAACCCGCTGCAATCGACGCATCGGATCAGCAGCATCGTTCCGATCATGATCGANTGCGATCTTGACGNCCGGTTCAACNGGNTCGCTTTTAGCTANCGNTTCNCNTNCNNCNGTCTNTTGTGTTTCGATTNNTTTTGGATCNTCTTCTANGCTGAAACCAGATTTGATNGTNAGCGTTGAGAACACAAGAATGGTGAAAAATCTGAGCATTGACGGCAATTCTCTTTGCGAGATAGAGAACAGAGTTGTATTCATCGGTGGGTTGCAGTTCCGAAATCGGGGGTCATCCTCATCGGATCGGTGACCAACAGGATAGTCCAGCCTAGCGAAGAGAAGGGAGGCATCAGCCGTCGATTGGCGAACTTTCCATGGTGTGAATGTGATGCCGGGACGCGGTCTGATCAGACTGAATAAAGAAGCCGGGAAAAATAGTCACGGGAATGGTGTGATTTGTCACGCACGACTGGTAGATGTCATCGTTAATCGGAAATGCTGCTATTGATCTGCTAACGTTGTTTTTTCTCTGCGGTAACCTCGCCAGCTGCCATGAGGTATTCTTTGCGATCTTGTCCTTGTCCTTTTGCATACCGGATGTAGATCCGGTCATCGACTGCGACAGGGCTGGCGAGGATCGAATCACCCGTTTGGTTTTCTGCGAGTAAGTCAAAACGATCAGGGATAGCAGAAATGACGTAGATGGCGCCATCCTGCGCCGCGATGTAGATACGCTGATCCACTAGCAAGGGTGAGGCACTGATGCGGCCAGCAAAAAGTCGCTTCTTCCACATTTCGACTCCATCTTGAGTGCGCCAGCAGTAGGCCACACCGTTGTCAGCGATCGCGAAGGCATANTTTCTGATGGTCAGAAGTGACTGTTCATAGCACATCACAGGGTTCTGCCAGAGTAATTTTTGCGAGCCATCACCGCTAACACACCAAGTGCCGGCGACTGGATTGCCGCCACTGAAGAGTACTCGTCGACCGTCCCAAGCAACAGTGCCACACATGGCTTCGGTACCTGCGTCAATCGACCAGCGAGTTTGGCCAGTTTGTGGATCGTAGGAAATGATGGTATCGGCACCCGCGAGTAGAAGTTGTCTTTGACCTGTTATCGTTGCGATGATGGGCGACGAAAAATTNAGGTTTTCAGGCCGAGGTTGCATCCAGACCTGTTTTCCCGTTCGGCGACTGAACGCATAGATTCCACTTGCAGCACCATCATATTCAGCGGCGACAATCACAAGGTCATCTTCGATCAAGGGGCTCGCACCGTAGCCAAACTGGAAAGCACTCGGTTTGAAGTCACAGACACGGGTGCTCCAGATTTTCTGTCCGCTCGTTGTGATTGCCGTCAACCAGATTGCATCATCCGTGTGAAAGACAACGAACAGGTTTTCACCATCAAACACCGGAGTTGGTGATGCATAGGAGTTGTTGGGGTGGATTCGTCGTGGCAACGTGCCTCGGTGCAGTACCCACTGATCCATCATTCGGCCGCTTTCACGGTCAAATTTCAATAGTGATTGAGTTTGTTTTTCGGTTTCTGCTGTGGTGAGAAAAATGGAATCTTTCACGACGACTGGTGATGAATGCCCGCGCCCCGGAACCGCTGTTTTCCAAACGATGTTGGTCCCAGACTCAATATCCCAGCGTAGAGGAACATCAGTATCAGCCGAAGCATGGTTGTTTCCTTCTGGGCCACGCCAGCCTGGCCAGTCTTCGGCCTGACCGACCGTGGTGATCAGCAGCAGAGGTGCACAGCACAGAATCGTGAATATTGGGCGAGAAGTTTTTAAATTCATAGCAGCACTAATGAGAAGGGATTTGTTCCAACGCCATCTTTCTTAGCGGCACAGGATCGACGATCATAGCCCCTGTAAATCAAAGTATTTGTTCGAGACCAAAAACAGGAGAATCGGCATGCGGGCTGGAATTGTCGGCGTTGGCTTCATGAGCTGGATCCATTACCTCGCGTATCAGCGAAGCGAAATTGCCGAGATGGCAGCGTTTTCTAGCCGGGATCCCGGCAAGAGGTCGGGGGACTGGCGCGGTGTGAAGGGCAATTTTGGCCCACCGGGCGAACAAATTGATATTTCAGGAATGAACGTCTATGAATCCCTTGAGGACATGCTTGAAGACGAAACGATCGATCTGATCGATATCTGTCTGCCTCCCAAGCTGCATCCCGAAGCCATTGAGAAATGTTTAGCCGCCGGCAAACGTGTGCTCTGCGAAAAGCCTCTTGCCCTTGATGCCACGACTGCGGAAGCACTCGCCAAAGCTGCCGGACCTGGGCAATTGATGGTTGCCCACATTCTTCCGCTGATGCCAGAGTTCAAGTTGTTGGTTGATGCTGCTCAGGACGGGCGTTGGGGTAAGCCTATGGCAGGTCGATTCATGCGGACGATCGGACCACCGGATTGGATTCCAGATTTTTACGATCCATCCAGTGTTGGTGGGCCGTTGGTGGATTTGCACGTGCACGATGCTCACTTGATTCGGTTGCTATTTGGCATGCCGTCAGCAGCGCACAGTGTTAGCCGTAAGAAAGATGGTGTGCCAATGTTTTACGAAACCGTCTTCGAATTCGAACAGCAAGATTTGGCCGTCGCTTGTGGTGGTGGGGTAATTGATTCACCAGCAAGAAGTTTTACTCATGGCTATGAAGTCAGCTTTGAGAATGCAACTGTGCGTTTCGAGTTCGCAGCGTACGTTGATGGATCAACCACCCTGCTGCCAGTGACTGTCATGAAACGTGATGGCAGTATCGAGAGACCAGAGCTGGGGGATGGAGATCCTGTCAACTCTTTTGTTGCTGAAATTGATGCGGCAGCCCGGTGCGTTGATCATGGTGAGGTATCCCCCATTCTTGATGCGCAAACTGCAGTCGATGCATTGAAAATCTGCGAAATGCAAATGTGATGCTGACCGGGGCGTGCAGCCGGCGGACATTTGATTTCTTACCAGCGAAAGATCTTGTCGAGGCCTTTGTTCAGCTGCTGCTGTAGATAGTTCTCTGCCGTGCTTTGAATAGCCTGAGTTCCAAGTTGTGCAGCAATCTGACGGAAGCTGCTCGAGTCAAGGCTCGGGCGTGAGATCGAACCGTCGATGGGCAGGGTCACCACTTGACCAGCCAACTGTTGAATATCCCTCCCTAGCCAGCGAGCATCCAATGGTATTTGGGCAATCATATTCAAGCTGCCATCGAA
>PAUV01000064.1 GCA_002712845.1 Rhodopirellula sp. | reverse complement strand
TGGTGGTGAGTAAAATGAGCGATCGCCAGTACCCAATGAATTCGGGTTTGGAGGCCCGATTGTGGGTGCGGTGATTCAAGTATTGTGGTGAACGCCCAGTTTACAAACGGTCCGGCGTTGCCTGATGCGAGCAGCAACCATGCGGTTGCCTGTGAATTCACTACTCTTCTGTCATGTCTGGGCGTGCAAGCATGTCTGCGTGTGCAAGCAGTTTGGAATAAGGCATGTGCCAGTTCGTATCGGACTTCCAAGTCATGTCCGTTTTGTTCGCGCCGTCAGGTACGACCCAGTAGAGAATCTCTGTACCTTCCGCAGTTATGAAAGATCTCGGAGCAGACGGTGTTTGGGGCCACGTGTGAATGACTGCAGCAATCTCATCGTAGCGGTCGACTACGGTTTGTACGTTGGAAATCGTGAAAGGGAACAGGTGTGCGAAAGTACCGACGGATCCGACGTCGATGGAGCCACCCGCAAACTGGGAGCGCACCGGCTTACCGGTTGTGGCTTTGTAGACACCCACAAAGCCTTCCCCGCGATGACGGAAGGTGTCGTCACCGATTGAGCTAATTAACAGGTGTGGGGTGTCGACAAAAGAGGATTCTGACAGATTCTGAAGGGTCAATTTGCCGTGGCCGATGACGTTGATTCGTGCAGTGATATGCTCGAGTTGCGGCAGGAGGGGAAAGTCTTCTTCATCGTACCAGGTTACCTCGAGGACCTCGATTCCGGGGATGAGTTCGAGATCTGCGCGGACCGCATTCAATTCAGCATAGTAACCGGGGCCGTGGTGACGATACCAGAATGAATGAATGACAGCGGCAGCAAGAGTAGCCAAAATCAATATCGCGCTGATGGACCTTGCAGGACGCGTTCCGGCAAGCTGTATTCGTTGTTTTCCACTTTGGTAGCGAGCGCATTTGGGGAATAATCGCGCAGCACACAAGCATACAGCATGCTAGCGTCGACTCACTGGCATCATGATCGCCAACGATCCTATTCGATAGGGATTCTCAAGCGGTTCTTTGGGTTTTTTCCTGAACAAGCAATAGCAACCCTCGATCAGGGGAAGGTCCTTCACGATTTCTCGCTCATTGTGGGAAGACGCGGGTAGCATCATGTCTTTGTTTTTGTCGTGAGCTCGGCCTGCAGAACCGGTTCCTATTCAAAAAAAAACGAGGCGGGTTGTCGCCCGCAAAGTGGTGGGCGCGGGCCACTATGATGGCCCCGACCCATCTGTGACGCGCGATTCGCTTAGTAAATGAACTGAGTACGCCAACGTGAAGCGTTTCAGGACCGGTTTTCAAAATGAGTGTGGCAGGGTGATTGATCTTGCTACACCGACATTTGCCGGAAATGCTTTGGCAATCCCACTTGTAACTATGGCGAGGGCCGATTTCGGGTATAAACTTCGGATGGTGGCTGAGGGTTGGAAGAGGAAACTCCTGAATGAACAAAATATCTTTAATTGATCGGTGGCTGTGCCCGCTATTTTTTGTTGCGGTTGTGCTGCTCTGTGGATGCGAATCGAAAGAAGCATCGGACAAACCGTTGACGTTGCGCATGGCGCATGTCTACGAAGTTACCGCTCCGACTCATGCATACGGAACGGCGCTTCTGTCTGAGCGAATCCGCGAGAAAACAGATGACTTGGATGTAACGGTTTATCCCGCAGCACAATTGGGGAGTGAATCTGAGTTACTCGAACAATTGGTGGCCGGCGAGCTCGATATGGTGATCACTGGGCCCTCATTCCTTGCCATGTGGCACCCGCCGGTTGGTGTGTTAGATGCTGCATTTGCTTCACGGGATCTTGATCACATGCTCGAGATGGCAGGGAGTGCAGAGATGGCACCGGAGTGGGATGAACTTCGCAAAAAGTATGATGCCCGCGTCTTGGATACTTGGGCCTACGGGTCGCGGCACGTTACGTCGAACGTGCCCATTCGTCACCCTGACGATCTCGAGAGTTTTCGCCTGCGATCGCCTGCAGCGCGGATCTTTCAGGCATCTGCCGAAGCACTCGGCTCCAGTCCGATGCCAATTGCATTCAGCGAAGTCTACCTCGCACTGCAACAAGGCATTGCCGATGGTCAAGAGAACCCAGTGCCCGTAATCAAATCCATGGGATTCCATGAAGTTCAAAAGTGCTTGAATCTTACAGGTCACATTCAGTCATCGTTGCAAATTCTCGTCAATGAACGCACGTGGAAGCGTCTGACTGCTGATCAGCAGAAAACGCTACTCGATACGATTCAGGAACTGGGGCATGAGGTCTATGATGGATTGATCGAAGACGAGAAGAAGTTGATCGAAGAATGGCGGAAAGACGGAACGATGGAGATCGTTGAAGATGTTGATGTCGACGCTTTCCGGGAACGATGTCGTAAGTACTTTTCGAAAGGATTCGAATTCAGCGATGTCTACAACCGTATCACTGCAGAACCGTCAAAAGAGGATGGTGAATGAACGCCCACAAGGACACGAGACCAGCAGACGCAGAATCCGACAATACATTCACCGATTCCAGTCCGCCGGCAAGCAAACTTTCAGAATCCACTAGAGAAAATTCGCTTCCGTTAGCAAATTTTGTTCGATGGATGGTGATCTGCGAAAAAACCATTGCGGGCTTTTTTCTGCTGGTCATTGTCTCCACGATGGCGGCTCAGGTTTTCGCTCGCTATGTCTTCGGCGCTCCGTTTCAGTGGAGCGAAGAGGTAGCACGACTTGCGTTGATCTGGATGACATTTATCTCAGCGGCCTTCGTCATGGCCGAGAGGCGTCACATTGCGGTTGACATGATTTCAGTTCGACTCGGTGACCNCGGAAAGCTGTTCATTGAATGCATGAGCTACGTGATCGTCGCAGTCACATGCCTGTTGTTACTGATTGGCGGTGCTAGTTTTGTCTGGTANGTCGGCAAGGTAGCATCACCAGCCTTAGGTGTNCCCAAGAGCTGGTGGTACGGAGCGGGCATGGTGGGTCTGTTGCTGATGGCAGTGCATTCTCTCGTGAATCTTTTTCAGGTCTGGATGACGGGAAAGCCTATCCCGCTTGAAAACCATGTCGAAGAAGCCTTTCAATTGGAAATGGAGCAGAGCGAATGATTCTGGGTGTATTGATCATCGCCATGCTGGTGCTCTTGTTTTTACGAGTGCCAGTCGCCATCAGCATGTTGTTGCCATGTTTGTGCTACGTCACATGGTCACCTGACATCACGCTGGGAGTCGCGCTGCAGCAGACTGTTGGGTCGGTCGATTCCTTCCCACTTCTGGCTGTTCCACTCTTTATCATGACTGGATATCTGAGTAACGCGGGCGGCTTGGCTGACCGATTGTTTCGGATGTTGCTAACGCTGTTCAGAAAGATTCCTGGCAATCTGGGTTTTGTAAACGTTTTCAGCAGTCTGATGTTTTCATGGATGAGCGGTGCTGCTATTGCCGATGCTGCTGGACTCGGTTCCGTCCTTGTACCGGCCATGAAGAAACGNGGCTATGACGAAAAATTTGCNCTTGGTCTGACGGGAGCATCGTCGCTCATCGGGCCNATCATGCCACCAAGTATTCCAGCGATTGTTTACGCGGTATCTGCTGGCGTTTCTGTTGGGGCTTTGTTCTTTGCAGGAGTGCTACCTGCGCTGGTGCTGACAGCAATCCTCTGCATCTTTGTTTATCGAGATGCTCGAAAAAATCCNCTNCGTGAAGAAGCAATCGNGCAGGATATTCCTGTCGCGAAGGCGATCACATCGGCGTTGCCGGTCCTGCTAACGCCNGTCATCATTCTTGGNGGAATTCTTGGTGGGGTCTTCACCCCAACCGAAGCAGCGGCGGCAGCCGTCATGTGGGTTCTGATCTTGAGCTTNTTTTACCGGTCACTTTCGTTCAAAGCATTCCGNGNAGTCCTGGTCAANACAACCACGACGACCGGGTCGATCATGCTGATCGTTGCGGCTGCAGGCCTCTTTGGCTGGGTCATTGCTCGCGAGCAAGGGCCTCAGGCAGTGACCGAAGCGATGCTTCAGTTCACGGACAATCCAATTGTNTTTCTGTTGCTGGTCAATGTTGTTTTACTGATGACTGGCATGATTCTTGAGCCCGTTGCAGGACTCTTGATAACCGTGCCTGTCCTACTTCCCGCCGCCATCGAATTTGGAATCGATCCGCTGCATCTTGGAATCGTGATGATTCTCAACTTGGTACTTGGCTTGTTGACGCCTCCTGTCGGGCTCGTGCTTTATGTGCTCAGCAGCGTTACGGGAAGCACGGTTCAAACAGTAACTCGCGGAACGGTCCCGTTTCTAATCCCGCTACTGATCACCCTGCTTCTTATCACGTTCATTCCGGCATTCAGCCTCTGGTTGCCGGGCCTTCTGGGAAAATAGACGACCTTTCTTGACGTGTCACTCAGATGAACTGGATGGAATTGATTACCCGCGAGACATAAGCGTTAAGACGTGGGGTAAAAGCTCAGTCGAGCCAAAAAGATTACAAGCGTCAGGCTTTTAAACGATGGCCATCGGTCGATCTTGGATGAACTTACATGTCGAACCGTGTTGCAATCCCTCCGTTGCTGCGATGGCTCGCAGGAGCGACGACTCAGCATTACCGTTCGGTCCACCCAACGCTCGTTTTGGATTCGCCGCGCCGCAGAGACGTCGATGAATTTTGTTCTGTGACCATGCAAGGCGCTCGATGAGGTTGGTTCACCTATCACCGTTCTGACGCGGCAGTGGAAGTAAGTCACTTAAAACTGGGACTGTTCGGAACGCGAAGAGGGAACATAGTGTTGGCGAAAGGATATTCGCCGTGGTCGACTCGACCGTGCGAACGATCGGTTCCACAATATCCTCATTTGGTGGTGCACACGAGGCCGTAATCGACAGTCTCAATCTGCAACGAATAGCGGGTGATCACAGACGGTTTCAAATGTTCACTTCGTCGCTGTGTTTCGTTGTATGGTCTGAAGGAGATTGAAAAGCTGGTTCTGGCTCGCTCGACGCGGATTGTTGGATAGACGCTCAGTATTGACTGAGTCGACGATATATTTCAGTTCATCGGAAGTCTGGACGCCAACTGAGTCGAATGTTGTTGGGCAGTTGATTTGCGTTAGTAGGCTTGTGATTGACGCGTTGGCATCCTCGACGTTGTCCGTTCCCAAGCTACTTAGAATTCGTGCAATGCGCTCTCGTACAGCATCAGCCCCACGCGGATCATTACAGTCTTCGTCGGTCACTTCTGCATTGAATGCGAGCATCGAGGTCAGCGTGATCGCAACAGCCATTCCGTGCGGTACATCATGCCGCGAGGTAAGGGCGTATGACAATGCGTGTGGTGCCGTGGTCTTTGTGATGTTGATGGCCTTGCCAGCTAGATGCGATGCACGACTCATCGCCTCGCGGGCTTCGGGCGTTGGCGAATTGGTCGCGGTCACGAGATTGCCAAAAGCAAGCCGTGCTGCGTCCGTTGCGTACCGCATTGACTCCTCAGTGGCAGCGACTGACCACATCGATTCAATTGCCTGACAGAAGGCATCGAGTCCTGTGGCAGCGGTGATTCGTTTCGGCAGGCTCGCGGTCAGCCTCGAATCAACGACAGCATAGCGAGGTAATAGAGACGGATGCGCTACTGAATATTTCTCACCATCGACGTAAACGACGGCAAAGTGGGTTGCTTCGCTTCCGGTCCCGGCAGTGGTTGGAATCGCTATCAGCGATTTCCCAGTGGACTCAATCGAGGCACGACCGGTTGCGATGTCGCGTGCAGATGCTGCTTGGACGGCTAGCGATCCAATTAGTTTTGCCAGATCGATCGCAGTGCCGCCACCCAATGCGATTACGAGATCAGGTTGGCATTCGCGATAAGCCTCGATACCTCGCTCCACATCCTCCAATTTCGGGTTCAACTCGAAATCGGTAAACCATGTCGTNGCACGCTGTAGAAACTGCGGCTCCAGGGCCTCTTTTGCTCCTGACGCCTGCCATGCCGGTTCATCAACNACTAGAAATAATCGGTCGGTCTGCACCGATCTCAAGATAGACGAAACTTCGCCGATGGATTTNGTNAGGGAATGCTGCATAACGGTCAAANGAGTNTCTCCTGTGGGATGATTTTTCATGGGAGGTTCCTTATGATGCATNAATGTTGATTATNAATCAACACGCAGGATTGCCCACAGACCGTCGGAGCTGCGAGTCACGATTTGAATAAAACTGTCATTTCACCCGCCGGGTTTCGTGCCGCGCAATGGCGAATGCTGTTGGCAACGATGTTCTGCTACCTGTTCTTCTACACAGGACGCCAGACATTCGGGTTTGCCATTCCGGGCATTGAGCAGGAGTTAGGCATCTCNAAATCAACGCTAGGCTGGGCCAGCGCAGTGATGTTGTGGACTTACGCCGTCGGTCAATCGATCAACGGTAATTTGGGCGACAGATTCGGTGGTCGTCGACTGATGAGCCTTGGTGCGGTGCTGTCCTGTGGGCTGAACTGGGTGGTCAGCTTTGGGACAGGCTTTGCCAGCCTGACGATACCCTGGGCNTTGAATGGCTATGCCCAGTCAATGGGCTGGGCTCCGGGAAGTCGCGTGCTTTCAAGTTGGTGGCCTCAGTCGTCGCGTGGGAAGATTTACGGTGCCTATGTTTTCGCAGCAGGCAGNGCGTCAGTCNTGGCGTTTACGACCTCGGCGTTGATCTTGGAATTTGACCTCAACTGGCGTTGGATATTCCGGCTTCCTGTTCTGTTACTGCTTGTCGGTGGTGTGGTTTATTACGTGGTGGTCCGAGATGGTCCGGAAGATTTGGGGTTTCCACCGCTGCCAAATGATCACGAAGACGAATCTGATGAATCCCGTACGCCGCCGGCGACCGGCGGTGAAATGGGGTCTGGCGAGTCATCATGGCAGCGATACCACAGCGTCCTCAGCAACCCGCGATTCCTGATTGCCAGTCTGTCGATTGGTTTTCAAAGCATGGCTCGCTATGGCCTGCTGATCTGGGTTCCCGTCCATTTTCTCGGNGAAGACTGGAAGAACTCGGACACGAAGTGGATGACGCTCGCGCTGCCNGTTGGGATGGCACTCGGCGCTATTGTGAGTGGTTGGCTGTCGGACCGTGTCTTTCATTCCAACCGCTCGCGTGTGATTGGTCTGTTTCTGTTGCTTGCGGCAGCTTGTTCACTGGCGATGTATTTTCTGCCGCGTGATCACTGGCTGGGNGTACCGATGCTGCTGTTGACCGGCTTTTTTGCTTATGGTCCCCAATCAGCTTTCTGGGCGTTGTGTCCTGACCTGTTAGGTCGCGAGCGGGCTGGCACGGGAACCGGCGTGATGAACACATTCGCTTATGTGTTTGCCGGATTGGGAGAACCGCTGATTGGATGGATCATCGAGTCAAACGGGCAAACGTCGCTTGTCTTTGGTGTGGTGGCTGTCGCCTGCCTGATCGGAGCTGTNATCTCACCGTTCATCAGGCNGTAACAGCATGAACNTTGTTGAACTTGCTCAACGTATTCGCAATCACCGGTTGGATCGACGGCTGACTCTGGAAGAGGTTGCTGTTCGAAGCGGGCTGACACGCAGTTGGCTGTCGAAAGTCGAGAATTTTCGTATCACGCCATCACTGCCGGCACTTGGGCAAATCGCATCCGCACTCGGCGTGACCGTTGCAGAACTTGTGGAAGGACTCGATGAGAGGCCGAAGTTGATCAAGGTCACGAAAGCTGAACGCAAAGTTGTTGAGCGGAACAGAAGCACTACAAACACCACAGTTTATGAGTCGCTGGCACACAAACGCCCCAATCGCGCGATGGATCCTTTCCTGTTGACGGTTCCCGCGGGAGTCGCACGTGATGAGGCACTCTCACATGAGGGTGAAGAGTTTCTCATTGTGCAACAGGGAGCCATCAACTTTGAGTTCGATGGTGAAGTGCATTCACTTCGAAACGGCGACAGTCTGTATTTCGATAGTCATGTTCCCCATCGAATCATCAATCCACACAAGCGAGACGCAATCGTCATGTGCGTCTTCTTTGACACACGAGGATAAAAAGGGAAATTTAACAATGATCAAACTTGTCGTTTTCGATATGGCCGGTACGACGGTTGATGAAGACAATGTCGTCTACAAGACNGTAAGNGCAGCCATCAACGCCGCNGGTTATCAGTTCACTCAGGAGCAGGTTCAGGAANCTGGAGCNGGCAAGGAAAAGTCTCAGGCTATTCGTGATGTACTTGCACTGGATGAAACANCGCATTCTGACAAGGAAGTGGTGGCNATTTTTGAGGACTTCAAGCAACGACTGTCCACTGCATACGATACGNTNGACGTCAAAGAGCAACCGGGAGCGTCGCAGACGTTNGCAAAACTGCGTCAGCATGGCATCAAGGTCGTACTGAATACCGGCTACGATCGAGCGACTGCTGAAGGATTGGTAGCAAAAATCGGCTGGGTTGTGGGGAAAGATATCGACGGTTTGGTTACTGCGAGCGATGTTGAGAATGGTCGCCCAGCTCCTGACATGATTCATCTTGCAATGAATCAGGCAGCCGTGGCATCCAGCGACGAGGTCGCCAAGATCGGAGATTCCGGCATCGACATTGAAGANGGGAAGACTGCTCAGTGNGGCATGACATTNGGCATNACGACCGGTGCACAGACNGAGGCACAACTTCGCACCGCGAATCCCACACACATCGTAAGCAGCCTCGCCAGAATGTGNGAACTCATNNTGCCGGCAGCGTAGCTNGGTGCCNCANNCGTTNAANANTNCGCNACCAAAANACCAGGCCTTCTGCGANTGGNCCGNTGAAGAATCAGCAAATCAATTCGCTTNCCCTTGGAAGAAGACAGGGCTTNAAATCTGCCAGTGCTGTGCNGGAANCAGTNGCNACGAGNACAATTGANGTGTCAGGTACTNTTAATTNANNGGTACCTTTANTTCACNATGANTGAANNNACGGAAGTAACAATGCTTGCGTTTTATTTTAATTCCTGGCACCTAGTTAAAAAAACCGGCAAGGAGCGAACCGACGGTGATGGAACCCAAGACGACGATCAGCAGGTTCGGCATTAACTTCAACTCCTTCCGCAAGGATGGGCCAAACTGACCAAGCAGCAGAAGTGAAACAATGATCCCTAGCACTGTCCCTGCTGTACTGTCTTGCGCCGTCAAAAATGCAGAGAGCAGAAGGAGTCCGCCAGTGATGCTACCTGCGATTAAAGAAGCCTTGCTTGCAGCTTTGACATAGCCGACGACTCCTCCAAAGATCACAAAAGCCCCGAATATTGCTGTCACGATTACCGGAATGTCCACTCAAGCCTCTTTAATATAATTCGCCAAACTCTGGCAGAAACGATTCAGCGGATTCCAACCCAGATCCTGCTCCGCAAGTTACATCTCGATGAATTGTAATGAGTCGCCTCCAAAGTGTCAGCCACGAATGATAACTCTACGTATTTAGCGCGACGTCCGCTCAGGATTGCATCCGGATAGAGGGCGCTTCCAATGGGTGCCATCCATCACACCGACAGGTATTTCAGTGTGGATGTGTCACAAAACTCTGCACGATTCCATCGTGTTGAGGGAGCACATGACTCTGTTCGACCGCCAGTCGCGTTAAGTCATTGCAAACGACTCATTCGCGATGGCGTTTTCAGGAATCATTCTGAACTGACCCGTTGCTGCCAAGTCACGACAGTATGTCTACCTACGTTTTCTGGCTGACCAATCTGGCTCTCAGTCTTCAGGAAGCGATACCTTGTTGGCCGCTGCTGAGTCGGGGCAGGATCCGGTGAAGAAACTTGATTCTTTTCGGCCAGAACGCAGCTGGGAATCGGTGTGTTTTTGCTAGACTACTTTCATCTTGGGTTTAACGGTTAAGCGGAGAACTTATAAGGAATCAAATTCGCATGGCGAAGAAACACTTCAAGTTGCAGCACAGCGAGAGCGTTATCGTGCAAGCCGCTGCACAAATCTATGCGGCATATATCGCGAGTGGTCGCGTGGCTGAAGGTGACGAGGCCAGCTGGATGAAACGCTCTATCAAGGAAGCTGTGATGATCGGCCAAGCAACGGACGACACAATAATCAGCGACGCCGAGATCGATGCGACTGAGGCCGAGGATTCCGGTGCGATTTCGGTCGGGCGAATTAGGACAGAGGGAAACCGATTGGGTGAATAATCTAAACGAGGGGACAATAAGGTGTCAGGCATCGATAATTCACCCCATTCACCCAACTACTTCTGAGGAACCTTGCTGAAGTATCTTGGGAAGGATTAAGGGAGCTTACCGCAAAGCGGTTCGGTAGGAAGTTAGCGTTTTTCGGCAGATAGTTCCTTATATTTGATGGCCATCATCGTACGTTCATCAACTTGTATCTTCGCGTCCCTCAAGATAAAGCCCATATTCATGCCAGCTCACCGAAAATTCGTTGCTGTTGTCTTTCTCTTGACCGTGACTTTATGGTTCGATTCTACGCAAGTAAAAGCCGATATCTTGGGTACCGCGTCAGGCAAGACGCCGAGAGCCGTCGTCGCTCGCTGGCTCGAACTGCATCGTATGGGTGATCGCGATGAGGCGTCAGCGTTGACTACCGGTTCCCGATTCCATCGAGCCGATGTATTGCTCTCCCCAAAACGCAGCGAGGGCGTTCGCATTGCAAGATCCCTCGACAACGGGCGGGCTGCCGCCGTTGTTACGACGTCGCCGGATGAGACTAGTGATGGGGAGCAAGTGCTATTATTCTGGCTCGTGCATCACGATGGCGTTTGGCGAATCAACAAATCCGACATGGAAAACATGCAGGTTGTGGACGAGCGGCTACGCGGGTTCATGGAATCGGGAGATGTGCGTTGGGACGTTCAACGTCACCAGTTACTTGGCCGTTGGGAAGCCGGGCCTGGTGACCCACCACTGATTGTTGGTGTTGAATGCGGAAGCCGTCTCCAGCTCGACCATGACAATCACTACCAGCTTTATGCTTGGGGACCTGGTCCACCAGCCAATGACTTCGACGCGGATGAAGCACTGCGAGGCGTCTGGCGGCTTACCAATGATCGTATTCTGATGTCCTATCAAGGTAAAACAGATGAGTCTCGGATCGTCTGGCTATCCGACAATCTTATGATTCTCGAGTCGGTAGATGGCAGCGGCCAAGCCACCTACAAACGGGAACACGCAGGATCGGACAGTGATGAGGGAAAGTAAGGGCTGGAAGGCAGTCTTTCGACTAGCAGTACAGGGACCGCGGAAATCCACGAGACGGGATCGACCGAGTAGAGTTTGATCGATACCCAAGCCACATCTGTCTTTCCACCAACACCTCATTTCGTCAAAGAGCAGGTTGGCAAATCCAGTAAGATTTTTACCCGAGGTGGCCTACTCGTGTTATTGATAAGACTATTCGACTCTCACTGGTACCACCAGCAAGCGACATTGCTGACTTACGAGGTACCACTAGGCGAGAGCGAAGGCAACCGTGTTCGAACATTGAGCGATATTTGTCACTTTTTCACAAAGGTTGTTGTCAAGTGAGAGAGTGTTCTTCGCACCATCTCTATTTCGGAAGTCTCGCCTAATGCATCTGCGAAAAAGAGAGGGTGTCAAAGATGTTGCTTTCGCTGTCTGAGAGTATGAGTGCGATTCGAACGATGACGTCGTGACCCAATACCTTTTCACTAGGTCACGATTGCACGCATGATGCACATCATGTGGTTGGTGAACCTCGCCCATGAGACTCAGGAGGCGATTTTTTTCTGATGCGCATCGAGTCAGGGCCGGACACGGTCAAAGAGATCGAGGTGCGGCGGATCGCTCGGGTGATGGATTGGGGTGTGCAGCTGGGGATGTGGGGAGGGGTGGGGATGTGGGGAGGGGCTCTATATTTCAACGATATCATCGCGATTGAATGTCGCCGGCAGCTCGAATTCGGCTGAGAATCGCAAAGAACCAACTGATATGAGAGTGAGAACTCCCGCGTTGTTGGCTCGTTTTAGTTTTTGACCCGACGGTATCATCGCAGCGGCTAGTCTGCTGATCTCGTTCATCGAATGCTTCCTTCGACAGCATCGCGACACGCCACCGGGTGATTGAAGCAAGAGAAGGTTAAGAGCCAGCAAGCATCAAACGGGCTCCTTGGACCAAGTCTTTGACACTCCGCTCTAGGAGGTCAAAGACGTAGTCGTTATGGATCATTCTCATCACTTGACGGCTTTCGAATCGGGGAATTTCCAAGATCCTTCGAGTAGCTCCTTTTTAGGTTGATACATCCGAACGATATAATTCCATCCTGGAGTGATAGGTAGGTAATTCGAGTTGCTTGGGTCGCCCCCGAAATGAATTGTCACCGTACCATCTTGGTTTTTTTGCGCAGTGACATTATTGATTGAGTACGCATCCAAGCTGTTTTTCTCCAGATAACCCTTGGAGTTGTAGACGGTAATGGACGTGAAACCGTCAACGGGTACCTTCTCTGCAATAGTAAGGGTATAGGGCGTATTCCCGTCGTTGTCCTCGGGCACGACATTCATGTAGATAGCGGCCTCCTCAGGGTTGCCTCCCCAACCGTAAGCCGTGCCAAGAAGGTGGTTGATAGGATTCAGTTTGGATTTGTCCCCAAAC
>PAUV01000008.1 GCA_002712845.1 Rhodopirellula sp. | reverse complement strand
GCTCCCAGTTGCTGTACTCGTCATCGTCGATGTCGTCATCGTCGTTCTCCCAATAGATGTGACTCTCACTGAACCCAGCTTCAGCCAACATTTCTCGCACCTCAGGAATAGTCCAGAAACGCCAATGATACTCGAAGGCCCTTTTCAGTTTACTGCCATCAGCAAACTTGAAACTAATCGCAAAACTTGCATCAGCTGTAATCGGATTGAAGCTGACCTGTTCCCAGTGATACTTGAAGCCCTTCTTTCCCTTGACGATTTTACGTTTATCAACCAGTCCTTCTTCGTAGCATTCACCACCACCCATCATGTCCATCACCATCACACCTTTCGACCTGAGGTTGGAACGAGCAATTTTGAAGTACTCAATCACTTCTTCACGTGTCTTGAAAATCCAGAACGAAAAATTCTGCGCCGCAAGCACATCCACCGTTGGACGATTTCGCTTTCGCACATCCTGCTCGATCAGCCGAACTCGTTTCTGTTGTGACTTTTTCAGCTTTGCAAGATTATTGTCACGACCCCATTGCAACGTCTCCGAACAGAAGTCCACGCCAATGGCTGTTCGCTTTGATTTCGATGCGACCCAGTCGCAACAGATTGCGAACGTGCCGCAAAAGTCCTCACGCAAATCTGTTGGGCTGGAACCGTACGCATCCCGATAAGCCTGTTCGAAAAACACGACCTCGTGATCAGGTGTTTGTACCGACTTTTGATAACAGTCAAATCGATCAGCGACCGATGCCATCGTTGGCTTGCCTGATTTGATGTTTTTGGATTTTGATTTGGACATTCGCGTGCTGCTTAACTCTTGAAGGTAAATATCTTGCGCGGTACTAAAACTACTCTGCTGCTCGTCACCAATACTACTCGTCACCACATTCAGATGCGGATCCTTTCACCGACTCAACCGTGATCAGCTTTTAACGATCCGAGTTGCATGAATTCAGAGTGCAGGACAATCACTGTCAGCAGACACGCCCCACGAAGTCGATCTGATCATTCATTTTGAACAGGGCATCAGCGCGAAATCAATGATTTCGCGATCCGTCCCAATCCAATTGGTTCAACAGCCTAGCACCTCAGCATTTAGTATTCGAGAAGCCAGTTGGCGGTTTCTCTGGGGAACCGGTTCAACTGCGTTTTTCCAATCGTGACAATTTGGGCCTTGAGAACCAGAATCCCGCTGATCCACCAGCTATCAAGCCACACAGGTGTCCGTCCCACGAAATATCCGACCGCCACCTTGGAATAACTCCACTCAACATCGTGCCCCCGTATATCAAAACCACCAAAATCGCTATCGAGACCGGAATCACACGGCGTTCCCGAACCCCCACTGTAATCAGAAAAGAGCAGAGACCAAATGTCAGACCGCTGGCACCAACATGTAAGGCTGAACGTCCAAAAACCCATAACAAAGTCCCGCTTACCACAATAATACAACCGACCACCCACCAAGAATCCTCACGGGAGCTGATGAGAAGAAACAGTAACACGATCAGTGGAATTGTATTCCCCAAGAGATGGTCAAAATTGGCATGCAAAAAAGGCATCAAAGGAATTCCTAGAATTCCGCTGAGCGACCTCGGGTACAAACCCAGAGACTGCAAGGTGATGGGCAAAATCCAGTCGACCAGGAACACAAGCCACATCGCAGCAACAAACAATCCAATTGCGTAATATTGCTTTTTCACGACGCTACCTTGAGACAGAAAATCTTTCTGATGTGCTGCAGACTGCACATCGGTGTAAACTATCTTAGCAAGCCACAGCCCATGCTGTTTATCACCAGCAACACAAGGGCCGTTGCAACAGACAAGCTGAGCACGGCAAGAGAATTAAAGAAGTCATGCAAACCAGTCAATCAAAAAGCCTGAAACTGAGCACCCGCAGGCAGTTGTTCCAGACGTGCGGAGTGGGACTGGGTAAAGCTGCCCTCGCATCAATGTTCGCTGAGGAATTGTTCGCTGAGGAATTGTTCGCTGAAGAATTTGGAACAAATTCTTTGCAAGCGTCGGAGACCAGACCCCGCGGCCACCACCACCCGCCACGCGTCAAACGCGTGATCTACCTATTCATGGCGGGCGCGCCCAGCCAACTTGACCTCTTTGATCACAAACCAAAACTTACTGAACTGGAGGGGCAACCATTGCCAGCTTCGGTCATCGCCGGACAGAGATACGCGTTCATCCAACCGGATGCCGCTGTCCTCGCTCCTCGCTTCAAATTCAAAAAACACGGTGAATCGGGAGCTGAGTTTTCAGAGGTGCTACCCCACTTGGCCACCGTTGCCGATGACCTGGCGATCATCAGGACTGTTCACACCGACCAGTTCAATCACTCCCCAGCGCAACTTTTTGTGAATACCGGTAGCCCCATTCCCGGACGCCCCGCCATGGGTTCATGGTTGACTTACGGTATCGGCAGTGATGCTGCTGATCTGCCAGGGTTTGTCGTTCTGAAGAGCGGTGGCAATCTATCCGGCGGTGCGGCAATGTGGAGCTCAGGTTTCTTGCCAGGAGAACATCAAGGTGTTCCATTTCGATCCAGCGGTGATCCGATTCTTAATGTTTCAAATCCACAAGGAATCACCCGACAAACCCAACGTGACACACTCGATCTGATTGAAAAACTCAATCAACAACAACTTGACCAGACCGGCCTGGATGAAATAACCACGCGTATGGAGAGTTATGAAATGGCCTATCGGATGCAAACACGAGCACCCGAATTGATGGATCTCAACAGCGAAGACACCGCCACCTTAAGCCTGTATGGCACGTCCACCAAAGACTCAGGATCCTTTGCCAAGAACTGCCTGTTAGCGCGACGACTTGCCGAAAGAGGTGTACGATTCATTCAGCTTTACCACTCCGGCTGGGATCATCACAGCAATGTCGAAAATGGAATCAAAAAGCAGTGCAAACAAACAGACCAGGCATGTGCAGCTCTGATCAAGGATTTGAAACAGAGAGGCATGCTGGAAGACACCCTGGTTGTCTGGGGCGGAGAATTCGGGCGAACCCCCATGGTCGAAGCCAGTGCAGCCCTCGGACGACAACTCGGTCGTGACCATCACCCTCAAGCCTTTTCCATGTGGATGGCGGGTGGAGGGATCCGCACCGGTCAAACGATCGGAAAAACGGATGAGCTTGGATTCCGACCGATCGAAAATCCAGTTCATGTGCACGACATCCAGGCGACCATCCTGCACCAACTTGGCATCAACCACGAAAAACTGACCTTCACCTACGCCGGTCGTCCATTCCGCTTGACCGATGTTCACGGTCATGTCATCCGACCACTCACTGGCTAACTGTGACCAGCCGATCACCCCAGTGCACCACCTGCATGGCAATCGCTCAGTACCGAGTGCTTGTACCCTCGATTCGCCGATCCAAAATTATCGAGTTAAACACTGCTTGCATCACTCGGAGAGCGAACGGTTAACAGCTATCATTTCGACCATGAGCCAAACATCCTCCCCACCGCTGATTGACTCATTTGGGCGCGTGCACACCAGTCTGCGTCTAAGTGTCACTGATCGCTGCAATATCCGCTGTTTCTACTGCATGCCAGAGAAGGGTGCTGAATTTGTTCCCAAAGATAATATCCTCTCCTTTGAAGAGATCTATCGGCTTGCAAGATTGCTTGTTGAACAGGGGGGAGTGAGAGACATTCGCATCACGGGTGGTGAACCCTTGGTCCGACAACAGGTTCCGCGTTTAATCAAAATGCTGGCAGGCATCGGAAAGCTCGAGGACTTGTCCCTGACCACGAACGGGATGCTGCTGGCAGAACATGCTCAAGCACTACGCGAAGCCGGTTTAAAAAGGCTCAACATCAGCCTTGATACGCTGAACAAAGAGGTCTTTGCGAAAATCACCAGAAGAGATGGACTGGACAAAACACTGCAGGGAATTGACGCTGCCATCAAGTGTGGATTTGAATCCGTCAAGCTCAACACACTCGCGATCAAAGGCGTGACCGAATCGGAAGTAGCAGAATTGGTTCGCTATGCCCTCGATCGCAACGTCATGCTGCGATTCATTGAATTCATGCCACTGGATACTGATCGAGCGTGGCAACAAGATCAGGTATTTACCGGTGACCAGTTGTTGCAGACCCTTCAAAACGAGTTTAAGAGTGTTGTGCCAGTCCCACGCCCTGAACCATCACAACCGGCTGAAGAATTTCAAGTTGACCGAGGACGAGTCGGCATCATACGCTCCGTCACAGCGCCATTCTGTGAGGCATGCAATCGCATCCGCATCACCGCGGATGGAGCTGTACGCAATTGCCTTTTTGCGCCCAGCGAAACGCCGCTGCGAGGTCTGATCCGAGCCGGTGCATCTGACGAGGACTTGATGTCAGCAATTCGTGGTTGCCTTGCTGGAAAAGCCAAGGCCCATGGCATTGACCAAGACGGCTTTCAACCGCCGGATCGACCGATGTATGCCATCGGCGGCTGATACCACGCTCCAGTGACCACACGGTCAGGCTGTTGATCTACAGGCCCATGAACCTAAGGCTTCATCAACCACCACACTCGGTGCAGTAGCAGGTTGGAATCCACCCCAGCTTCGTCCATGGCCTCCACTAATGCCTGCACACGCGTTGGAACCTCGTTTTCGCCAGCGAGATAACCCAGATGATTGACTTGGCTATCTCTATCCCCAATCAATTCCAGCCATTGCACCGGCAACAACTCCGCTTTTACCGGAAAGTCAGCAGCCAAAGGCTTGCCATTCTTGACCTTACCGGCACTGCCACCTTCACCAATTTGAGCGAGTGAATCTCTGCCAGTGCTGTCAATTCTTGCCCCGATGGATCGCAGAACGTGGTCGGTTCGCTGCGATGAAGGCAAAGAAACCCTAGGCGGTAACGCGGCTGCAAACGCGTCGACAGCGTTCATCGCCGCGCTGGTGTCTTTCTGATTGGCCACCCAGAGATTCTCTGGTAGCAATGTTTCGGGAACCGTCCGCCGCGTCGCAGGTGAGGCGACGATCAAAGCGAGTGTGCGTGCAACGTTGAAACGGGAATCGATCAAATCTTTGGTCAACTGCACTTCCAAGCGTTGCAAACCCTCATTGTGGGGTGCACTAATCGGATCAACCACACGACCCCGTAGCGGTTGACCATGAACCAACTGCCACANTGAATTGACAATACCGCTCGCTAGCTCCGGTGATCCTTCAAGACCTTTCGAAAACTCTTTTATACGCTGGTAGCCCTCCGGGCCTGATTCGCTCATCCAGTCCGCGGAGAGGCGCGTGTCCGCCACTCTTTGACGACCATCGGACAATTCATAAAAAACAGGGTCCGAGGTATTGCCACCAAGATCGACTTCGAACTGCCCATCGGCATTCTTTTGTGCACCACGCTTCAAAAATGCAAAGAAGTTCCAGTAGTCACTCTGCTTCCCGTTACCTTCAATGTAAGAGTCGTGACACCGCGTGCATCTGATGTCTACATTGAGAGTCAAAGCTGCCAAGCTTCTTGCCATGCCGTGCTCTCCACCCGACGACCGTGGTCCAGCCGCCAATGCAGAGAAGAAGGCTCCGGCATTGTTACTCTCGCCGTTCAACCACCCCGCCACAGTCTTATCAAAGCTGCTTCCGGTCTGAATGCAACTCGCTATTTCGCTGGCGAGCTGATCTCGAAATTCCGCATCCATTCGGCCACTGCGTTGGTTCGTGATTTGGCGCAGCCATCTTCTCGCAATCGCCTCTGCATTCAAGCTTTGTGAAAGTTCTGCCTGCAATTGATCGACGTCAGAGACTGCGTCTACGGACACTTTCATCCCAAGTGCATTCTCAAGCCTAACCGCCGTCTGCTCCGGCGTTGCCTCGGATGTCGGATTGATTCCAACGGCTTTCCAATAGCCCTGCAATTCTGTGTCGACTTGAGCCGACACCAATGCCAGTTCCGCGACCTCATTTTCATCAACGGCTGGAGAGTCTGGCACAACCCCTTGCTCCAGCTCAGAGTCAGTCCGCTCCGAGTCGGGCGTTTGTACAATCATTGGAATCCCTTTTGGTGGCTTTCGCTTGGGATTCTTCTTTTTCTTGGGCTTTGTGGTTTGGCTGTTGTTCCCAGCATCGGCAATCGCTGGTTGATTGCCTCCACCATTATCACGCTCGGCGTTCTCAACAAGCGCGGTGACACTGTCAGTGATATCGTGATCAGGCTGGAGTGCGATCACCCCAGCCACCATAGCTGCGAGAGCCGTGATCGATGCTGCCACCACTGTGACGCGTTTGGACCGTGACCGATCCCCCCGAGGCGATTTACGTCGATGGACCGAATTAGCTTTGGCGTCTGAATCGGAAGCGGCATTGTGGAAGCGAGCCAAGATCTGATTCGATAGATCTGGTGGTTGCGAACCGCCAAATGCTTCGTCGAGCATCGCGTTGAACGCTCGCTCTTCATCCGTTGCGTGGTTATTTTCACTCATCATTATTCTGCCAAAGTTTTTCTTCCACGCACCTGCGTAGTTGCTGCTTGGCCCGCTGCATTAGATTCCGAGCCCCATGATCCGTAATACTCAATGCCTCACCGATATCGACGCGACTCGCCTGCTCAGCGAAACGCATCCGCAGCGCGGTCTGTGCTCTCTCGGTCAATGTCGCAAGGCACTTCCGCAGCGATTCAACCGCCGCATCGCCTGAGAGATCCTTGCCAGCCCAGCGATCCCAAATTTCATCCAACAGGCCAGGCTCGCACAGCGTCTGCACCTTGCGTTGCCTACGGTGCATTGACACCAACAGGTTGTAGGCAGTCCGCCTCAGGTAACTGGAGGTCGCCGCATCACTGTGTTGAACGAAACTGTCTCGCCGCAAAACCCGCAAAAATGTTTCCTGCGTTAGATCGTCAGCGGTCGAGGCATCACATCCCAACATTCGAAGGTATCGCCAAATTCCATTTTGGTGTCGCGCAATCAACTCTGCTGGCTCCAACTCAACCTCGGCATCACATGCACTCGCATCTTGATGCCTAGGCGTAATTGAGTCGAAGCCGGTATCTGGGGTTTGACTTTGCGAACTCTGCGGCGACGCCACTGCTGTTACGCCACCAAGTCGCTGATGATCTTTCCACCACCTGCGATCTTCATTGGACGACCATTCTTGCTTGTAAACGTCTTCTCAGTTGAAATACCAAGACCCTTACAGACAGTGGTCATCAAGTCCTCACTGCTGAATGGCTCGCTTTCGACAGCGGTACCATCACTGCTAGTCTCACCGACTGCAAGACCACCATTAATGTCACCACCACCGACAACGCATGACCATGAACGTGCCCAGTGATCACGACCAGCGTTCTGGTTGATCCGCGGTGTACGTCCGAACTCGCCCATCCACATGACGACGGTGTCCTTCAACAGTTCCCGCTGATTAAGATCCTCAACNANNGCACTCATGGCGCGGTCNAGTTGTGGCANCTTTGTGTCTTTGAATAGAGCGTGGATNCCNCCATGATTGTCCCANCCACCTAGATCAACCTCGACGAATGGCACACCTGCCTCGACGAGACGACGAGCCAANAGNCAACCTTGACCAAAACGGTCTGTACCGTATCGCTCTTTGACCTCTTCTGGCTCCTTCTCAACACGGAACGCNTCCATTTGATCGCTGGTCATGAGATCAAAGGTCTTCTTCAGAACCTTCGCGTGCTCACTGGCAGGCANATCTCGCGTCCGCTTCGAGAAGCCGGTTTCAATCGTATCCAAGGCGGCCATCCGCTGAAGCAGACGATTGTCGTCAAGGTCCATTTTCAGGTTTCGGATCTGGCCATTGCTGGTTACCGAGAACGGTGACCATGCCATGCCCAAAAACCCTGGTCCCGCACTGGCTCCACCCACCGAAACGAATGGNGGAATCTCAAGGTCAGGACGCTGGTCCATTACTTCGTGAGCGATCACCGATCCGTAGCTAGGATGCTCGATGTTTGGATTCGGGACGTAGCCTGTGTGCATGTAGTACCGTCCACGATTGTGGTCGGCCTCACGTGTCGACATGCTTCGCACCACCGACAGATGTTTCATCTGCTGAGCAACCATTGGCATGTGCTCACAAATCTGCAAATCGCCAGTCGTTGAAATTGGCTTGAATGGACCACCNGTAGGGGCGCCGGGCTTGAGGTCCCAAATGTCAATCGTTGCCGGTCCACCACCCATCCACAACAAGATGGCTGACTTGCCATTCTTTCTCATCTCTTCAGCGTTTGCCTTGATTGCACCACCCATGGTCATGGATGCAGTTGCGACTGCAGAAGAGCCAGCAAGGTGCTGCATGAAATGGCGACGCGACATCCCGTTTGGAGTTTGCCAGTTGTTGAACATATGAATTAGCCTTTGAGGAAGAGAAGTTTTTTGTTNGTTTGTGTGACTACTTGAAAGATAGATACTTGCGGCGGATTTAATGCTGCATGATGAATTCGTTGCTGTTGAGGATTGCCCACCACATGTCCTGCAACATGTCTTTTTCNTTACCCTTCCGTGCGATCAATAACTTACTGGCGATCGTCATTTCGTTTCTGCTAGGTCGTCGAGCAAGCCCGGCGAGGAACAACTCGTTAACTCGATCGCGAGGTGACTTTCCGGTCTTNGATAGCCGATCAATGAAGCTTCCACCGGAGGTGCTGATTGCTTTCTTCGTTAAGTCNCCGTTGAACANCATCAGTGCCTGAGGAATCGAACCATTGAAGGTTGTTGCTTCGTCGCCCTCATCTGTACCGAAAGCTACGACAAACTGCTGTAACCAGCGATTTCGCTGTCGCTCCTGCTCTTCGTAGCTACCCTGCGAGGTAGCGTCGGTCGCCGTGACGAGCGACTGATACAGTTGTTCAGCACTCATCTGACGGAGGTAGAAACGGGAGAACTTTGGCATCTCTCCAATCGAAGGATCGTCAATTTCATTGTTCGATCCAAGAACCGGAGCAAGGTTGTAAGGTCGGCTCAGCGTGATCCAAGTGATCAATTGCTTGAGGTCATAACTGTTCTTGCGAAACTCAGCCGATAGTTTCGTCAGTAACTCTGGATGTGACGAAGGATTATGCGGTCCCAGATCGTCCACTGGTTTCGTGAATCCNAACCCGAGGAACAGAGACCACATTCGGTTGACACCCATCTTGTCCATGTTCTCGCTAGCCAACATCATCCGACCAAGTTCGCTGCGGCGTTTGATATCGCTTACAAAGCCACTGACACCAATCGGAGTTCCGTCCGTGAAGACTGGGTAGGCAACACGCGTGAGTCCGTTCCGGAGCTCGTAAAAGACCAGCGCATCTTCTGGGTCATTGGCCTCACCAGCAAAATCTTCGTCGATCAGTTCCGCATGGTCGACATCACGCGTGCCGTCGACGAAGCGTCGCAACGAGCGTGTCTGCCGGAAGAACGAATTGAACTCCCAGAACATCTGCTGCTTCCACTGATTGAATGGATGATTGTGGCACTGCGTGCACTGCACCTGCTGCCCGAGGAAGATTCGGGAGGTACTGCTGGTTGCGAGTACGCCCTTTTCCTCGTTGACCTTGTCGATCAAAAAGTTAACTGCCCCATTGAAGTTTTCTGTACCGGGCTTGGTTGATCCGGTTGCCGTGACCAAATCAAACACGATTCGGTCGTAAGGTTTATTTCTCGCGAACGAATCACGCAGATATTTTTGCATTCCCGCGCGACTGATCATCGTGTNCCGACCGTTACCGCCNGATTGTCCAATCAGAATGTTNGTCCAAACAGTGGACCAATGNCTGGCATACTCCTCGGTATACTCGTCGTCGTGCAGAAGTGTGTCGACGAGTACCGCACGCTTGTCCTTGCCTTTGGACGCCAAAAACTCGGAGAGCTCNNNTTTGTTNGGTACGCGTCCAATNACATCAAGNAATACACGGCGGCACCACGTTGAGTCNTCCACCTCGGGTGCGGGCCGGATCTCAAAGTCTCGCCACCCTTGCTCAATGATCTCATTGATCATCGTGACTTGGCTGGGAACCGCCGCTTCGACAGCCTCTGATGTCCTGAGAGACAGCAGAGATCCCAAGATCAGCATTGCGGGGAGGATCGTTGAATATCGCGTCATCGTCGCTAAATTCCTTGGCGGAGTTTTTTATGGTCTGTAGGCTGAACGAACCATGTTGGAGCATGTACCCACAAGGTGGCATAGATCACACCTTATTCTATTCGAGGACTTGGGTGACCTCAAACAGAGAACCGGCTCATAACGGAAGATAAAAGCACGGGAAATGCGAGCTTTTCCGGTAAGTCGGCCCCAACAGGCCTTTCTCAGCAGGAGAACCGGCGATCAGCGGCTAAAACACCGATTTTTCCGCTGCGAGGCTAAAAAAACGCGAAAATACGGGGTGTCTCTCNATTAAGAAGCTCCCAGCAGCAAGAACCGCCNACCGGACTAACTCAGGATTCCGCAACTTTATCACTGATCGACTCCAGCAAATCCCAGCTAGCACCGTCGGTTTCAGCCTTCCAAAGATCTGATAACTCTTCGCCACTGATGAGACTCTGAACAACCCAGGCCATTGGATCTGGAATCACAATGGCGATTGCCTCGGCACCACTCTTTCGAAGCACCTTACGGATCGCCTTGGCAACGCGATCACGGGCATCACGAATTGACTCACCACCCGGAGGACAAACATCCGAGGGTGAATCCTGACCCTGCCGGTAGACCTTTGGATGATTCCGCCGCACCTCTTCGATCAGCTTCCCGTGCCACAATCCGTGATCAACGTTTCGGAACGCGTCGATGACTTTGATGCGTATCTCTCGACCCTGAGCAAGTTGCTGAGCAGTTTCACGAGCGGATTCACAAGGAGCACAATAAATTGTCCCCACTGGAAAGTCAGAGAGTTGCTCAGCGAGCGAATTGACCTGTTGTCGGCCTCGTTCGCTCATCGGCATATCCAGAGTACCCTTGATACGACCTTGATCGTCAAAGTCGGTCGCACCAGGCCTTATCAACAAGACCCGAGAAGCTTGAGGTGTTCGGACAATCATGAGTGATCCTCCGATTTCCGCCCTGGTGCGAGATCATTGTCGGCATCGTTGCAGGTAACTGCCTGAATCTCGGCATGCAAGTCGGCAATCGCTGCCAAATAGCTGTCTCGGCGAAAAATCGCGGAACCCACCACAAATAGATCGCATCCCGCGGCGCGAGCCAAACTGATGGTATCGACATCAATTCCCCCATCAATCTCCAACAATAGGTNAGGGTGGTCCTGCCGCAAACAACGTAATTTTTCCAAAGCAACCGGATTGAATGCCTGCCCACCAAAGCCCGCTTCNACACTCATGACCAAAGCCATGTCGACCATGGAAATTGCTTCCCCAAAGGACGCCAAGGGAGTCTCGGGATTCAATGCGATCCCAACACCGACGCCCAAGTCCTTGAGCTTACCAGCAGTTTCAACCGGATCACGAACTGCTTCAACGTGAAAGGTAAGCATGTCTGCCCCGGCATCGACCATCGGCTTGGCGTAAGCCAAGGGATCATTGATCATCAGATGNACNTCCAAGGGCAGGTCAGTGTGCCGGCGAAGCCCTTCCACAATCGGCATGCCGTACGTCAGGTTGGGAACAAAGTTCCCATCCATCACATCAAGGTGCAAAACACCCGCGCCCGCGGCAGTTAACTCAGCCACCTCGCTTTTCAAATCACCAAAATCACAGAGCAACAGGCTGGGCAGCACTGCTGGAGCTGAATCTCGAATCGCTTGTAACGCGGCTNTTGCCATGCAGGTTGATCTCATTGAGTCTCGACACTCTGTGCGGTCTTCGCAAGCAACGCTCAAACCACAGCAGAACCAAATCGGGGTGACAGATTGGTCTCAAGGGGTGCTGGTTGTCAATTCCGCCGAGCCAAGCCACCACCCCCCCTTTGGGATGATCTCTGGCCTTATTCTTCGCCATTAACGCGATTTGTAGGCGATTTTCACTACGTGAAGGGGAGCGAAACTTCCTTTAATTTTCGCTATTTTCCCTGCTTTCATTGGCTCTCGCCGAGCACGTGACACCGACCAACGCTTCACAGCCTCCGCAAACCCCCTAGTCAACAGGTGTGAATTCAATGCTAGGACGGCTGCATTGAGCGTGATTCAAATCTGCTTCGAATGTCCATCACATATGTTTTTCACGTACCCAGGCCGCAGCATCGTCAAGAGTTTGCTGAACATGCCGCGGCTTGTATCCCAGCTCTTGCTCGGCTCTTGAGCTATCGTACCAGTGGTACTGTGAAGACATCTCGACGGCAGCACTATTGAAGTCTGGCTCTCGATAGATACGGCTAATCACATCTCCCAGTGCCGCAACGAATTTGCGCTGCAACGGCCCCGCACTCATCAGGGGCGCCCGTTGACCGAATCTCTGTGCCATGCCTGTCCACAGTTCTTTGTAGGTCATATTCTCGCCAGCAAGGATGAACTCGCGGCCACTCNACAGATCCTTATTGACTGCCGTGATGGTCGCCGCAGCGACATCCCGNACGTCGCACACGCTGCATCCTCCGCTGGGAGCAATGGCTTTCCAGCCCTTACTCAAAGCCAGCATCATTCGGCCGCTACTGGGCTTCCAATCCCATGGCCCCAACATAAAACCAGGAGCNAGAATTACTGCGTGTAAACCTTGCTCGACGCCTTTTTTGACAGTGTCAACGCCTGCTTTCTTGCTCAGTACATAACTGCACGGGATCTGTCCCCCGGCATTGCCATATGGCGTTGACTCATCCGCAGGCTGCTCTCGCGTTCCAACTGCGAGCGTATTGACCGTTCCAACGTGGATAAGTTTGCTGCTGTGCTGNAGGCAGGCATCGACGATAATTTGAGTACCCTCACCGTTGACCCTCATCGACTCTTGCAGCCGTTTCCAGCCGAGATGAATCAAGCCTGCTGCGTGTATCACAGCGTCGCAATCCTNGACCACGTCTGTGATCAGGTCCCGGTCAAGCAAATCGCCTGAAACAAACTCTGCATCAATTCCCTCGAACACAACTGAATCGCTGTGCGAACGGACCAAGGCCACAGAATCATGGCCCGCTGCGTTCAACTCTCGCAGCACTGCATTTCCAAGTAACCCGGTTCCCCCGGTCACGAAGACTCTCATCGATACCCTCAAGCTAAGACGTGAAACAAGCGTCAGGAAACAGCGTACGTTCTCGGGTGCCACGCAACCTCAATCACTCCAAGATTTTGGCGTGACACACCTGAAAACGCCTCGCCGAGCCGACAAAACATCGAATCCGGGAAGTCGTCAACACCGAAAACAGATTTTACGGTAATCAACGCCTCCACCGATTGACCATCAGGAAACGGCAAACACAAAAAACAGGAACTGGTTTCGTAATGGTCAGGAGGATAAGAGGACGTGCGAATATTATGTTGGTCGCCTGCCTCATAGCAGTATCGCGGAATCAAAGCAGCGCCACCAACATCCTGTGACAGCTTGAGCAATGGCTGTCAGACCGAACGGGAAACCGCTGAAAAACAGGCGTACAGACAAGTTAACAGTTCTACCGGAAGGAATACTCCGGGAGACGTGACGGATCTGAATGCTGGGAATTCCTCAGCGTTAGATAGCAAAAGTTGTTTTCGCCAGCATCTATTTCTTGATTTTTTCGGTGAAACGCCCCGCAAAATCAGCCGATCCTCCCTGTGCGCCAACCACCAAAAGCAGACAACTGGCCAGAAAGCCAATCCTGAGCATGAGCGTCACAGAATCGGCAAATCAACCTTGCGCTGAACACCGTAATATCGCTAGACTCGCTTGGTGGTGGTGATTTTCGAATCTGGTGCGGCAAGGATGTGACCGTGACAACTGACGATTTCATTTTGGAGCAGGACGAACGTTCACAACGACAACAAACCGATCAAAGACGCAGTGAACGATCCCAACGCCACCGACTGATTGTGCTTGCTGGGCTTGCGTGCGTGATTCTCCTGCTGTTTCTGACTCCCAGTATGGTCAGTCACTCCTCGATTGGGCGTTCGTACTTAATTGACTATCTGAACGCCCAAGGACTGCAAGCTGATGTTGCCTCGGTAAGAATTGGTTGGCTGACTCCACTTCGCATCAAAGACTTGAAGATCAATGGTAAAGCCGGCACTCAAATCGCAATCGAGCAATTAGATGTCAATTTCATGGTCGGTGATCTTATGGCCCTACCTGATGATTTGGGGCAGATCAATTTACGTGGAGTAGCTGTTGCCTGTCTTATGAATGACGGCAAGTGCAGCTTGGAAGATGATTTCGAAGCATTCCTACATTCCGATTCGCAAGGATCATCGACTCTGGCAGATGTNCAACTNCATGACGTNACCATTTCANTGACCGAGTCAGCGACGGATCAACGTTGGACGTTGACTCAATCCAANGCAAGCGTGTCTATCACCCCGACATCGACAGAACTCTCCGTCGCTGGAGTCTTGAGCGAACCTGACGGAGATCATGGATCACTTCAAAGCTCAGTCAAGTTGACGGAAGCAGCGAATGAAAAAACTGGGCATCAGTGGTCACTGAATCTCAGTTGCGAATCATTGCCCATCTCGATTGCCGAACTGCTACTGACTCGATTCCCTGAGATGGCGATTGGTGTTCCAACCAAGATCCATGGAGATGCAACGGGGACGATTGTTGCGGCTGGCAACTCAAACGGTTCTGTCACTGCCACCTTGCAAAATTTCGAGATCCGCAATCTCACCGCGTCTGGAGATGAAACACGTGTCTGGACGAATGAGCGTGCCATACTGAATGGAAAGCTGACCCTTGAGGGCGAAAGACTTGTTGGCGAAGCACTCAGTGCACATACCGACTTTGCTTCTGCGACGATCGATGGAGCTTTCTCTCGAAGCTTTTCCTTGACTGGTCGCAAAGACAACCCACTTCAATGGCTCGACGCCATTGATGGCAATGCCTCTGCTGAGGTTGACATCGCAGCGTTGGAACAGGCATTACCCGGGCTTCTACCATTACGGTCGGGTGTGACACTGGAATCAGGCCGAGCCATTGCCCATCTCGCATCAATCCCCAATGGTAGCCAACAACAAAAGAAGCTGCACATCGATTGCGATGCCTTCAGGGCAGTATCTCACGGCAGGGAATTTGCAATCGATCCAATCACCTTGATAGCGACCGTCTCGAGCAACGACGGCCAACTCATGGCCGAGCAATTCGAGTGGCGAAGCGCGTTCGGCACTGCCATTGGAAGTGGCAATCTTGAATCAGGCAGTGCTGACTTCAACATCGATTTTGGTCAACTGACCAACATGCTGTTACCAATCTTCGACATGACTAAAACCCGATTCGCCGGCAATGCCCGCGGTAAAGTCCAATGGACAAGTGGCGATCGGGATATTTGGCGTTTGACGGGCAACGGGCAAACAACAAACCTGCTGGTCCAACTACCTGGTGGTCGCAATATCCAGCGAAACGCAATGCGTGCATCGGTTGAAGCTGAGGGGCGTTGGCACGACAACACGCTTCGGGAACTTACCCGAACCAACTTGATCATCAACAGCCTAGGATTGGATCTCAACGCAACTCTCACCGAACCCATCAATCACCTCTCTCACGATTCCCAACTGCCATTCACTTTAAAAGCAGAGGGACGCCTAGACACAATGGAAGGTATCTTGGCCCCGTGGATTCCCGAGGACATCAACCAGCTCGCTGGAAATTTTTCAATCGAAGCCCAAACGCTCATTGGTTTAAACCAAACAACCGTAACCAGTGGTGCCATGGAACTTAGCGGGGCCAGCCTCAGTTACAAACAGAGACAATTCCAACAACCATTGGTTAAGGTCCAATTTGATGGAAACTACAACTGGCCTGCCAATGCCATGAGGGCACGATCCATCACGATCGCAAGTGACGCTTTTTCACTCGCTGGGCAAGGTACTGTCGGTACTGATAAAATCGACATGAAACTTAAGTACCGCGCAAATCTTGATCGCATACAAGGAAGTCTTGGTCAGCAAATTGCAGCAAATGATGTAATTCAAACAGTTACTTTTCAGCCCAACGCAGTTCCACCATCTGATGCTTGGATGGTGCTGGGAGACTGCGAGGGAGACATCTCATTCCAATCAATCGAAAACGACCTGATTGTTGAATTAAGTTCCATTGGACAAAAAATCGCATGCCTTCAACCGGCAACACAGCATGCCTCAGTGCAAACGATGGGACCATGGCGTCAACAAGATACCCAGCAACAACCCGAAGCAACCGTAGTCTGGTCGGAACCCAATCTGACATTGGAAATTCGTCTGCGATATCAGCCCGATTCAGACACCATCACTGCTGAACAGGTGCAAATCGCCGGGGACTGGTTTGCCGCCAACCTGTCCGGTGATGCGCAATGGACCACTCGTTCCAGCGAACTGCACTTGACGGGAGCATCACGACTGAAAATGAATGAGGTTGCCCAACGTTTTTCGAATATGGCAGACGTCGACATCCGAGCCACCGGCGTACATGAGGCAGATTTAAGTTTGCGGGCTGCTATCAACGATGGTGGGAATGTGGAATTCGCTCTGGCGACTGACTTGGGTTGGGAATCTGGCCACGTTGCTGGCATGGACATCGGTCAAGCTTTAGTACCCGTAACACTGACAGAGACAAGCCTCAAAGTAGAACGAGCACAAATCCCTGTGAATCGCGGCGATCTCGCCTTCGCCGGTCAATTGCACTATCGCCCCGGTCCCGTCTGGATGCATCTTGAACCCGGAACTACTGCCAACTCGATTCAGGTGACGCCCGAGATGACAGACCAGTGGCTTAAATACGTTGCTCCTATGGTCGCGAATGCTACAAGGATTCAAGGTACTTTGGGGGCACAGATTGATGAAGCAACGATTGTGTTTGATCAGCCTCAGCAAACTCAAGTCATCGGCAGGATCAACATCAGCAAAGCGGAAATGACTGCGGGCCCACTGGCATCACAGATCATTCAGGGCATCGGTAGTCTGACATCACTCACTGGTGGTTTTATCCCTGAACCCGGGCCTCAAGCAAGTCCCGCACTGAAGACCACCAACCTGGTCACCCTGCCACCTCAAACGGTCGACTTTGCCGTCCGGCAAGGAATCGTTAGCCATCAGCGACTGTACCTGCAACTTGACCGAGCACAGGTCATCACCAGTGGGCGTGTCGCTTTCGATGGCAGCTTGAATATGATTGCCCAAATGCCATTGGATGCACGCTGGCTGGGTCGAGATGTTCAACAGTTGGCTGGTCAAGTGGTGACCCTGCCCATCGATGGTTCCATCTCACGCCCGAGCCTTGACTCAAGCAGCTTCCGTCAAATTGCCGCGCAACTTGGAACTCAAGCTATTCAAAGCACGGCAGAGAACTATCTACAGCAGAAACTGAACAAAGGCCTCGACAAGATCTTTCGCTGGTAAGAACTCAAATGCCCGCCAGCTGCGCGCCGCGCTCAGTATCACATTTGCATTTCGCAGATTTTCAATGCATCGACTGCAGTTTGCGCATCAAGAA
>PAUV01000063.1 GCA_002712845.1 Rhodopirellula sp. | reverse complement strand
AACACCATACTGCCCGCAATTATCGGCTCGTGAATGTGATGAATGATCCAAGAAAGTAGGCGTCAAGGAGCATCAGCGTTGAAACAGAAATGAATACATGGCCAAAAAATGAATGGCGACAAACCTATGATAGTCGCAGAATGCCGTTGTCTGTTCCTCTTGTGACCTGTAGCTGTCATCGCTTGTCGGTTTCGTCGCTAACCATCTCATACAGAGTATAAATCAATTGTTATTGTTTCACATGGTGATCGCAAACGTCGATTTTGAGAGGAATACTAACAGGGCACACATGGAAACTACAGCAAATAGTCAGAATGCTGGTTTGATTCCAAATTGTGTTGCAACAACCATTCTCTGATGCTTTTCCGAAAAACGTGTCAGCTTCGAGGTCTTACGATAAACTTGCAATAAGCCCATTTTTGTGAAACAACCTGTCATCAGAATGTTCGTTGGTGCTCCAACCCTGTAACAAACTGCATTCCCACAACAAAATCTACTGCAAACATGTTCACGATTTTTTCCCGAAGCATCATCGCGTTGCTCTTAATCCATTCTCTACCTGTCTCTGCTGATGAAGGTAATGCTGATAAAGGTAATGTTGAGAGCAAATGGAAATTAGCTCCCCTTACCTACAACAACCCGGGGCTCAAGGTTGATCTGGGGGTTGGTTTATGGGCGTGGCCGTTGCCGATGGACTATGACGGTGACGGAGACATGGATCTGCTTGTGGCCTGTCCCGACAAACCCTCGAACGGTGTCTTTTTTTTCGAAAATGGAACTCAGGATCCAAAAGATCCGAGGCCAGTATTTAAACCAGCAGTTCGACTGGGCAAAACGACTCACAATTTTCAGGTCAGCTTCGTCGATGGGAAACCTCGCATCCTCAAGCCGGGATACGAATTCCCAAGAGATTCGAGTACCGGTCAATTTGATTTTTCACATCCCGTTAAAATCTACCCCCGCACCAATGTCCATGACCGCAACGTGCGAGCCAACATGTGGCGATACGTTGATTACGATGGTGACGGCGATCAAGACTTGATTGTCGGAGTGGGAGACTGGTCAGATTATGGTTGGGACGCTGCTTTTGACCGAAACGGTGATTGGAACAATGGCCCACTGCATGGTTACGTTTATCTGATAAGCAATCAGGGCTCTGACAAAAAACCTGTCTATGCAGANCAACCGACCAGAATCACAGCGGGTGGAAGCGTGATCGACGTGTATGGTTGGCCCTCGCCAAATTTTGCCGACTTTGATGGCGATGGTGATCTTGACCTGCTCTGTGGTGAATTCCTTGATGGTTTCACCTACTTCCAAAACACAGGCACCAGATCAAGACCCGAATATGCCGCTGGTCAAAAGCTACTCAATCGTCAACGAATGCCATTGACGATGGATTTGCAGATGATCACGCCAACTGCGATTGACTGGGACAGTGACGGTGACATCGACCTGATCACTGGTGACGAGGACGGTCGGGTCGCGTTGATTGAGAATACAGGTGAACTTTTATCCGGCGTGCCTCTGTTTAAAACACCATTCTACTTTCAGCAGGAGGCCGATTCGCTCAAGTTTGGTGCGTTAGCAACTCCCTTTGCGTTTGACTGGGACAACGATGGTGATGAAGACATTCTGTGCGGAAACACAGCGGGTTACCTCGGTGTTTTCGAGAATCTTGGGCCGGCGAAGAATGGCTTGCCAAAATGGTCTGCTCCGAGAAAAATCAAAGCTAAATCTGCCGGATCAGATCATGCTGCCACATTCCGCGTGATGGCGGGTCCCAGTGGATCCATCCAAGGGCCGTGTGAAGCCAAATGGGGTTACACCACACTTTCAGTCGCAGACTGGAATAGTGACAACCATCCTGACATCATTTACAACTCCATATTGTCGCGCATTGGGCTTCTGATTGGCACGCAGAGTGGTTTGCAAACTGCCGANCTGAAGTTCAACAAACCTGAAACACCGCCAGATTGGTACTGGGAGAATCAGCCATCAACCGCAGCACTTACACAGTGGCGAACNACACCCGTCGCCATTGATTTTGATGGTGACNAAAAGCTNGACCTTGTCGCGTTGGACCAGCACGGTTTTCTTGTTTTACGTTCGCATGAAAAAGCACCGGCACGTATTTTTGTTGATGAAGATAACCGCCCGATACAACTCAATCCAAGATCATGTGGCAGTTCCGGCCGAATCAAACTGGCCGTTGTTGATTGGGATAGCGACGGGCGACTGGACATCCTCGTTAATTCGGAAAATGCAACATGGTACCGCAATTGCGTTGATCGAGAAGACAAGGTTGTTCTAAAGAAAATTGGCAACCTCGCCCGTCGNAACGTTGCCGGACACACATCCAGCCCCGCAGTGTGTGATTTTGATAACGATCAAAAACCTGATCTGCTAGTCGGGTCAGAAAATGGTCGTATCTACCATATCAAACACGATGATTGCGTTACCTATGATCAACAGCAATTACTCGCTCGCCAGCCAAAACAACAAGCCCCAGCTCGATTCCCAGGATTCGTGAAAGAGGAGTTTGTGTTTACCAAGGCCAAGTTCCCCCAATGCCACGCTTCAACGATTTGCGAAACCAGCCGAGGGNTTGTGGTTGCCTGGTTCGGAGGCACTCGGGAAAAGGATAAGGATGTTGGAATCTGGACCTCCTATCACGACGGAAATCGCTGGACCAGTCCCAAGGAATGGGCCACGGGTGTCCAGCACGAACGTTTGCGTTATCCATGCTGGAACCCAGTTCTGTTCCAAGCAGAGGATGGTGGCACTACGACGTTATTTTTCAAAGTTGGTCCGGACCCACGTTCGTGGTGGGGCGAAATGATGTTCAGTTACGATCAGGGCCGGACCTTCCGTGACCGCCTTCGGTTGCCCGAAGGAATCGANGGCCCTGTCCGCTGCAAGCCAATGTTGATCGCCAAAAANACCCTNCTGTGTGGTTCATCCACAGAGCATGACGGCTGGCGAGTGCATTTTGAAAAAGTTGCACTCGAACAAGGAAAACCAGCAGGCACATGGAAACGAATTGGACCGATCAATGAATCCAAACAATTCAATGCAATTCAACCCACCTTTCTNAAGCATGCTGATGGCCGCATTCAAGTCCTATGCAGAACAAAAGAAAGNGTCATCAGCACAAGTTTTTCGGCAGACAATGGCGANANATGGTCACCCATGCAAGCGACAAACCTGCCGAATCCGAATTCAGGTATTGAGGTCGTTACCCTTCAGGATGGACGACACCTGATGATCTACAACCACCTAGGGTCTGGAACCACAGGATGGGGGCGTAGGGGACTCTTGAATCTCGCAATTTCTGCAGATGGGCTGCAATGGAAAAAGGTTGCAGTTCTTGAACAGGAAGAAAAACAGGAATTCAGCTACCCAGCCATCATTCAAACCAAGGACGGCATGGTGCACATGACGTATACGTGGAAACGGCAACGTATCAAACATGTCGTGATTGATCCGAGCCAAATCGATACCGGTGAGGTGTTAAGTCTCGAGAACTGGCATGACCAAGGGACCGAGTGATTTCAAGCGATCACACAAATCACCACCATTCGTCAGATATCTTAAATTTGTGTTTTCTGAATTGGCGAGATCTGGAAAGTTCCCTGCCGTCAGCAAAAATGGATCATGCTAAACGCTATGACGCTTCAATCAATTCAAACAACAAACACCAGTGGCTTCGAACGTAAAAACGCTGGTCATGAATCTGTTTCTAAACCTTGTGTTCCTTCACTCGGTTGTTTTTTATTCATGATTTCTCCATCACGATGGTTATGTCGAGGTTCGTTCATCGTCACGCTGACCGTGATGGGATTGATAAGTGNGGCTTACACAGTCGGCGATGAACCGGAACACGTGTCCCTCGAGGAAAGCAAAATACGCAAAGCGATCGAGGCAGCCTTGCCTTTGCTGGAACAANCATCAAAAGGTTCGGCCGAACAACGCAAGTGNTTTACCTGTCATAGCCAAGCACTTCCGGTCATGGCCTTGAGTGAGGCGAGGTTGCGGAATTTTGAGGTTGATACCAACAACTACGAAAGACAAATCAAGCACACTGCCACACACCTGCGAAAAGGCAAAAAAAGCTACGCCGAGGGAAAGGGGCAGGGCGGTGGTGTTGATACAGCTGGTTACGCCTTATGGACTCTTGAAGTGGGCGATTACCCTGTCGATCCTATTGTTGATGCTGTCACACGCTTCCTGCTGGCATCACCTGGGGATTCAGATCATTGGCAATGCAGTAGCAATCGGCCTCCATCCGAATCAAGTGATTTCACAACCACGTATCTTGCGATCCGCGCATTGAAATATTACAGCAATGAANATCAGAAAATTGCTGCGCAGAAGCGGTACAAATCCACGTTAAAATGGCTTCTCGCCGCCACGCCAAAAACGACTGAGGACAAAGTATTTCACTTACGATCACTCGATTATCTCNATGCNCCNGTAGAATCAATGAAGCGATTTTCNGCTGACTTGCTCAAAGCTCAGCAAGTTGATGGCGGCTGGAGTCAACTCGATGGGATGGAAAGTGACCCATACGCGACAGCAACGGTACTGGTAGGACTGATCCGAAGCGGCCAGACAGATCGCCAACAACCGGCCTATGCCAATGGGATTTCCTATCTCGTGAAACACCAGACAGCGCAAGGATCATGGCATGTAAAGTCGAGGAGTAAACCTTTCCAGAAATACTTTGAAACAGGGTTTCCCCACAAGAAAGATCAATTCATCTCGACCAGTGCCACCGCTTGGGCAACGATTGCTTTGCTTCTGGCACTGCCATCAAACGAGGCCAGTGACACATTAGAAGAAGAAAAATTCAAAACTGCTTCAGACAAAACCGATTGAGAGCATATCACGCTTCTTCTGAGGTCGTTTTTTCCCGAACCAATACATCATCGCCATCAACTTTTACCTCAAAGCAGTCAACGCGTGTCTTGGGGTTATCCTCCCACGTTCCATCACGAATACAGAAACGCCAGGCATGCCATGGGCAGGTGACCATTTTCCCCTCGACGTATCCTTCGGCGAGCGAGGCCCCCATGTGAGGGCAAAGGTCATCAATCGCAAACCATTCCTCTCCCGTTCGAAAAACNGCGACCATTCGCCCATCGACGGGGACAGCCCGCCCTTGTCCTTCCTCAAAATCGCTGATTTTTCCCACTATTTCGAAATCGCTCACAATCGTATTCTCTTTTCCATGCTGGTTTGCGTTGTACAAATCGCCCCTTCTCAGGCACACTTTAGCGTGTCTGGCAAGATAATGCCGACCCCATTCAAGAGAGCACTTCTGGTTCACTGATCGTACCAGTGCTGCCACCTTCATTTACCGTCACGTTTTTACCGTCACGACAGAACACCATGATCAACCATGACCGCCGCCGCAAGCTCGAATCCCGCGTTTGGCCGCACGTGCAGACGCCAGCCCAGTACGTCGGTGGAGAACGCAACATCGTCGTAAAGGATCATGCCAAAGTGAAGGGAAAACTTTGCCTTGGCTTCCCTGACGCCTACACGATTGGCATGAGCCATCATGGATTGCAGGTCCTGTATTCGCTTATGAATCGTCGCGACGACTGGTGTGCCGAGCGTGTTTTCACACCGTGGCCAGACATGGAAAAACTGCTGCGCGAGCACGAAATCCCTTTGTACACTCTGGAAACGTTCACTGCGTTGAGCGAGTTTGATGTCGTGGGCCTGTCTTTGCAGTATGAGATCAGTTCTCCCAATGTTCTGACCATGATTGATTTGGGGGGCATTCCGTTAAAAGCGATTGACCGAACCATGGCTGATCCACTGGTGCTTGCCGGTGGCCCCTGCTGTCAAAATCCAGAACCCATGGCTGACTACTTCGACGTCATGATTACTGGCGACGGTGAACCTGCTCTGCCAACAGTGTGTGACCTGTGGATGAAACTTAAAAATGAAAGACGGCTGCCGGATGGCTCTTTTGCAACAGGCGAGGAAGGACGCAAACAGCGTGAAGAAGCGCTTGTGTTTGTGGCACAAGCAATCGAGTCAGCTTATGTACCGCGGTTCTACATGCCGGAGTACGGGGACGGTCGCATCGCCACTCTTCACCGTACACGCAGTGATGTTCCAGAAACTATTGCTCCAAGCGTCATCAGCGATCTGGATGGCATTCCGCTGCCAACTAGTCCCATCGTTCCCTACATCGAATGTGTTCATGACAGAATTGCGGTAGAGATCATGCGTGGCTGTCCACATCTGTGTCGTTTTTGCCAAAGCACTGTCATTAAGCGACCCTTGAGAGTGCGTGAAGTCGACACAATCGTTGACGCAACTATCGAGAGCTACAAGAACACTGGCTACAACGAGATCAGCATCCTGTCGTTGTCCAGCAGTGACTACCCACACTTTGAACCGCTGGTAACAAAACTTCACGAGGTATTCAAACCACTGGGTGTTAACATCAGCGTGCCAAGTTTACGAGTCAACGAGCAACTGCGCACCCTGCCTGTTCTACTGGGAAGCGAACGAAGACGCAGCATGACGCTTGCACCCGAGGTTGCTCGTGATGACATGCGAGAGCAAATCCGAAAGAAAATCAAGAACAGTGATTTGATTGAAGGTTGCCGAGTCGCATTCCAAAATGGATTTGAGAGCATCAAGCTGTATTTCATGTGCGGACTGCCGGGTGAAAGGCCCGTAGATCTGGATGGCATCGTCGATCTAGCGGAAAAAATCGCGACGGTTGGCAAAGAAGTCAACGGCCGTTACGCCCGCGTCACCGCCAGCGTGTCCAATTTTGTGCCGAAGGCACATACTCCGTACCAATGGAATGGGATGCAACGACGCGAGTACTTCCAATGGGCCCACAAGTATCTTTGGAGTCGACGTCGCATTCGTAGTGTGAATATCAAATGCCACGATGTCGAAACGAGTCTGTTGGAAGGTGTTCTGAGTCGCGGTGATCGCCGTACAGGAGAGGCAATTCGTCTCGCTTGGGAACGTGGCGCGAGGATGGACGGCTGGCACGAGTACCTTGATGCCCAGCGTTGGTGGGACGCCATCGCTGACGCAGGCATTGATGTAGAAAAACAAGTCCACGAAAAATACGAGTTGATGGACAAGCTGCCGTGGGACCACGTGAACGTCAAATTCGGGCGTGCATATCTTGAGAAAGAACAGGGCAGGGCGACTGTACAGCTCGCCGAAATGGCTAATGCAACCTAGTCAGGCGAAAGATTTTCAGATCACTGGCTTATCAGTCTGCAGCAAATTCACTGCTGCAAGCAAAGGGTTCGATGTGCACATGCACATCGCGAACCCTCGGCAAACTGACCAATAGCTGGTCTTTGACGTGGTGGGCAATTCGATGCCCGGCATCCACCGTCATCATGCCCTCAACCTGCACATGGATTTCAATGAAGTATTCAAGTCCACTCTTTCGAACACGAAGCTTCTCAACAGCTTGAACACCACCAACGGCCTCCGCGATTGCCCGAACCTGCTGCACTGTTTCTTCATCTGCTTGCTGGTCCATCAACTCGGCTGCAGTTGAAAGAAAGATCTTTCCTCCCGTGTAAATCAGGGCAGCACAAACGCAAAGTGCTGCGATGGGGTCAATGTACCGTCCCCAATCACCCACATAGGGCGCGGCAATTAACGATACAGCGATCAAGCCTGATCCAATTGCATCGCTTCGATGATCCCACGCCACAGCGGTAAGCGAGGAGGAATTAAGCCGCTTGGCAACTCGCATTGTGTATCGGTAAATCACTTCCTTGATCACCGCACAGACACTGGCGATCAACCCGGCTGCAATGCCCGGCACCTCTAACTCACTGCCAAACCGCTTGATTGTCTCCAGTGCCAGCAAACCTGCACTGAACGCGACCAATAGTGAAACACTAAGCCCTGCGATGGATTCAGCCTTGGTATGCCCATAGGGATGATCGTCGTCCTCCTCCACCTGAGCCATGCTGAGGGCTCCACGGACAGCCATGGAACTGGCAACATCACCGATCGAATTCACGGCATCTGCAATAAGTGCCGCCGAACCCGTTGCTATCCCTCCCGCCAACTTGCTCAGCACCAAAAGAAAATTGACTCCTAAGCCCCACACCGCAGCACGTTTGGCATCCACGTAAAGACGCTGGCGCACGGCGACCGAGGCTTCGTCACGGGGAGGCGTAATTGACAAGCAACGGTCTCTTCAAAGGGAAATTCCGGTTCTCAGGCTTCCTAACAGTAACTCACATCGATGACACTTCAAAGTCCAGTGCTTTCCGCCAAAGTCGTTCCCTAACTTGAAATAGCGAGATCTCCCATGAGGGTAAATCGAATTCAAGGATCGTGATTCAGCTTGCCAACGATTCACTGACGTTGCTCAACCTGCGTGAAAGAACTGTCACTCCCGTGATTTCGTGACCTACTCGACATCGGGCCGTTGGGGAATGTTGGGGGATGAGAGAAGACAGCGAACACGGAAGCAGCCAGCCAACACCGCTAGTGAAGAGTTCACGCATTCCCTCTCGCATCTTTTCCATCATGCCTGCTTAAACTTCTTCCAGCTCTTTCTTTTGAGCTTGATATGCAAGGCTTTCCGTAATTGTGGCACCTCTGATTGCTATGGCATTTGCTTCTCACGACGAATCGATTGCCCCAGAACGAAACTTCTTTGGTGTTCTAAAAGTCTTGAAAGATGATAGTTGCTTACAACTGAGACACGGAAGCACGATCCACGGAACACAACTCACAGGATCCAAACGTTCTGTACCAACGATTTAGGACGGACAGCAAAGTGGAATTGGATTGTTGTCAAAAGCTCACCAAAGACTGAAGCAAAATCTCAACACAAGCTTGGTTGGACCTTGTCTGTGGAGTTCTGTCGACGTACGGACGTGCCACCAACCAAATGCACACGATCGAAATCACCCCTGCCGTAATCAACATCGCAAACACCCACTTTTCATTTCTCCGTGACAGCAAGTCAAAGATAAGCACCCATGTGGGTGAAGAATGATTGATCCTTGAAAGGATGGAGTGTGAGCAATTCGATGCGCTGGTACTCGACGCCGTCAGTAGTGGTGCTATCCCGAACATTTACTGACGAGGGAGGCATTTCAGCCGTACTCGGAACGATTAAATCAAAACGGCGTCTTGGCGGTCCAGCTCTCTAATAATCACTTGGATCTCGTGCCCTTGGTGCGACGATGCGGGGTTTTTCAGTCGGATAATTACCAGCGAGGGTGACCGGGAGCTTTGAAGCCACGCTGCCACTTGGGCACTTATCATGCGTCGCAAGCATCCGCTTTTAAAAGAAGCCGAACTCGAAAAGGCGACCCCGCCGGAAAAAATGGAATCAGAGGCAGCTCCCCTTTGGGCGGATCAGCGGCACAACTCGGTGAGCGTGGCGAAACTGCGGTGATTGCAAAACGCAGAAAAACTGTCGCAAATAATGAAAAACCAGCCCGGCGTGGTAGTTTAGGTCACCTGCGCAAAAAAGGAGGGATCGATTCTGATCAAATTTGAGTCAACGCAAGTTTGATCTTGCTGCTTGTTTCACGCGTTTGCTACTTTCCGGCTTCCTTGGCCCATGTTTGTATCTGTTTTTGAAGGAATGACTGCAGTTCGGAACGCGGAATGGTCGATGACGCCTTTGTTTCCGCTCCCTTCGCGCTGAAAAGTCTCTCTTCGCTTACGGATTGCTTCCTGGGACAAGGATCACGGCGCTGACGACCGGTGCGGAAATGGCCAATCACTTCGTTCGATCAGGATGATTTGACGTTGCTGGCCCGGTCACTACGCGCTTTCGCATCCATTCGACTCGACGGGATTTCACCCTCTGAGGGTGTTATCGATTCGATGGAAGTTCCAGTCCCACACGGGAGCAATTCGATTATGCAGATATACGGCCCCTATCGGGTTTCAACAACGCAGCCCAATGCTGCAGCCCAACGCAGCCAGCCCCAGAAACCGGCTGATGCGACTCCGAACCCCACCAAAAGTGCGGTAGACCAACTTGATTTATCCAGCGCGGCCAGCGGAGTGAACCGCATGGCCCCGAGCTCGGCTGCCGCTGGCGGTGGCGAGATTCGGATCGACCGCGTCGCTGAGATTCGCAGACAAATCGCTGACGGGAGCTATGAGACTCCTGAGAAGATGGATGCCGCTCTTGATCGGCTCCTGGATCAGTATGCCTAGGCAGGCCGATCCGATCAGGTTTTTTGAATAACCTACCTTCGGCGTCACACCGGATAACGGCGACGCGTGCGAGGTGCTTACCTCGCCGCCGTTTGTGGTATGCAGCCAAAACTCTTCGCGTATCGTCTGTTTTTTCCGGTCATGGCTTCACGGTCAGTTATATTGACGCTTGATGTAAATGTCACCCTGTATCGGATGTCCGGCTTTCATGTCCGGATGCATCGGATCCCAATTCGAACTGAAAACGCCCGTGTCCACCGCTGATTCCCTTGAACCACTGAACGTATCTTCATCGCCTCGAGAGAGGTTCGAGGAGTACCTGCAGACACGCGGGTTGCGACAGACCAGTCAGCGGAAGTTTTTGATCGAGGCGGTCTTCGAGGAACATGACCACTTTGACGCAGACGAATTGATCGATCGTTTACCGCGTCGAGGTGAAAAGAACTACGTCAGTTCTGCAACCGTTTACCGGACCCTCCGCGAATTTGTGGATGCTGGGCTGCTGAAAAGCTTTCAACTTGATGGACGCACCGTCTACGAATTGGATTACGGGTATCCCCAGCACGACCACCTGTACTGCACTCGATGCAGAGGTTTGTTCGAGTTTCAAAGTGCGGAGCTCATGAAGACGAGGGACACTGTCGCTGCCGAGAAAGGTTTTCGCGTGAGTGGTCATCGAATGATCATCCAGGGCGTCTGCCGTGATTGTGGCAAAAGCCGTCGCAAGAAACGCAAGCAGGATCTGGTTTAGAGCGATTCGCGAATTTGCTTTAGAATTGCAGCAAATACAAGTTCATTGTCATCAAAATTACGGCTCTCTGCTTGCAGTTGCAGAATCAAGGTTCTACCTCCTGCCAGCAAAATAATCAGTCGCGAGACGATTAATAGATCGAGATAGTAGAACCTAAAGTCGATCGATTTCTCATCCGGCAGTGCCCCGGGTAGTGATACCTGTTCACGCTCGATTTCGTCGTAATCCTCAGCAATGGAATCAGCCACCTCCTCGATGATCTCACTGACCAGCTGTCCCTCACGCTCTCTCTCTAGGCTGAAAAAGCCACCTGTGGGCAACTCCAGTGTGACGCCATCACTGCCCTCATCTTCCGGTCGTTCAATTTCTTTCCAGTTGTCAGGATAGAGAAATTTGATTCCAAACGATTCGAATGTGGCAGGCATGCTCGGGACAATCTGGGGTCAGCGGTAAAAATCAATGTTTTGGGACTGTGCATGATGCGCTAGTTGGTCGATAAATCCCAGCCGTGTTAGCTACGTTCTGGATCAATAAGGTGAGCTCGCGTTGCGTAAAAACAACGATTTTGGTACTCCCCGGTGCTTGTCGCCGCTGTTTTGGAACCAATCATGCCCGTCAAATTGCCCACACAACTTTTCGCACTACTGTGGCTGACAGTATTTGCTTGTTGCGGCTGCCAAAGCATGAGCCATAAGCAACAGCAAAAATTGATTGACGCGAGACGTCACTCCGGAATGGGTTTTCAAAAAATCCACAACGGCAGCTGGGAAGATGCTGAGAAATTATTCACACAAGCCCTCGAGAAATCAGAGAATGATGAGCGGGCGCACTGGGGCTTGGCAGAAGCACATTGGAATCGCGAAAAGACGACCTTGGCAGTCGAACACATGGAACAAGCAGTTCGCCTGAGTGCTGGTGACCCCAAAATGGTCCAACGCTTGGGGCAGATGTATCTGGACATGGGTAGGCTTGAAGAGGCGAAAACCCACAGTTTATGGGCACTGGAATCCGAGCGTGATTCAGCAGAAGCCTGGGCACTTTATGGCGATTGCCTTCGTGCAGGCGCTGGTGCTTCAGATCCTGATCATCCAGCCCTACAACCTGCACTTGCAGCTTACCATCGAGCCCTCGCGTTGCAGCCAGATTACCCCAAAGTACAACAAACGGCAGCCGAGATTTACCTGCAACAACAACGTTACGACCGTGTCTTGGCAACCCTTGATCGCTTGCACGACACGCATGGAGTCGACGCTGCTTCGTCCCGCGTGGACCTACTTCGAGGGATCGCATTGAGGCAAGAACAAAGAACCGATGATGCTAAGGTGAGTTTCCGCCGGGCCATCGCCAAGGATGGAAGCGATCCTGAACCCTTGATTGAGTTAGCAGCTCTTGAACTCAAAGACGGCCAAGTGGAACGAGCTCGATCTGCATTGGAACAGGCAGCCAAAATCGCTCCCGAGCTCTTCGCAGACGGAATTCTGGTCGCGGAATTACAGGACGCGGAACAACGGATCGCGGTTGAATCTGCTGGGAAAGATGCGCGGCAACGTCATTGACGAAGGATCAAACATGAATGGCCAAGCCAATGCCCCACATGTGACAGACACAGTCGCGCAGAGCTGACGAACCATGACTTGATTTTCAATGTTTTGAACCATGAAGTCCTGTCCCTGCCCGCCGACACCCTTCCATTTCCGCAAAGCCCCCCTCAACCCTGATTCGAAGTACTCGGCACTGTCTTACGTATGTTGCCTCACGAATGAGATGCCGCGGGCCATGAACAACAATTGTTCGGGTTGTTCTGATTGAACGAATTACAACACCACTGTGCCTGCAAGTCGCCAGAATCCTCACTGCTTAAAATCACCATATTGCTGAAAAAACCTGAGGTTCTTGACAATTCGGAACATACTGCCGACGCACCCTGGTTATCTGGGCTAGGCTTCGTTAGTCCCTTGTATCGCAAGAGTTTCAAGCTTGCACGAGCCACTCGCTTCTGAATGGAGCTTCATCATGTCACTGCATAACAGCGCCGGGCAGCCTTTTCCTAGTAGCCACGACCACATCGCCCCAGACAATAACGTATTCGTGGATCGCCGAAGAGCCGCGACCGCGGGACAACAGCAAGCCGAGCGTCGACAATTCGGAAGTTCGCATAGGGGGCTATCACCCGCCGGTCGCGAGTTGGCTGTCGCAATTGACGAGTATAAAGTGGAACACCACCGTCGTTACCTGACCTGCGACGAGATGCTCTCAGTCATGACTAAGATTGGCTACAAGAAAGCAGACGTTTAAACGCCGCATGCTCATTTGATCAGCGGTTGCATCAACTGGCGGCGAGTCACAACCCCTCGAATCTTAGCCTTGTCATCTTTGAGTACTGCGATTTCACTGGCACTGTCGTAGAGACTCAACAGCACCTGCAGATGGCGATCTTCAGATCGGCCATTAAACACCGGCTGACATTCCAAGTTGGGATGATCACCGCACAGATCAGCGTACCACAGAAAACCGACAATTCCCTTTTGATCTTGAACAAGGATCATCGGATGGTTGTGCCGACGCGCTTCATGCCGTGCGTGCTTGGGATCCACAGGCATTGAAACGATCGCCAGTCGATCTGCCGGGACCCCAAATGAAATTGCCGGCTCGCCGCCTACTTCAAATAGACGTTGTGCGAGTGATCGTTGACCGGCAACAAGAATCCCCGCCTCATGACCGTGTTTCAACACTTGCTCCAACTCACCACGAGCCATTGCCAATCTCAAGCGAAAGGGCGTCTGCCCAGTGATCTTTTGCAGCGTTCTTCCTAATAAGCCCAGAATTAATGAAACGGGGCTTAGTAAAACCGTTGCCAACAGCAACGGCGGACGAGCTGCATTTAGCAATCGATAGGGAGCATGGTAAAAGAGGTACTTTGGCAGCAATTCACCAAACACAAACACGATTGGTGTTAACAGAATTGGTCCCAGCAATTCAGCGCTGGAACCGACACCAAACCACACAGCGACTCCCATCACGATAGCTAAACTGGTGACATAGTTGGCAAGATTATTCCCCACCAATGTGGTAGCCACAAAAATTGCCGGATGATTCAGCAACCAGATCATCCTCTTGGCCATCTTTGATCCGCTTAATCCATCAAGCACCAAACGCGTACGCGAAACTCGGTAAAACCCAGTCTCACTACCGCTAAAAAATGCACTGAGTGATAGCCCTAGAAGAAATAATAGCCCTGCAACAATCACGGAAGCTCATCCTCCCATTCACCTTGGACAATATCGATCCAAATGCCATTCTCTTGAGCCTCTACCACGGTCAGCAGATAGCCGGCCAAACTCGCTGTATCTCCTACTCGCGGCAACCGTTCGTTATTTCGTTGAATGTAACCGGCAACAGTGTTGATCCCTTCCTCAGTCGCCTCTATCCCCAGCCGCTTTGTCAAGGCTCGTACGCTGACCAATCCTGAAACACGAAAGTGGTTTTCCCCAACCTCCTGAATAACGACTTCACCAAACGGATCTTGCTGCTGACGAGGAGCAAGGATATTCCGCATGATTGCATCGATGGAAACTGCCCCTAACAATTCGCCGAATTCATTCACCACGACCGCGACTGAGCGATTTTCTTCATTAAGTCGATCCAAGACTTGTGAGACACGAGCGGACCAAGGCACGTAGATCACTGGCTCAAAAAACGAGGACAAGTCATCTAACTGACTTGGACGCAGAGTGCGAACTCCTACCGAGTGAGTGATCATGTCACCCGACGAATCAGTCACCATCAGGTAGCCACTGGCGGGCATCTCGTCGAGGACTTGTTGGAGATCCACCGTAGTGGAACACATCCAGAGTTTGTTGCGGGGTCGCATCAATTCCCCGACCCGCGTCTCAGCAATCTCAACGAGTCCCTGCAATGCCATTCGTTCGCGTTGCAACAGCGCCGCATCGTCGGTGCCCAAATTGATTGCACGTTCAATATCTGCAAGATCGATTTCGGGTTCGGGTTTGAAAGAGGGCCAGACCAACCGACTGGCAGCCTGATTGACCGCGGTAACGAGCGGCACGACCGGGCCCACCATGCGTACAGCCAGTGAGAGAGGTGGCCCCAACATGATGGAAATTCGCAAGGGTGCCAGAACAGCAACGCTCTTGGGTAACATCTCACTAAAGAAAATGATGGTCAGCAGACTCACAACCGTAAACGCGATGGCAACCGTTCGCCCTGCGTTAGGATCATTTTCGAGACGCGCACCTACTATCGCTGCAATGGCGAAATAAGTCATATTGATCAACAGGTTCCAAAACAACACTGCCGACAGCAAGTGCTCTGGATCCCTAAGCAAGGTGGCAGTGATCCGGCCTCCTACACCTCCACGAGCAAGACTTTTCAGGTTACGCTGCGTCAGCGAGAACATGGCCGCCTCACTACCGCTAAAAAGGGCGCTGAACATGATCAGGATGCCCATGGCGAGAAGCCAAAGCCAAACGTCCGTGATCCAATTCAAGCGTCGTCTCCACCAGCACCACGGTCCCGTTCTAACGACACATCAAAGTCGCTCAGCGAAGGAATCATCATCGCGGCAGTTGTGAAGACATAGCCGACCAGCAAGGCAAAGAACACGTAAAGGTGATCTGTCTGCAGCAGGAACTGGGTGATGGCATAAAAAGTGACCAAAGGCAATCCGAAGGAAGCAAAGAAGATCGCTGACGAGGGATTTCGCCATCCCAATGATGCAAAGAGCGCCGCACCACCTCCGAGAATCATCACTAGGAATGGTGCCAATTGAAGTTGAAACGCGCCTCGGAAACTGACCATGATCGTCATGCAGATGGCAATCCCAACACATAGAAAGAAAACGGTTCCCAAACTTGCCAAGATTGCCGTGCGGCCAGCCACGTAATTTAACCCAGAGTGCAACCCGAGCATCGTCACAAACACATACAAAATGACGGCTCCAAGGATTACGTAAACCATATTTTCGTATGTCATCACCCCGCAGGCTGCGAGGAAAATCACCAAGGCAATCGGGAGCAGAATCATTTCCTTGGCTACATAAAGCACTCCCACCAACTTTCCAAAAATGAATTCTTGTGGACTCAAGTCAGTTGCGAGTAACAGATCGAGAGCGAGGCCATCTCGTTCGCCAGTGACAGAATTAACGGCTAATGCATTAACGAGAACAAGACTGATCACCCCTAGGGCAGCGACCGGAATTGTTGCCGAAGGCAACGCCCGCCCAATTCGTCCACCAGGTTCCATGGCAACACCGGTCTGCACCTGTGAATACAGCACCCCAGCGATGAACAGGAAGAACACGACAAAAGCGACACGAATCACAACAATCTTGCGGCCGTAGGCCCAAGTTCGAACCTCCCGCCAAAGAATCGGGTTATCCCAGACATGTCTTGGCGAGCGAGCCTTCCAGTCCGTTACTGTCCCCTGACTTTCAAGTTCCTCCGAAGACTCTACTTCCGGCGCCTTGATTCTGACATCACGCGAGGGGTTCCATACTCTCACCTTTGCCACACCCAACGCCAGCACCAAAATCGAAAGAACCACGTTGCTGAACACAAAGAACACGACACCCAAAGCTGTCTCGTCGGACAGACTGGCCAGGGGGGATGCTGCGGCAGCAAGTGCTCGTGGCGGGCTGAAGATCAAGGTGATCGATTGCGGCGCACCAACAAGCAATTCAGCCACCACCTCGCCAATCCCCATGTACAACAACAAACCCAACACCGTCATGGCAATCGCTTGAAACGTTTTCTCGCGCCATATACCCACCACGGTGCCGATACTACCCGCCAAGACAATGGTCGCTCCGGTAACGATAAAGACCCCCAAAACCTGCTGAGGCGATACACCGCCCAACAGAGGCAGAGTCATGAAAAGGGGAAGAGCTCCCANCAGCATTGTCATCGGCGTCAANANNGTCGCCGTTANTTTGCCCACCACCACTTCGAAGCCCGAAAGNCGGGTCAGCAATANTAGTAACANCGTCCGNCGATCTTTNTCCTGAGCGACACTACTGGCAGCNCCGACCGCAGCAAAACTAGCCAGCACGAGCAATTGCAACGGAGCGAGCAATGTGAACATCCAACCGCCGAATCGAGCCGAATCTCCGCTGGTTGCCAGTGATCTGGATCCGTCCAGTACCAGATAACCAGTGCACAGAAGTAGAAACAGGGTCAGGACATACAAGCCCCTGATCAGGTAGGTCTTAGGACGTTTGGGGACCACGGTCGCTTCGCGATTAAAGATGGGTCCAAACATGGCTCGGGGCTCAAACTTGACAACGGGGCGGACTTCCGAGCCATAGGGTACCAAAGGACCACCCTAATCGCAGGCAGCGGCTACTCCTGACAATCAATACAAACTGATTTATCCGGAAAATTTTGGCGGAACACATTTTTTCGGNAACACGCACTGCCANAGNNAATCTGNTACGCACAATCTCGTACTAANGTTTTANAAAGGCTGAGTTTCTTCCTGCTTATTCCTGATTACCGTAATGTGGTCAAATTGCGCGAGGCAATCAAAACGTGCCCAAACTGACAGCTATCAAAAAATTCTTAGCTGAAGAAGATGGTCCCACGACCATAGAGTACGCGATCATGCTTGCCATGATTCTCAGCGTCTGTATTGTCGCGGTAGCTTACCTGGCAAACAAAACGGGCGNCANCTTTGATTCCTCATCCGGGTCGATCTCGNGAGCAATGNCCAATTAGTTCCTTCAATTGAACGTGTAGCGAGATGAATTCGACTGCTAACAGATCACCAACGCGACGACGTATCCTGATTGACTCGGGCGTTCAGGGCACCCTTGTCCGCCGAACGGCTCTTTACGCGACTGGTACAGCTATCTATCTGCTCGTCATCTTCATTCTCTCAGATACTCTGAGTCATCCGGAGGAACCGGTATCCGAATCACTGCTACGTTGCCTTGATGAAGCCATTTTCTGGGTACCAGGGCTGATGTTGCTTGCCCCCCTGTTCGCTTACGATTTGATCAATATCTCAAATCGCTTTGTGGGCCCCATGTTTCGCCTTCGTCGCGAACTGCGAAGACTCGCGAATGGGGAAACTGTAGGCCCCATGTTCTCACGTCAGGGCGACTTCTGGGCAGATGCCTCAGAATCTTTCAATCGCCTCCGCGAAGAACTTATCGAGCTACGAGCATTGACCGCTGAAACGCGTTATCCAGCGGATCTCGTTGATACAGCTGAGTCGAATGCGAGCCCTGCATTGAATCAGGCGACCCCTGAACAATTGACGATGTGTCATCGAAGTGAGACGAGACCATGAAACACGAGGCATCTTGTCCACTAGACCGCCGTGGATTGCACTCGTTTTTTTCAAGTTGACCAGCGACATGCGCCGTTCTTCCTTGCGTTTTTGGCCGCAGATTACTGCGTTAGTTCATTGAGTTTCTGCTATCCACTAAGTTCGCGTTCAGGCTGGTGTCGACTCTTGCGACCCTTTTCTGCATATTATTATGCTGAATGAGACGTGTTCATTCGGAAAGACGGTCGAATTCGAGAAATTGAACGCGATGAGCACGCCCGACACCATCTCCAACATCACTGCACTCGCTCTCGAGGGCCATCAAACGTGAAGACGCTGTTTCAAGCAATTTCTGGCGGATCCTGCCTCCTTAATCTTGATGCGCAGAGCATGGAAGAGATTATTGAGGCCGCTGTTGAGTTTTTAGTTCAAACAGGTCGGCTGCCAGAACGCCAACAAGAAGAAGTGATTGATGGGGTACTGGAACGGGAAAAGATGGTTCCCACAGTCATCGGTCACGCCTGCGCTGTCCCACACTTCTACAGTGAGTCGATCACAGAACCTGCCATGGTATTCGTGCGTTTGCGGCACGGCGCGAACCTGGGTGCCCCAGATGGCATTGCGACACGCTTCATTTTCCTGNTGATTGGTTCGGAACAGCAGACGCTACAGCATCTNGATACGCTCTCGTCAATNGCACGATTGATGTCCGACAANGTCTTTCACTTTGAGCTGACCTACGCAAAAACACAACAGGATGTAGCAGACGCCATTGAACGGCACAGCAATCGAAATGTGCTGGCTGCGCCTCCAAAGCCCCGAGAAGTTTCGGANGGCCTGAAATCTGCTCCCCGTCCATTTGCAGGAATCAAGGCAGATATCAAACGCCGNCTTCCTCATTACCTCGCTGACTTCAAGGATGGTTTGCGAGCCAAGAGCATTGCGTCAATCGTGTTCATGTTTTTTGCCTGTCTCGCTCCTGCCATCACTTTTGGCGGGTTACTGGGTGACAACACAAACGGTGCGATTGGTACTCAGGAGATGCTGATTTCAACAGCCGTTTGTGGTGTGGTGTACGCGTTGGTCGCTGGACAACCGCTGATCATTCTCGGCGGCATCGGGCCCATGCTAATTTTTACGATCATTCTCTACCAGCTCTGCGAGGATCTGGACCAAGGGCACAACTTTCTTGGGATTTACGGTTGGGTAGGAATTTGGACTGCCTGTCTGACCTGTTTGCTGGCTATAGGCAATGCCAGCAACTTGATGAAATACTTCACACGATTCACCGATGAAATTTTCTCAGCGTTGATGTCACTTATTTTCATTTACAAAGCAGTGGAAGGCATCATCGAAACTTTTGAAAACCCTGGCAGCGGAGGAACCGAGAAAGCACTCTTGGCACTGATACTGGCGATTGGAACTTTTTATATCGCCATGTCACTCGCTCGATTCAGAAGCAGCATCTATCTGTTTCCTTGGATGCGTGAATTCCTCGCCGACTTCGGTCCGTCAATCGCGTTGGCTTGTATGATCGGAGTAGCGTGGTGGCTTGGTGACGCAAGTACCGTCGACACGCTGTCAGTAGGTGGTGCCAGCGAGACAACGAAAGAGGGCGGATCATGGTTCGTGAATCTTGGGCAAGTGCCGCCCTCCCTGAAATTGATAGCCATCGGACCGGCAATTCTCGCAACCGTTCTGATTTTCCTCTCCCAAAACATTACCGCCAGACTGGTCAACAGCCCAGGCAATCACTTGGTAAAAGGAGAGTCTTACCACTGGGACCTCGCCGTCATTGGAGGCCTCGTCGGGCTTTGCTCGCTGTTCGGATGGCCTTGGATGGTTGCGGCAACCGTACGATCACTGGCACACGTACGTTCTCTCGCAATTACGGAAGAGGTTGTGGGTCAGGAAAATCACCAAACCGAGATCATTCATGTGATTGAAAATCGCATCACGGCTGTCGCCATTCACATTCTGATCGCGTTGACCTTACTGGCTCTCTCACTTCTGCACTACGTGCCCATGGCAGCGTTGTATGGCATCTTCCTGTTCATGGGCTTTGTGTCACTCAAAGGTATCCAGTTCATCGAGCGTCTCGGTTATTGGCTGATGGACTCAGCTTTGTATCCAGTAAATCACTACACACGACGGGTGCCTACTCGGACCATTCATCTGTTCACACTTGTGCAACTGATCTGCTTGATCGTCCTTTGCGCTGTGAACCTTAGTCCCTCCAACCCGGTGAAAATCATGTTCCCAATTTTCATCGCCTTCCTTGTTCCCGTCCGCGCCCTATTAGGTCGCTTCATCGACAAGGACCACTTGGCTTACCTCGATGCCGATGAAGAGCCCGACGATGAAGGCTACCATTGGGTATAAGGGGCTGGCTCAAACACCTGCCTGCAAATCACACCGAATTTTTCGACCCCAGTAAATCTCCGACGTGTTCAATCTCGTCATCGGTTTTCATGTCAAGCGTGGCATCCGTTGTTGAGTAGAGATCATGAATCGCCTGATCTGCTGGATGTGAAACCGATGCAACCTTCATGGGCAACGGTTGCCAAGTGGCGAGCAGTTCATCAGTTGGATTCGCTTGCCAATCCGCTACTTGGAGCCATTTCGCAAAGTCACGGGGCACGGACAATTCGCTGCTTTCACCTTCTGGGCTGTCCATCGACACGATTTGATTCAAAACCAAAAGGGAATCGAAAGCTGTAGCCCGCCCATCACCCGACACGTCCGGGAAAACACCACCAAAGTCAGCCAAGATTGGAGCCTCAGGCAGTTCACTACCATACACCCTGAGATGATTCAAAACGACAAGCGCATCTAAGGTGGTGACATCTCCATCATGGGTGGTATCGCAAGGTCGCAAGACATTTTGCCATGCCCTCTCCGATATCACTCGCAGCCTACCCTCATCAGAAACAATGACCTGCGCGAACTGTCCGCCCACCATTTCTGGTGGTTCATAGAAGCCTTCGCCCAACACCTCGAGTTGCTCAGCCGCTTTCACGTAAAGGTCTAACACTACTGCTT
>PAUV01000007.1 GCA_002712845.1 Rhodopirellula sp. | reverse complement strand
ATGCTATGGCAAGAATGATCCGCGAGGATGTAGAAGCGATTTCTAGAATTTGGTTTATGGATTTAGAGAACAATCAATCGAAGCAGGAACTGCTCTCAAAGTATCCAAGCTTTTTGAAGGTCTGTGACGAACGCGACCAGAGAATAGATTTTCATGCACTGCGTCACACCTGTGGGGTGTGGTTGGCCTTGTCGGGCGTTCATGCGAAAACGATTCAAAGCATCATGCGGCACAAGGATGTGAAGCTGACTCTCGAAACGTACGGGCATCTCTTCCAATCCACGGAACGCGAGGCACTTGACAAGTTGGGGCAGCTTACCGCTTAATCTTGCCAACGTTCGGCGGCTTCAGTGAACGTTGCATGGGGTTGTTCTGGGGGATTTTGAGTGCTTGCACGGCGTTCACGCACGCAGAAATATCCCCTATATATCCCCGCGGCAGTTTTTGGGGGTGATTCGAGGTCAGCGAGAAAGCTGGAAACCTTGTAAATTGCAGTGCCCAGGGCGGGACTTGAACCCGCATAGCCGTTACCAGCCGGGGGATTTTAAATCCCCTGTGTCTGCCAATTCCACCACCTGGGCAGCTCTGCAATCATCAAGATGTGTGCGGTGCTAATGTGACCTGTCACACGCCCGCGACTGTGTCCAAGCCCGACGATCTCTCGCCGCTGTTTGGACTCCAATATGGTGGCACATGTGATGCTTTTAGCCAAGTGTCCAAACATGTGACCTTATCGGNTTACTTTAATCGATGGGGCTAGACTAATCGATGCCACGGTTTGCCGGTTTCTGGGAGTGAAAATTTTTCGGTTCAANATNTCTCGTTTTCGCGGATCGACAGCAGCAAACGTGGAAATCCAACGCCAATCGACGACGGAACTGGCCTCGAATGTGCTTTTTACGACTTGATCGATGTTGAGTTNGCCGTTGTGTTATTGGGAGTGCAGTATGTGCCGTGACTGACTTGGGACTTCCATCAGGGTCAGAATGCAGCGATTAATAGGTTTGGTGGGGGCACGTTGAAAATCGATTTCATTACGTAGGCCGCCCTGCACACTACGGCGCATTGCGTGACCTAGCCTTCCACTAGACCAAAATACCGTAGGCGCGATCTTGGATGCTAATTTTGTATCGATGCGTCCACAACGAATCTGCAGTCGCTGAAGCCTTCNCGTCAAACAACTCGCCCAAGTGCCAATCCTGAAAATCGGAGAATAGAAACATGGAATCCACCGGAGACAATTATCAAATCTTGAAGGACTGTCTCGTCGAGCGAGGGCACTCTTCCGAGGAAATTCAGACGATCATCAATCGTGTTGAAGACTACGAGGAAAAAACACAGCACGACTCTATCATGGATTCAATTGGTTCTGGTGGCATGGACATCGAGGCGCTCGTCAGAGAAGCACTCGGCGAATAACCATCGGAGACGCGAGANGCGGTTGTTTCAACCGTGTCGCTTTGAAAGCGACGTGGAAGANCGCAGGTGTAATCGACTGAGTTGTTTTTCTGTTTTGAGTCGATTGAGTCTCGGAATGGATCACTTTTCAGGCAGTGCAGGCGAATTTCTTCCGGACTCGAAATTACGAAATCGCGGATCCCCAAAACGCCGCATCGAGGGTTCGCCGGGTCTCCTGAAACGCGGATCTCGAGTTCCGCGTGATCCTTGACCTCGCACCTCCTCACTGCTGAGGCGGTCATTGCGGTCCTGATCAAGTTGACGTAATGACTTGGGTGCTGCTTCGATTTCTTCTGCCGAGATTTCTCCATCACGGTTGATGTCCAGTGTTCGCATGATGGCGATACGTTGCATCATCTCACCCATTCTTGATTGCCCGCTTTGCCCACGATTTTGGGCCATCCGACTGCCAGATTGTCTTCGCGAGCCTCCATCNCGATCACGTTCAAGTGAAACTTCGTACTTCTGTTCTACTGGAATGCAGAATGTTTCCGCATCATCACAGGCAAAGTATTTGACCGTGAGGATCATCGGTTCTGAGGATCGCCCAGCGAAGGTGACCANAAATTCACGCGGATCAGCATCGGCATCGATTTCGACNTTCTCNGCGGTACCAGTGGTAGGTGTTACAGAAACACCTGACGGCGTTTTGATGTCGAAGGACAACGCTGATGCTTTATTATTCCAGTGGACCTTGTACAGNGGGTCGAGAAAGAATCCTAAATAGATTTNGTCACCACTCATTTCAGCACGCAGTTTTGCGTAGTGAGGTATTTCTGATTTTCTGGCGGTGATCTTGAGGGGCGACAGATTTCCCGGGACCGTTATTCGTTTGACGATTCCAGTCGCAGCTTTTTGCGGNGGNTTCCGACTTGGCATTTGCAGGTCACTAAGGGTCGTTGGCTTGGTGACCGGANCCACCAGTCGTTCNAANTCGGAACGNAATTCCTCNGGNCGACTCCACTCTCNNGAAACCACNACNTTNCCANNNGGGTCGATGATGAATTCGGAGTTTGGTCGATTACCCAAGGCATGCTTCAAGTCGTTGTCCATGTTGTCACAAATCCATGGAATCTTGGAACCGAGAGTCCGTTTTGCNTCATCCACATGCATCAATCTTTCCTTGATACTGAACGGTGTGATGTATCCGTTATTTTCCGGATGAGCGAGTGCCTTGTAGATGTAGTAGAACNTCACGCCTTGAGGCTGATAGTCACGCTGGANTGTCTCCAAACTGGGGACATTGCGAAGAAAAGGTGGTCAGGTCAGGCAGCCAAATACCAGCACGGTGTAGTTGCCACGTAAGCTTGCGGTGGAAAAATCACGTCCTTGTTCATCAACAGCTTTAACGGTGGGCAGGGTGGTGCCTGGTTGAGGAATCTGACTACCACCGCCACGGGACCGTGATTCGCGAGGTGCTTGGCCGAAGCTTGGCATGATGGTGCAACCAAGTATGGGAATGAGCAGGAATGCTGATCGGATCATGGCCAGGCACCGAGATGGATGAAGGTGTAATTTCCGGGAACTACTGATTTAACGCTCGTTGGTAGCGGAAGTTTCTGAGTGAACGAACTTTCGATATTTGACGAGGTCAGGGGAGTCGCAGGGGTATTCGCAACGCNTATGCCATACANGCGTTTATGATCATATGAAACTCATCAACGATTCTGTGTTCGCTCGTGCATTCACGAGACGATCAAGGAGCGGCGTCGAAACANAGNAGTTGTCCGTTTTCCAGGGCGACGATGATTCGACCATTAGGGGCTACTGCGGTGCCTCCTTTGACAGCGTTGGCCGGAGTCGGGGCAATCCATTGGTCTGTTCCATCAGTCGTATTGATGGCGACCAGAAAACTTTGATCCGGTTGGTTGTCCGGATGNCCGGTAGCCAACAGTGTTTNATCGGTGACAGCGAAGCTGGTGAAACGTCGGTTCGTTTTATCTGACCATACAGCCTCGGGCATTNTGCCACCGCGACGGACCCAACGGGCTGCTTCTTTGGCGGGTTTTTTGGTTCCAGGTGGCNGAGCTGNTTGTCTTGCTAGATTGACAAACTGGCTGCCTTCATAGCTTGCATCGTGTGACAATGAGCAGCCATCGCCGCATTGGTAGTCCAGCGAGACATACTTGCCGTAATCAGGGTAGTACGGATAGAACGCCGTTCGATATTGCGACGATACTTGTTTGAGCGGTGTGTTCAAGCATTCGAGCGTCTTAGGATTGTAACGAGCCGTTTCATAAACACCTCCCGCGAGGAAACGCAGTTCGCCATCCACCATCGTCAGGTTTCCCTGCATGCTGATGCCGTTGTTGACTTCCTGCTCAAGCGTGCCTGAATTTCGATTCGATGCTTTGAGGTGTCCGGTGATGGCATCAAGGGCAACCACATGAGTTCCGTCGTAATGAGTGATTCCAGCAGCAGCAAAAACGGTGTCACCCTCGACGACAACACCACCCGCGACAGGCCACGCTGAAATCAGGCGATCGTAGACCGGCAACCAGCGATCATTGGGGCCAACACGATAGGACCATAAGAAACGGCCGTCTTGTGCTGCCATGGCATAGACACGTCCGTCAGCAGATCCCACATACACTCGATTATTGGAAACCGTAGGTGCGTAATAGATAGGGCCACCGGTATACGTCGTCCAGGCGGCGGTGCCGTCGGCATGAAACGCACGCACTGCGCCCGAGCGATCAGCAATGAAGNCCATNCCACCAGCTGTCACCGGTGCTGTTGGAAGCACATGATCTGCCAGGTCAACTGACCAGGTCAAAGAAACGTTATCAGGAATAGCATTTTTTGTTTGATCGTTTCGGGCATTGTTGCTTCGGAAGCTTACCCAGTCGTTGGCCTTTGCATGAATGGAGGGCACGTCGACCGTTAGATCACCAGCGAGCCGTGCTGGTTCCGACGTTGTGTCGTTGATTTCATCAGTACCTTCTGGACGCAACGCGATGTTGCCGTAGAGAGATAACTGACAACCGCACATCCATGGTCCCCAATACAAATGCCCACCCGCAACCAGTACGCCATCCTGACAAGGTGGACGCATGGGATCGATATGCTGAGCCGTATTAGTATCAGTCAGAACACGCACGGTTCCACCGCTTGCCCGGTAAAAAACGCTGTCAGCACAACCGGTAGCGCGAGTGCAGGCGCGGCGGGCAGGGAAGGTTTCGAGAACTTTTCCTGTCTTGTAATCCAGCTTCATGCCGTTTTCCGATTTTTGTGGCCCTGCGGCCCAGATACCGTCGTCACGCAGCACTAGTTGCAGGTTACCGGTCGGGTGGGTCCATGCCAGTTTTCCATCCTCGGCTGAGGCAACCACCATCCGTGTNCGCTGTGGACCAGCGAAAAACAGAAAGTTGTTGTCGCACTTGATGTAGCAGGTCGTCGCATAGCCGGTGATATAGTGCTGCGCCTTTTCCTGNCCATCGATGGCGTCCAGNAAATCCTTNTCNCTGTTCTTCCANANNAANTTNCCNGTNTAGCGGTCGATNGNNGCNANAAACTTNCCGGGNCAATAACAAAAGATGCGAGTGTCGTTCATGCACACCGCGCGAGCATCCAAAAACTCCTCATCATGGAACTGCCAGATTCGCTCTCTGGTGTTCAGGTTGAGAGCAACCAGTGTTCTTCCGAACCCAAACGAGGTGCGGGGGTCGCTGTAGTCATGCCCGTCCCACATGCCCCAGGGCCAGTGACCAAGCCCCCGTCGGATTGCCCGTTGTGTCTGGATTTTGACTTCCGGGTTGCCGACGAGTGCATACAGGACTCCATCTCGCATGGCCATCCATTTCCAAACCGGTCCATCACTGATCTTGGGATCGACTTTGATTTCGTCTCTCAGGACGCCCGTCTCACCATCAAAGATTTTGCATGATTCATGGTCACCCATGTACAACGCATCGTCTGTTGCCACCATGGTGTTGCGGTGCAGCATGAATCCCGGTGAAAGATCTCGTTGCCACAGAATCACGCCATTATAGGCATTGATGCACAGCAGTTTATTGAGCATCGCATTCTGATTGGCTTTGTGCGCGATGTGCCCCATCGCTTTGTAGATGCGTCCACCTGCAATGACCGTCTGTTCTGGCATCGGGCTGAATTTCGGGTAACCAATGAATTGGGTGCGAAAGTTGCCGCGGACTAATTGATCATCTGATTGGGGATTGTTGTCAGGACCGTGGTAGGGGTGCGACCAATCGTCGGTGCCCGACGGAACAGGTTTGATTCGTTGTTGGCCAGCAGACGTTGCAATTCCTTGAGGTCGCAACACACGCATGATTTCCGTTTCCGGAATTTTTTTACCAAGGTATTCGCTGACCACGATCCGGTCGGCGACGTTGTTTCCGAGGTGAATGTGTTTGAGTGATCCGGTTTCGACGAACAGTCGTTGGCCGAGTAGCTTGGCAGCATCCGCGCGAGTGCGGATTCTTGTTGCGAGTCCCTGATCATCAGTTTGCACAAATACGATCAGCCCTTCCCGTTCGCACAATTTAAAAAGTGAATCGACCTCGTCTGCTGTGATGCCAATGACACCCACAATTCCGCGGTTGAGACTTGGATTCTGAAGTGACACTTCGATTGCGTCACGGTTCTCAATCTCGGGATCCAGTATCTTGCCTGCCGGTAATTGGCCGAGGACAGGAAATGCGGATAGAAGAGCTAAGAGTCCAGTCAGAATCAACAGTCTCATGATTGACCTCGTTTCAACGGGAATTGCGATAACGGGCAATGGCAGGGCCACACATTCTAGCGTCTTGAAGGGCAGGGCATCATCGATGTGCATTTTAAAAATGACTGCATTTTTCGCAGTCTTGTGGGCATTGGGAAGGTGTGATTCGGGCTGGCTTGATTCCGAGATGGGTTAAGCGGTAGCGTGCGATCTATTCAGCTTTGGTAGACTGTGGAACTATTAATTCTGCCAGCTCCGTTACGCAGCCTGTTTTGGTTCTTTGAATAAGGTTTCGAAAATGTTGCGTCGTCATCCTGATCCTGCTTGTTTGGTGCTTTTCTAGGGTTGGTCCCTAATCTTGTTTTGGGGCAGAACAATGATTTGATTGAACCCACGGACATTGCCCATCTGGAGTAGGTGACTGCGGCAGAAATGTCACCAGACGGTAAACATGTTGCGTATTTGAAGTCAGTGCCGCGGCGTCCGCTGAAGGATGAGAATGGTTCTGCGTGGTCTGAGTTGCATGTGATGAATCGTCAGTCCGGTTCGAGTCGGCCTTTCATCACCGGTGAGGTTGCGATCAGTTCGCCTCAGTGGTCGCCTGATGGAAGATCGATCTATTACACATCCAAGCGAGCCGAGGATAAAACCAAGTCGCTGTATCGGATTCCGATCGATGGAGGCGAATCAGTACGAGTTCTTAGCGGGCCAACCTCCATGGGTGGTTTCGAGCTTGCCAGTGATGGAAAGCATGTCGTATTTCTTGCCAAGGAGGAGCAGGATGACGAGATTCAGGATCTCGAAGACGATGGTTTCGATCAGGAGATCTATGAAGAGGATTGGATACCGACTCGAGTCTGGGTTTCCGCTCTGGCAGAAAAAGCAGATCGGAATGCCAAAAAGAGCAAACCGCGAAATCTGGATCTGAAGGGATCGGCGATCGGAGCTTCCTGGAGTCCCAATGGTGAGGAACTGATGGTGATCCTTGCACCCACACCCTCGGTCGACGACAGCTACATGCAGAAACGTGTGTTTGTGGTCAATGTTGAGTCAGGCAAAATCATTCGTCCACTAAATAATCCCGGCAAATTGGGACAAGTCAGTTGGAGGCCTGGTGGCGAACATCTCACGATTGTTTCGGCCGCCGATATCCATGATCCAGAAGAAGGTCGCTTGATGGTCACACCGGTGCACGAGGAATCTGGATTGGTCGATCTGATCCCCGGATTGAAAGCGCATGTGCACACGATCTCTTGGAGAGACAGTTCCACTTTGTACTGGCTGGCTGCCGAGGGCGTGACATCCCGATTTGGAACAGTGAATCTAGATGGCGAAACTACCGACCTCGTTGGCACTGGCGGTGATGGAGATCCGGTGTTTAAAGAATTCTCTGCATCCGAGGATCACACCGCCTTTGCCTTTCTAGGCAGTGCCGCGACATTCCCGACTGAGATTTTCGTGTCTGCCAAAGCCAGTGCAAAGCCACAACGCATGACTGATACGAATCCATGGCTCAAGGAGAAAAAATTCGCACGGCAAACGGTCGTTACTTGGAAAGGAGGAGATGGCTTGGAATTACAAGGCATCCTAATTTACCCGCTGAATTATCAGGCAGGTAAAATATATCCCACCATCATCTATGTTCACGGTGGTCCCGAGTCGCATGAGTCCAACGCGTGGCTGACCAGTTATTCTCATCTCGGCCAAGTCGCTGCAGGACGTGGATTTGCTGTGTTCTATCCGAACTATCGAGGTAGCACCGGTCGTGGTGTTGAGTTTTCGATGATGGGTCAATCCGATGCCGCTGGTAAGGAGTTCAGTGACTTGATCGCTTGTGTCGGTCATCTGATCTCTGCTGGGATCACTGCACCTGATACGGTGGGTGTGACTGGCGGTTCCTACGGTGGTTATGCGTCAGTTTGGTGTTCGACATTCTATTCTGATCGCTTCGCTGCCAGCGTGATGTTTGTTGGGATCAGCGACAATGTTTCGAAGGTGGGCACCACTGACATTCCTGACGAAATGTTTTGGTTCACCACCGTAAACATCTGTGGGATGACTGGGACTATTTTTTGGAGAGCAGTCCGATTCGGCACATCCAAGAGAATCAGAAGCCAATATTATTATGCACTGAAGAGAAGATCCTTGTGTCCATCTTTCTCAGTCACTGGAATTTCATCGGCATCTCAAAACACTAAATCAAGCACCGGTTCGATTGGTGCTGTATGAGGGAGAAGGGCACGGTAATCGCAAAGCAGCAGCAAGATTGGACTAAAACTTCGCATGCTCCGATGGATGGAACATTTTCTTAAGGACAAATCAGAGAAATCACCATCCATGCGGACCGATTATCGCGAAGCTCTTGGCATGCCGGCCAAAAAATAATACTGCTTGATGCGGGATGGCTTATACGGAAAATCGCATGACGGTTCGTCGGCATTCGGATGTTCTGTCGTGGGATCCCTGCATTGCGTTGTTACTCGTATCTGCAACGCCTGCTGGTTCATCATTGTTGGGTCGAGAATTTCGTGCGCGGTATGCATTAGCATGAATCACACAACGCGGGTTATGATATCGGCATGAATATCAAAACATTGCTGGTTGCCAGCCTGACTATCTTTGTCGCTTTAACACTGTGGAATGGTGGTGCTGTCGCCAACGCCGCACAGACCGCACCCAACATTGTTGTCTTTCTGGTAGACGACATGGGAGTGATGGACACCTCGGTGCCATTCCTGACCGATGACAAGGGACAACCAAAGCGTTACCCGCTGAATGATTATTATCGAACGCCCAATATGCAGCGGTTGGCTGCTCAGGGAGTGCGGTTTAACAATTTTTACGCGATGAGCGTTTGTTCGCCGACGCGGATATCGATCATGACCGGGCAAAATGCAGCCAGGCACCATGCGACTAACTGGATCAATCCGCGAAATGACAATCGCGGACCTCATGGTCCACCGGATTGGAATTGGAAAGGATTGACGAGTAGCGATGTGACCCTGCCGAGGTTGCTACGCAAAGTGGGCTATCAGACGATCCATGTGGGAAAAGGACACTTTGGGCCAGATGATTCCGAAGGTTCCGAACCGTTGAATCTCGGATTTGATGTGAATGTGGGCGGAGCATCGTTTGGTGCGCCCGGTAGTTATTATGGCGAAGAAAATTATGGCCAAGGCACCAAGCGTTCACATCACGCTGTGCCTCACTTGAAGAAATACCATGGCTCGGAAACATTTTTGACGGAGGCAATTACGCTTGAGGCAAAGAAACGGGTTTCGGAATCGGTTCAGAAACGAAAGCCATTCTATTTGTACATGTCACATTATGCTGTGCATGCACCGTTTCACTCAGACCCCCGATTTGCTGACCACTACAAAGATTCTGGTAAGTCTAAAAATGCTCAGGCATTTGCAACGCTGATCGAAGGAATGGACAAGTCACTTGGCGACTTGCTGGATCACTTTGGTGCTTTGGGAGTATCAGAGAACACCCTTGTGTTTTTTCTGGGTGACAATGGTTCTGATGCTCCCTTGGGGCATCAGCACGCGGTAGCTTGTGCCGCTCCACTTCGCGGTAAAAAAGGTGCCCACTACGAAGGTGGCATGCGAGTTCCCTTCATTGCAGCATGGGCCAAAGAGAATGCGAACAACGGGAATCAGAAACAGCTTGTCATTCCACCGGGGACTCTGCAAACACAAGTTGCTACGGTGCAGGATTTGTATCCCACGATTGCGAAAGTGGCTGGAGCTATATCACCCGGAGATCATGCTGTTGACGGGGTCGACCTGTCGAAACTGCTGACTGCCGGACCTGATGATTCACGCGATGAAGTTTTTCTAATGCACTATCCGCATTCGCCTCATCGAAGCGACTATTTCACAACTTACCGCGACGGAAACTGGAAAGTGATCTATCACTACATTCCGTCAAAGGGATCCGAGGGTGGACACTACCAGCTTTACAATCTTGCGTCAGACCCGTTCGAATCGACCAATCTTGCGGATCAGGAACCTGTAGTGTTGCGAGAAATGGTTGGAAAACTGAAGTCAGGGTTGGAAACACACCAAGCCTTGTATCCAGTTTCACCAGACGATGGCAAAACACCACTTGTTCCTGTGATTCCTTAGTGGTTCGCCATCGATGATGGAGCGTTGGTTCACTACCAAGCTCCGGATCATAATCCTGCCGGCCATCAGAAACATCTGATGGCCGTGAAGTGTATTTGGATATCAGGAAACTCAGAGTCACTCAAGAACGACTGCGGCCTGATTGAACGATCTCATTAAGCTGTTTCTTCAGTCGTTCAGCAACTTCAGGATGTTCAGCGATAACGTTCTTCTTTTCGGAAGGATCTTCTTCCAGGTTGAAAAGCTGAAGTTTTGGCACCTTGGTGTTCGCCAACTGTTTCTCAACCACAACGTTACGTGCAAAGTTCTTACCGTAACGATGGAGTTTCCAATTGCCGCTTCGTAGTGCCAGAGTTCCGTTGCTGCCATTGTCTTGCTGTACCAGATGATCACGACCTTTGGCGTCTTTGTCGCCAAGCATCGCGCCAATCACGTCGAAGCTATCGAGGTATCCGTCAGGAGTAAGTGTCTGGTCGGTCAAGGCAGCCAGACTGGCTGCCAGGTCGATGGTGCAGACCACTTCATCGCTGGTTCCCGGAGCAATGCGTCCTTTCCAGGATGTGATGAAGGGAGTGCGTGTGCCGCCTTCGTAGATGCTGTATTTTCCACCTGTGAATGGGCCACCTGCGCGATGATCCCCAACCTTCTCAAGGGCTTCGTCTTTGTAGCCGTCGTCCATCACTGGACCGTTGTCACTGCAGAACACGACTAAGGTGTTTTCGGTCAGATTCAAGCGATCCAGCGTTTTCACCAATTCCCCCACACACCAATCGAGTTCGACGATTGCATCACCCCGAAAACCTAATGAGGTTTTTCCCTGGAAACGTTCGTGTGGAATTCGTGGAACATGAATGTCATGTGACGAGAAGAAAAGGAAGAAAGGTTCTTTTTGATGCTCCTCGATGAACTCAACCGATTTCTCGACCCATTTATCAGCAAGATCTTCATCGCGGAATCGGGCAGCATGTCCACCTGTATAGAAACCTATCCGACTGATGCCATTATGGATGGTCGCATTGTGGCCATGGGACCAGTCCATCTTAAGCGTGTCGCGATGTGATTGACCGGTGGGATGATCGGGGCTGGGTTTTTTCCTGCCCACCCACAAAGGGTCTTTGGGATCGAGGTTCGGCACGCGATGGTCGTGAACATAAACTTGTGGTACACGGTCGTTGGTGGTGGGCAACAGAAAACAAGTGTCAAAGCCAATTTCGAGTGGGCCTGGCTTCAGGTCGCCATTCCAGTCCGGACCTTCTGGTCCACCAAGACCGAGGTGCCATTTTCCAACCACGGCAGTTGCATAGCCCGCTCGCTGAAGCAAGGTGCCAACCGTCTCGGTTCCTGGTTTGATGATCGCAGGAGCAGTTGGTGGTGCGATGCCCGTGCGCTCACCACGAAAGGCGTAGGTGCCGGTCAACATCGAATAGCGAGTCGGGGTACACGTGGATGCCGAGCAATAACCGTTGGTGAATCGTAATCCGCCAGCAGCGAGCCGATCGATGTTGGGCGTTTCCAGTGAGGTTGCTCCGTAACACGACAGATCACCGTAACCGAGGTCATCCGCCATGATCACAACCACATTCGGTTTTTCACTGTGAGCGGCAGAGGACAGAATCAGCGTAAAACAGGCAATCAGGACCGGGGTCCACAGTGCACGGGGCATATTATTTCTCGTGAGGAAGGAAACATGGGGCAGAAAGCATTGAGGCAGGGGAGTGCCAATTCACATTGTAAGTCAGAAATCCCGAAACTACAGACGACTGTAAGGGGATTTCTGTGTGTTCCT
>PAUV01000062.1 GCA_002712845.1 Rhodopirellula sp. | reverse complement strand
ATCGTCTGGCGAGTATTCTACGCCCCGCGGGATTTCCGGGTCAATATTCAGTCAGCGGTCAACTGCGAGGCGTAGCCACTCGGATCAGATTGTAAATTCGCTCAGCCAGTATCCCGGGCGGGGCATCGAAATCCCGTCGTTCGACGAGTAACCACACCAGCCAATTCGCCAAACTGAGCCAAGTACCCGCAAAACAGAGATCTGCTGCCAGTTTGACGGTGGGGGTCTCAGCGGCGTTGTCCGTTTGTGCAGTATTTTCACGGTACCCGGCAAAAACCGCATCCCAGACGTCCTCGGCTGCATGCGGGCCCGGCAGGAAGCTGCCTGCCCAGCGAGCCAGATCTGAGGCTGGTGTGTCGACGCGGACGGCATCAAAATCAATCAATCCGGTCGGCTTTTCCGCCGAGAACAGAAGGTGCTCAGCATGGACATCGCGCAGAACGTATTGAGTGGCAAGTTTGCAACCCGAGTGCTCTGTTAATGATCGGTGGATTTGGGCACAGGCTTCATCCCATTTCCATTGCAATAGATTCGCGGCATCTCGTAGGGCAGCCGTAACGTCAGTGGGTAGATCAGCGTGGTTGATCGATTGGGTCGGGATAGGAAAATGGCGTGTTCTTGAGGCGAGGGTTTGCAAACGTTCCGCGATAATGGGAGGCGGTTGTTGCAATGAGCCCAGCGATGCGGTGCAACTGTGGAATCGCGAGATGGCCGCCGCACCCCGACGGATGGTATCCAGATCAGCAGTGGTGGTCAGCGGCTTACCTGGACGCCAATGAGAAAGGTCCCAGTATTCACCGTTAGCCGAGAGTACGGTGCCAACCGAATCTGCCGGCAGTTTCCGGGTTAGCTGTGGAAAAGTCACTGGAAACGCGATGATTTCACAACCTTCCTTCCACGCGTGGCCGATGACCTGATGAATGGATTCAATGCGACTACGCGTATAAGAATCGGGCCAGCGTTTGAGTGCGTATTCGCAGCCGTCAGTTGCTCGGCAGTGAGCAACGGTGCCACCACTGAGACCCGAAGTGAGTTTTCTGATGGAGATGATTCCACAGCGGTTCACTACGGCTTGGACGATTGGCGGGGGAATGTCCGGGTCGATCATAAGGCAGTGCATTGATTCATGGACGAAGTTTTTTTGGGTCTGCAGCGTTCAGCATGTGATTTTGAGAATTGTTGGGTCCCAAAAGGCAAGTTAAGAGGATGTTGTGGTCGCTAGGTACCGCGACAAAACGTTCAGATTCGTTGGGTCGGATTTGTGAAAATCAGATGTCGGGTGGAGGATGGCCGGCAGCGGTCATGCCGTGTCACCGGTAGAATGAGCCAATGCGAGCGAGCGCGACGCCCAGCCCGCCCTATGATACCCGTCTCGCGGCAGGTCTTGATGGGTGGCAATAATGCACTGTAACTGATTCAGATCCATGCAAACCTGCAACCCAATACAGCTATGACATCCGAATTGCCGCCCTATGATTGCTTTCTTCTCGTCTCCTTCGGTGGTCCGGAGGGTCAGGAGGACGTGATGCCGTTCCTCGAGAACGTCCTGCGTGGTAAACGCGTCCCGCGGGAAAGGATGCTGGAAGTCGCCGAACACTACAAAAAATTTGGTGGTGTGAGTCCTATCAACCAACAGAACCGCGAGCTTCTTCGGGTCATCGAATCCGAGTTCAAACGCGTTGGGGTCGATCTTCCGATCTACTGGGGAAACCGTAATTGGGACCCGCTGCTGCCAGATACCATTCGGCAGATGAGAGATGATGGGCGCAAGCGGGCGATCGCTTTCTTTACCAGTATGTACAGCTGCTACAGCGGATGTCGCCAGTATCGTGAAAATATCATCGCAGCACGAGAAGAAGTTGGGCCGGACGCTCCGCTGATCGAAAAGGTACGCATGGGGTTCAACCATCCCAAGTTTATCGAGGTGATGACAGCCAATCTCCGAGAGTCCGTCGAAGCGTTGGGCAACACCGCTGAGCAATCTGTGGTCATGTTCACTGCTCACAGTATTCCATTATCGATGTCCGGAAACTGTGACTACGAAAAACAGCTTAGGGAGACATGCCGGCTAGTTGCCGAATCATGTGGCGTCAGCCAATGGGATCTTGTTTACCAAAGTCGCAGTGGGCCACCGCAGCAGCCGTGGCTTGAGCCTGACATCTGTGATGCCATCAAGGCCCGCGATGACGAACAGAAACTTGGCAGTATCATCGTCGTTCCGATCGGATTCATCAGTGATCACATGGAGGTCATGTTCGATCTTGATGAAGAAGCTGCTCAGGTCTGTGAAGAGCGAGGGATTCGAATGCATCGAACCCGGACTGCTGGGATCGAAACTGGCTTCGTAGAAATGATCAGCGATCTCGTGCAGGAACGAGTCGAAGGCAGGAAAGATCGTGCGGCAGCGGGTGAACTGGGAGCATGGCATGATGTGTGTCCGGAGGATTGCTGCCTTTACACACCTCAGCGTCCACCTGCTGCTGGTGGTCGCCCACCCACTGGTCGCCCCTCACCTGGGCGTCCTGCCAACGTTTGAAGCCAGTGTCTCAGCTGTTCCAAGCTTGTGAATTCAGGCCTCTGTTTGCTAACCCGAGCGGCTGCTGCATGCCATGATCATTGCCAGTTTCAGTCAGCGTCCTTAGCGACCGGCTGCTGAATTAGCAGGGCGTTTCTTATGTCGGTAGGGATTGAACAACAAGTAATTCAAGTGGCGATACAGATCACTTGTTGCTAGAAGTTCACCATGGTTTCCTTCCCCTGCCAGCCGTGCTCCATTGAGCAGAATCACGCGGTCTGCGGACCGCAGTGACGGCAAGCGACGAGGCAAGAGTACCACGAGCGTGCCCTGACGCACCAACTTTTTAAAGGCGTTCAAGCAGGGGTCTTCTGCCATGTGTTCAGCTGGTGGTGGTGGTTCCAGAGCGAGTAGGATTGGCGGCTTGTGCAGCAGGGCTCGTGCGACCGCGATGCCGTAAGTGGTTTCGACGCCGAGCATGGAGTCGTTGGCGCTGACGATCGTGTTGAGGCCCTCAGGCAATCGTTGAATCCTTTCGTAAACATTGACTTCGCGTAGGGCGTCGAACACATCACTGCTGCTGATGCCGCTGTCATTACCCGACAAGTTTTCAAGAATGCTTCCATCCCAGATCGGTCCATCCGGTTCGATCCACATCACATTTCTAGCCAAGGCCTGCGGGTGAATATCACGCAAAGGGATACCGTCGATCGAAACACGGCCCTCGCCCGGCAGCCCAAAACCCATCAGTAACTCAGTCAAAGCACGCGTTGATACTTGCTCGGTTCCCAGCAACGCGATCAATTGCTCGGGGTAAAGTTCCAGGCTGAGGTGGCTAAGGATCAGTTCACCGTTGGAATTACTCAGGGTGACATCGCGTATTTCGACATTGTCGCGCAGGCCCGCCAAGCCGACTCGCTGTTCGCTGGGAGCCACTTCATCGCTCCGTTTAAGGTAGCGATAAATTGCATCGCTAGACTCTCCACTGGTCGTCAGTTGGCTGCCAAGACTTTGTAGCTGTCCCGCAGCCGAAGCGGCCCCAGCAAGCGCCAAACCAAGAACCAACGCAGCAGGCACATTCAGACCGCTGCTGCTTCCTAAGAGATTCACGCCCAGTCCGAGAATCATCACCGCAATAGCGGTTGACACTGCCAGGAATACCAAAGGCCAGATACGCGCCTGACGGCTGTGCTGCACGTCCAGTTTTCGAAACATTGAATCGAGTTCTTGCTGGTACGCCTGATCTGCGATTCCCTGAGATTGGAGTCGCGCTAGCAGGGGAGCCTGTCCCACCAATGACGCCATCCGCTGCCTCGAACGTGGCACTTCCCAGTGCGTGAGCTCATTATCTTTCTGTTGGTGTAGCTTGCGAAAAAAACGACGGACAAGCACGCCGCTGATGACGGCCAATACGGCCAGCCAAATGTTGACCAGTAATGCCAGGAAGACGCAGCCGAGAAGAGTCAGCAAGCTACGGGGAACCGCCTGGTACCATTGAGAAAGTCCAGCTTGGATGCAGGGCAGTTGGTTGCCGATGATGTCGTCGGCACGCACATGTTGGGCAGCAGCACCCTCTACTTCTGCGCGTCGCAGACTTTGCTTGAGAATGCGTCCATGCAATGACTTCACGATCTGATTTGAACGGGCATCAGCATTTCTTCGCTGCAGCCATACACAACCTGCGAAGATCGTTGCGGTCAGCAGCGTGAAGCCAACCAGTTGGGTCAGTTGCATGAGCGGTTTCTGCGCAGTGAATTCTGCGTTCAAGGGAATCGTCAGGTGCGTACCCAGCGTAACGGTCGGTTCCGTAAGGCCCTTGGAGTCGAGCAGCATCGCGATCACGCCGACCAAAATCACTTGGGTCGGGACTAACAAACCTGCCAAGCTGGACCACAGATAGGAGAGCAGAAAGCCGCGAGCCTCAGGCGCGCGGCGCAGTCTCGTCAGAGTGTTGAATCGACTCAATCTTGTCGGCTCCTGTGAAAGATCGACCTAGAGCAGTTGGAAATGCGACTAGCGTTCAGAAACAAGCGGTGTCTCGGGCTCATTTCTGTTCGTCGTCTCAGTATTGCAAATCAAGCCAAGTCTCGGTCATCGAATAATAGCATCGCGAGCATCCACACTGCGATAGTGAAACACACAAGGTAATTAAAGGCACCCGCCAAGTAGAGAACTGGAATCTGATTTCCTGCATCTACCGCCGATTGGACATTGAAAATGTTCAAGTTCGGCACCACCACCGCTATCAACTTGCCTACAAATCCCACGAGCTCATTATTACCCTCCGTCGATGCCACCAGCGGAGAGGTCAGGTTTCCTATCACATAAATTACGAAACAGGTGATGAAATTGGCCAGCAAAGGAAGCCTTGTGGCCAAGGCTACAGCAACAGCTCCGATCGCCATCGTTTCCATGAAGTACAGACCCAACACAGGGACAGTTGTCATGACTTCCTCATGGCTCTCTTGCCAGGTTGTGTCGCCACGACTGGTCTCTCTGGCATCGTAGATTGGCTTGTAGCTGATCACGACCAGCAGGACCGAGGCGATGATCAGAAACAGTACCAACACCGACAGCATGATACCGGCGTACTTCCCGAGGATGAATGAACGGCGACTTACAGGTTTGCTGAGAACTGTCAGGGCCGTTCGGCCTTCAATTTCATCACTGACGCTCGTCCCCGCACTCCAGACGGCCTGCACCATGCACAGGATCATGATCAACGTTACACCACTGTCCTTCAAAAGACGGATGTCGTCACCCAGTGTGTTGAAGGGGTAAATGGCAAACAGTAACACGCCGACCAGGCCAATCGTGAGCAGCAGCAAGTACAGCGGTTGGGCCATCTCGTTCTTGGCGGTCGACAAAGCGAGTGCCCAGACACGTGGCGCGGCTTGTCTGAACACCATGATCGCTGTGGTTGTCAGAAAAAAGAGAATTGCAAGCAGCACGATGGATGACGCCTGGGGCACCAGTGGTACATATTTGAAAGTGAACACGACGGTTGCGTTGTCCAACTCGCGGTTCTGGATGTGCAGCAGAGTTGGGTCTCCAGGAACCGGAGGGCTCTCGCGGTTCTCTGATCGGAACTCGATTTTCTCACCGGCGTTGACGCGTGTCGGTGGTCTGAAGAAGTTTGCGGCGTCTGCGGCATCCGCGATGAAAATGGTTCGATCACTCTCGATCGTCAATTCGGCTGCAGATCGTAAGTTGTAGTCAATGTTTGCCGGAACGAATGGAGCTAAATCGACTTCCGTATCGACGCTGTTCCCCGGAATCTCAGCAACAAGGCGATCCGTGCCATCACCCACCGGGTTGACTTGGGGGATGGCCTCGATGAATGACATCGGCTCAGTCAGCATTGGCGTCGCAATCGCCGCAATCAATACAAATGCTCCGGCGATGGAAAGCAGGTAAGGGACTATTCCTTCTGACAGAATTTGAAGCCATTCCACTCGAGTGCGATGCCACGCACCGTAGATGACCCCGAATCCTAATACCACACCGATGCAAAACAGCGGCAGAAACAAGGCCTCGCCGTATTCAGTTGAGCGGGGGACGTAGACGGCACACAAGGCGATCGTGATCAAACCGCCGATTACCAATGAGGCAGTTATCCCGCGTTTTGGCGAATCGGCCAAATTACCAATTCCGGGCACATAGGACAGAAGTGCGAGCAAGCCAAAAACGGCCGCAGAAACCAACGCCCCAATTCCAAGTCCCACGCCTATCAACCAAAGGGGCGTCAGCCAGGTGGGAAGCCATTTCAATGCTTGTCCCAGCACGAGTCCCTGGTCCATCAGTCCAACAAAGGACAACATTTCGGTGGATCCAACCGTAAATTCAGCAAGGCAAGACGTCATTCCGAGCCACTCAAACATTGAAAACGAGAAGACGGGAGAGAAAGGCACCAGGCCATCACTCGCCCGGAAATCATTGCGCTAGATGCACAATTCAGGGCAAATGCCGTTTGCCGCACACCTAGTGTAGGTCTGCTACGCAAGCTATCGGAAAAAGGTTTGCCATCATTGGTGCCGTGCCAGCAGCTTTCTTATTGTTTCCGGAATCGTCGTCTTGGTCAGATGGCTCCCCATCCCATCGCCGGACTCATGGCTCAAGTAACAGCAGACAGCCGCAAGCGTGCCCTCCGCGATCAATTCCTCCGCTCGGAGAAATCGGCATTGGTACTCCACGCTGCTGTTGCCGATCTTTGTGACTCGAACCTCGATGCGGAGAAGATCTTCGAATCGAGCAGCTGCACAATAACGGCAGTTTGCCGCAATTCTTGGCCAAGTCACTGGCGGCAATGCACTGCCATCGGGCAGTTGAGTCTCCGTTTTCGGCAGAACAGGAATCCCTAGTGAGCGGAGCATCGCATGCTCAGCCGCCTCCATCATTGGGAAAAACGCAGAAAAATGAACAATTCCGGCTGCGTCGGTATCTCGAAATTCAATTCTGCGTTCGATTGAAAAAGTCATGGCAACTTTGGGGGCGGCTTCGACGAGGGCTGGGATACAAGTTTATAGTGGCCAGTGTAATTTTAACTGATTCGCAAGCCGGTGGCCTGCTCAGCGAAGTTCACGGCATGCCAGCCGAAACCGCTTGTTAATGCTGGGGACTGAAAAACAAGGCAGCGGGCGACGGGGCGGGCTGGAGAGATTATCCGCACGGACCGTGCTTTTGAATGTCAGTTTTCAGGTGTCCGCTAATTGCGTTAGGAGTTGAAACCACAGCAAATGCTAGCCGGGCTGGCATTTTGGAAACCTCCGTGAGTCGTCTTCGCAGCCATCGCTGCGGCATCAACAACCGGCACCGAGCGCCATACCAGAGCTGTTTTCCTTCAGCCCGGCGGAAGCCGGTGATTTGCTGCTGGCAGGCCGATCAAATGCCGTAGTGGCAGAAAGGCTAGAGTGCGAACAGGCCTGATAAAGATAATTTCCTTGAGGAATCGAGGCGGCCGCGTGCATGCAAGCCGAGTGCCGCTCGATCATCGTGGATCAGAACTTGAATCGCTTACGCCAAGCCATTCTTGCAGCACCAATCTCTCGGTTTCTTCTGATTCCGAGTTTCAGACGGCATCGCACGTGTGGGCTCTTCTTGTTCCTACCCCCTGCCTGCCAAAAGCACTTGCAGAGGGCTGTCAAAAAGCGGCGTGAATCACTACTCGCCGACGAATGGCAGCAATGCCATGAAACGAGCGCGCTTGACTGCAGCGGTGACTGCGTGCTGACTGGCAGCAGTACAACCACTCTTTCGCCGGCCTACGATACGGCCTTGGCGATTCACCATTTTCTTCAGTAAGTCGACATCTTTGTAGTCGACGTACATCGGTCGAGGCCGCTGGCCATCGACGAAAATAGGATCCTTCTTACGGGTCCTGGAGCGAACACGGGATCGTTTTCGGGCACGGCTACGCGTGCTCATTGGTCTTGGAGGCATTTGTGTCTCAAATAGAGAGGCGAACGGTCTAAACGGCCGACAATCACAGATTATCGACTCGCCAAAAGATCATCATGAGGCCGTCTGCGGGGCCCGAATATCGGGGTAGCGAACGACTGAGGGCAGAGTATGTCCCCGCGGAAACTTAGTCGCAAGGGGAAATTGGACCAAGATTTGCCCTTTCGCGAACCAAAAACCTTTGCCATATTTCCCAAATGCTTCGATGAACGGGAGTTTTGCGGCTATGCGACGGTGTTCCAAGACAGTCTGGAGCGGTTCGAACGTAGCGTGTCATCCGCTCGTTTCATCGTCCATTGCATGCAGAATGGCAGGAAAAAACATGTTGCCATCGCTGTTTGCACCATTTTGCAAGCGTCCCGTCCAGCAGATCCACACGACTGTTGGCACAACACGAGGCTCAGTTGAGGGACGGGTGCAGGGCACTCGATGCACTCGATGCACGTCGAGCGGTGAATGCTGACGGCATCCGCTGCGATCGGAAGTCGCTTTGATCGCGACCTCGACACTGGCGGGCGAGCGAGCTGCATTGAAAGTTCTGCACACACTGGATCGTCAGGTAGCTGGGCAACCAAGCTGGCGAACGCCTCGAACAACATCGTAAGTAAGAATAGCCATCCACAACCCCCTGGCGTGAACCACGCCCAAACAAAACTGAGCTCTCCTTCAGCATCGATTGAAATTTTAATGCGACACGGCCTGTGCGTCGTGTCTCCATCGAAGCCGGAAGCGATAGCCCTGTTCAGGTGAAAGTTATGAGTCTGGATAAACTGAGAAACATCGGGATCAGCGCGCACATCGATTCAGGGAAAACAACCTTGAGCGAGCGTGTCCTTTTTTACACCGGACGGATTCACAAGATCGAAGAGGTTCGGGGTGATGGTGACGGTGCCACCATGGACCACATGGAACTCGAGCGTGAACGCGGTATCACCATTACCAGTGCCGCCACAAGCGTTACGTACAAAGACCATCCGATCAACTTGATCGATACACCCGGTCACGTTGACTTCACGGTTGAGGTGGAACGCAGTCTGCGTGTGCTCGATGGCGCAGTCCTTGTGCTTTGCAGCGTCGGTGGCGTCCAGAGTCAGTCCATCACGGTGGACCGGCAAATGAAGCGTTACCAAGTGCCTCGTCTTGCCTTCATCAACAAGATGGACCGCACCGGTGCCAACCCCTACCGCGTGGTTGAACAGTTGCGTGACAAACTTGGTGCTGATGCATTTTTGATGCAGATCCCAATCGGTGCAGAGGATAACTTCCAAGGCGTCGTTGACCTGATTGAAATGGTTGGTCTGACACACGCTGGTGAAGAAGGTGAAGAAGTTGTGGTAGGGCCAATTCCTGCGGAGCTTCAAGACGAAGCGGAAGAAAAACGCGGNAAGATGCTCGAAGCGCTGTCGATGTACAGCGATGAGATGATGGAAATGCTGCTCAGTGAAGAGGAAATTCCCAAAGAATTGATCTACACGGTCACCCGCGATGCCGTGCTTGGTGGTGCGACCCCCGTCTACATGGGTACCGCATTCAAGAATAAAGGCGTTCAGCCAATGCTTGATGCAGTCATNCGATACCTGCCAAGTCCTCTTGATCGTGATATTTTCGGGCGTAATCCNAAGAACGAAGAAGAGAAGATCGAGCTCAAGCCTGATCCAAGTGCCGCCTTCGTTGGAATGGCGTTCAAAATTGTTGACGATCCATTNGGACANTTGACCTTCATGCGAATCTATCANGGAACCATCGAAAAAGGTGGTACCTACGTTAACCAACGTACAGGTCGCAAAGAACGTTTCAGCCGTATCGTTCGCATGCACAGTGATAAGCGTGAAGAAGTCGACTCTGCTTCCGCTGGTGACATCATCGCTGTNATGGGAATCGACTCAGCCAGTGGTGATACCTACGGTGTCGAACGTGANGCATGCACCTTGGAAACCATGTTCGTGCCTGATCCAGTGATCAAAATCGCGGTTTCTCCCAAGAGCCGAGGCGATGGAGACAAAATGGGCAAAGCCCTGCAGCGTTTCCGCAAAGAGGACCCGACGTTCCGCGTTTTCACTGATGAGGAAACTAACGAAATCCTGATCAGCGGAATGGGTGAGCTTCACCTTGAGGTTTACATCGAGCGAATTCGTCGTGAGTACGGTGTGGAAATCGAAGTGGGGGCTCCCAAGGTCAGCTACCGTGAAAGTCCTACCAAAGAGATCAGCTACGATTACAAGCACAAGAAACAGTCCGGTGGTTCCGGTCAGTTTGCTCATATCAAAGGTACGCTCTCACCAATTGAGTCGGACAGCGAAGACAGCTTCGAGTTCGAAGAGAAAATCGTTGGTGGACGTATTCCTAAGCAGTACATTCCTGCCGTCGANAAAGGATTCCGCGATAGCCTTGGAAAAGGCCCCATCGCAGAATATCCCGTCGTGGGAACTCGGATCACTTTGGACGATGGAAGTTTCCACGAGGTTGACTCCTCGGAAAAGGCTTTCTACACAGCTGCTCAAGGTTGTTTCCGTGAGTACTTCAAGAAAGCTGGGCCGAAATTGCTCGAGCCAATTATGAATATCGAAATCGAATGCCCGGAAGATTTCCAGGGTACGGTTGTTGGCGACGTGATCCGCCGTCGTGGAATCATGACTAGCAACGATATCGTCGAGCAGGTCAGNGTGATCAAAGCTGAAGTGCCTCTCGCTGAAACATTCGGTTACGCGACTGACCTTCGTAGTTTGACTCAGGGTCAGGGAACCTTCACGATGGAACTGGCTCTGTACCGACAGGTGCCGTCGAATATTCAGGAAGAGATCATCGAAGAAAAGAAGAAGCAGCAACTCGTGGGTGCTAAGTAATCCCAAGCTGATTCTTTGCCAAAATTTGGAAAGTCAAAACGGCAGCGTGGAAACACGCTGCCGTTTTTCTTTTGTTACGGCTTCTCGATTGATCCCGTCAGGTCTTGGCCGCAGTTTCTTGGCCGCGGTTTCTTGGCCGCATTTGCACCATGAGCTCAGGTTTCTGGCTTGGTTGGACGTCGTTTGCCGGTTCCACTAGTTCTTTGTGGCTTCTGCTGGTCGGTTGATTGCTCCGCTGGTCATGTTTCATCACAATGTGACATGAGGCCCAGTGTTGGTGCGGGCTTTTCTGAAACCAGTGTTCTGAAACCAGTGTTCTGAAACCAGTGTTCTGAAATCCGTTCACCTTCAAGAACGTGGTATCGTGATTTGGCTCAGGGGAATGTTCCCCGTTCGACTTAAACTCTGTCCCGAAAGTTTTTGCCTGATGTTTCGTGTGATTGTTCTTCCGTTGTTGGTGGCTGTCTGCGTTGTCAGCGCCCTGTCCAGTTCCGTTCGCGGCGACGAACGTCCTAATTTCGTCATCTTTGTAGCCGATGACATGGCTTGGGATGACTGTGGAGCTTATGGCAACCCCGCCATCCGGACGCCGAATATGGATCGTCTTGCAGCAGAGGGAATGAGGTTTGATCGAGCTTACCTGACCTGTTCTTCCTGCAGTCCCAGTCGCTGTTCGATGTTGACCGGAAGGTATCCACACGCGACGGGTGCTGGCGAGTTGCATCTGCCTTTGCCGAAACAGCAGACNATGTTCACCAAGCCGCTCATGGATGCTGGGTACTGGACTGCCGCAGTGGGTAAGTGGCANCTTGGTCAGGCGGTCGCGGATCAAGTTGAGTATCGTAAAGGTTCCAATCCCGCAGCGATGGGAAATGCGTGGGTCAAAGCATTGCAGGAACGACCTGCTGGGCAGCCGTTTTTTCTATGGGCGGCTCATAGTGATCCACACCGTGGATACAAACCGGGAGCAGTGAATCCGCCCCATGACCCCGCCACTGTCATCGTGCCTCCGTTCTTTCCAGATGCCTCACGCGTCCGCGAAGATCTTGCCTTGTATTACGACGAGGTAAGTCGGTTTGATGAGCATATTGGGATGGTGTTGCAGGAACTCAAGCAGCAGGGGCTGGAAAAGAATACCTTCGTCCTTGTGATCAGCGATAACGGACGTCCTTTTCCCCATTGCAAGACGCGAGTTCATGTTCCGGGAGTTCGCACCCCCTTCATCGTGCGTTGGCCACAGCGGGTTCAGGCTGGGCAGGTCGCCAAGAATGTTGTCAGTACGGTCGATATTGCACCGACGATTTTGGAGTTGGCAGGGCTCNCTCCACTGGCAAGCTTTCAGGGCGAAAGTTTTGTGCGAATGCTTGCCGATCCGAATGTACAGACTCGCAAGTATGCGTTTGCAGAACACAATTGGCATGATTACCGCGCGTATGAGCGTGCAGTTCACAGTCGAGACTTTTGTTACGTTCGTAATTGGCTGCCCGGCGTTGCCGGTACGCCTCCTGCTGATGCCGTGAATAGTCCGACTTACAAGGTGATGCTGGAAATGCATGCAGCCGGCACCCTGACGCCTTCCCAGCAGGGATGTGTTGAGACACCGCGGGCAGAGGAGTTTCTGTTCGATGTGACAAAAGACCCNAACTGCTTGGTGAACTTGGCAATGCTACCGAAATTTTCTGACCAAATGCAGTTGATGCGTGCTCAGTTGAAGCAGTGGCAGAACAAAACGGACGACCAATTTCCTGGTGAAGACGGTTTGACCCCGGATGGCTTTGATCGAAACAACGGCAAGCGTCTGATCAAAGCCTCACACCCCAGCTTTCTGAAGTAGCCAGTTGGCTTGCTCTGGCATCTTTTCAGATGCCAGCTTGAGGTGGCATTGCTGTAATTCCAATATTTCTGCATCTCCGTAAAGTCTTTACGGCTGCAGTTGGCGTGGGCATCAAGCCGGCCAATCAGGAGTCGAAAATGGCTTGCATCTGGTTGCTGAATTGTCCGTTGGATAACACCGTTTCGATGCCTGCTGTGTTGGCCGCGTGCAGTTTGTTCACGTCGACGTGAGGACCATAAGCAATCAGTTTCGCATCGGGGCACTTTTCGCGACAAAGCTCAACGAGCTTGTTTGTGAGTCCGCTGCGTGTTGATAGATCGAGGACGACGTAGGCAATGCTGTCAGTGTCTTCGTCTGGTAGTTGTCCACCCATGCGAAACTGGCGGCCGGCTGCAGTGGCAGCTACTTTCACACGCGAACAAAACAGCAGGTCGCCCGAAAGCATCATGACGCTGCCGGGTGTTGAGTCACAATCCTTGCTCATGCTTGCCTTTTTTTAACTTCGCTTTTCATGAAATTCAAACCTTCAGTGGCCAAGGTGATTTCGTCTTTGTACATCCGACGCCAAATTTTGGTCGCGGCTGCGATTTCGGGAAGCGCTAAGCCAAATGCTTCGATGACGAGCCAGCCGTCATAGCCGCTCTTTACGATGGCATNAAAGTTCTCGTCCCAACGTACCGCACCCTCACCAGGTGTGCTGCGATCATTTTCACTGATGTGGATATGGAACAACTTGTCTCCGCCTGCGTTGACTGCATCGGTGACAGACTTTTCTTCGATATTGGAATGGAACGTGTCGTACATCATTCCGCATGCTGGGTGGTCAACTTCCCGAACGAAGCGAGCAGAATCACCATGCGTGTTAAGAAAATAGCATTCGAAACGATTCAGGGCTTCNACACCAAGTTTNACACCTACTTGTCCCGCATGTTCAGCAACCTGCCGCATGCTATCGACGCCCCATTTCCATTCATCGTCGGTGGGGCCTGCACCACTGAAGTATCCCAGTGCTGAGTGGTAGGGGCCAACCAGNGTTTCNACNCCTGCGGCTGCACAGCAATCAAGCGTTTGTTTCGTGAGTTCGACACCTTTGGCCCGAACGCNGGCATCCGGCGAAATAGGGTTGTCTTCTTCTCCGCGAATCGTCACGGCTGTGCGAGCCAAACCCATGGAATCGAGGCTCTCGCCCAATGACTTGTAGTCCANTTCCAAATTAAACATTGGCAACTCAACTCCATCGTAACCAGCAGTTTTCAGTTGCTCGCAGGTTGGCAACATTTCGCTGGTGACTTCGCCAGACCAAAGCAGCAGGTTCATTCCGTATTTCATCGCAGGCAAAATCTCTTGTTAAATGACAGGGTTTTAAATGACGGGGTTTTAAATGACGGGGTTTTAAATGACGGGGCTTCAAATGACGGGCATAGGAGGGAAGTGATTCGTGTCTCCAGGCGGTGTCAGCAACGGGCGACGCCGTGATTCTACCAAGTCCTGAGCCTCGGGTAGCCACCCGACAATGGTGGTTGGTAGAGGTGGTAAGCCGACCCGATTCATGACCTGATTGAGACGCATCAGCATCTTTTCGTGGTCCAAATAGTCGTACAGGAACTGAATTTCGGTAAATCGGTCGATGACAGCAGCCAGTTTGGTGGTCGGTTTGCCGGTAATCACATTGACGCAACGCTCGATCGTGGCCGGAGGGGCTTGCCGGATTGCGGCATAGTAAGCGTCTGCATGATTGCGATCATCTCGAATCCAAAGTCCATCCAANAGCATTTCGATCAGAATGTGGCCCACAAAGGAGGGACGAAAACCNGCGTCACCCGGCAATTGATCGCGAAGCTGGAGTGCCAATTCCATGTTGGTTTCGACGAATGCCTGAGTCCCATGAAACCAGCGATCGTCGGATATATGCAGCAGGATTCCCTTGGCGACGTCGCTCAGTTCTGGGTCGGCGCTGTTGACATGCTGCTCAGCTAATTTTCCNCGTGCCCTGATTTTGCGATCNACNACCGTCAGCCAGTCCGGNATGCCTGTCGACACGGCCAGCAGTGGACTGTCGAAGCTCGAGCTTGTCAGGTACGGAATCGCATGGGACAGAAAGTTCATGGCGTCAGCCTATCGAGCTGGCTTTCCACCGGCTAGCGGTAAAACCGACGAACGAGAATCCCGTGTTGTAATAGAGGCTGCTCGAGGCATGTACTGCAGATGCTTACTCAGCGAGATGTATTGGAGATGGAAATGCATTGATTTTAATTATGCCGTTTATTCAGATAAAAGTTGTGCTGAATGCTTGCCGAGTTTGAGGTTGCCCTTGCTTCGTTGGCAGACGGCGGGCATGCATTGGATTACACTGTCAAGCACAGGATTACACTGTCAAGCAGTGCCGGATCGGCGTATGCCTGTACGCTCTGCCTTCTACGCTCTGCTTTCTACGCTCTGACTTCTAACCTCTGCCTTCTATTTCCCAACGACCTTTTTCTGATGCCAATTCAAATCAAGTGCAAGTGT
>PAUV01000061.1 GCA_002712845.1 Rhodopirellula sp. | reverse complement strand
AAGAGTTTTTGTGAGAGCAGAGTAGTACTGTCCCCACTGCCCAGACTGGATCGCGGCGACCGCGGCGGCTTCGATGGAGGGCCAGTCGGGCGGCCAGTTGGGGCATTGGAAGGGCATGGATCGACAGGAATAATGTGTAATTGGCGTGTTCAGGGCCATTTTCGGCAGACCCTCGATGACCGGCACTGTTCGGCGTGTCGTTGCTTGTGTCCACCCGAAGCGAGGGCGAGCTGTGGGGATTGGGTCGTGGCAGGAGCTATATCGGATCCCAAAGGCGACGATTTTAACGCCTCAGCTCAAATTGCTGGGCTTGTGACGTTTTTTTACCTTCCATATCATGCTCCATTCGCAAAAAGGGCCCTGTAACCGGTCCGTGCGACCAAATGCCGGGGGGAGTCGCGGGGTCAAGGACCTTGGCGAGCCCACTGAACATGCGGTCGTTGCATGCCAAATTTGCCGCATCAACGCGGAAGGCTGACGTTTGATCATAGAGACTGTTTTATCGGTTCCAATCGAATTTCTGGGGCTTCTTGCTCAGGAAGTTGCCGCTGCGCCCGACGGTGGAGCGGCGGGGGCTGCAGCGAAGGGAGCTGCTGGAAATCCGGGTGGCCTCGGGTTGCTATTCGAGAACCCACTACTGCCGATCGGCATTTTGTTTTTTCTGTTCTACTTCATCGTCCTCGCTCCTGAGAAGAAGCGAAAACGAAAAGAGCAGCAGATGTTGTCGCAAATTGGCAAAAATGATCGCGTCGTCACTGCCGGTGGAATCCACGGCGTCGTGGTCTCCGCGAGGCCAGACAGTCAAGTGGTAACGATTCGCATCGACGACAAACAGAACGTCCGCATTCGTGTCAATCGATCAGCCATTGCCAGGGTTGGCGGTGACGCGGCAGCAGAGCAAGCCGATGGCGGTAAATCCGGCAGCGAAGATGAAGGCTGAGTAAGTATGAAAAACGGCACTGAAGCCGATCTGAGTAACCACAATCTGCACGTTCGGTGCGTTTTGCGAAAAGCAAACTGAACGGCAGAGAAGAAATAAAACAAACACGAATCCTCGATTCAGAAAATAACGATGGACTGCTCTTTTTTGACCAATATTGCGTTTCACTGCCTGACACTTGCCCAAACTGAGGCACCGGTGGTGGAGACCAGCTGGCTGGATGATGTCTGGTTCGGTATTCCCGTCCGTTCACTCATTGCGCTCGTTGTCGTGCTGGCAGTTCTTATCCTGCCATTTGTCCTGGGAAACTTTCTGTCCAAGTCGCTGCGGATGCCAACCAGTGGCACCCGCTTCGGTTGGGTTCTGCTGGCAATCACCGCGAGTTCGGTTGTGCTAGTGAACAGGTGGCCTGGCTATGGGGTCGACCTCAGTGGCGGCACCATTCTCGTATATGAGCTGAACCCGGAAAAACTGAAGTCACTTGCCGACGCTGGGGGGCAACGAGTCGTGTCAGAGGATCTCATTGAGCCTTTGACGCGCCGCATCAATCCAAGCGGCACGCAGGAAATTGTGCTTCGTCCTTACGGCGAGAAGCAAATCGAAATTATCGTTCCCGAGGTCGATCAACTGGAAGTGGATCGTATTAAAGGTTTGGTCGAGGAAGCTGGCGTTCTGCGGTTCGCCATCGTTGCAAACGAGAGGCAGCACGCGGGACAAATCGATCTTGCGAAAACACAGGCGTCTAAAGGTGGTGTGCAAGCGACGCAAGCAAGCGTCCTGACTGATGACGGCGTCCAAGTGGCGATTTGGGCCAGCGTTGACCGCGAGAAGAAAGATGTTGAGGGCCAAGAAAATCCTTTCCGCGTGGACGTCAGCAACGGCACGCTGAGGAATGGAAAAAATGGGGCAATCGTGAAGCCGCCGAATTTCAGCGGTGATGGACAGGCATTGGCTGACTGGGCAAAGACCCAAGAGATCAAAGATCTAGAGGTGCTGATGATCTATGATAAAGTTCTCGATGTGACAGGTTCTGATTTAGCGTTCGCAGCGAGCACTTTCGATCAAAATGGGTCGCCTGCAGTTGCTTTTACGCTGACGGATGTCGGGTCAGGGAAGTTCTTCGCGCTGACGACAAACAACGCCCCGCGAGGAAATGACCAGTCACAGTTGGGCATTGTGTTGGACGACAGTCTTCTGTCTGCCCCCAATATTCTTCAGCCAATTCGCAAAGATGGGCGAATCACGGGTAACTTTACGCGTGAGGAAGTTGATTCCCTCGTGCAGATTCTCAAGGCTGGCCAGCTGCCCGCAGCGTTGACAAAGCAGCCCATTGCTGAGAATCAAATCGACGCCACCTTGGGTAAAGACACCGTCCAGAAAGGCATCACAGCGATCATTGCGTCTCTGCTCTTGGTTTTGGTTTTCATTCTGGTTTATTACCGATTCGCTGGTTTTGTTGCCTGCGTGGCCTTGGTGATGAACCTTGCCATGATCCTTGCTACCATGGTTTTGATCAATCAACCACTGACTTTGCCGGGCTTGGCGGGTCTTGTGTTGACCGTGGGTATGTCCGTTGACGCCAATGTGCTGATTTTTGAACGCATTCGCGAAGAGCTCAAGAAAGGGGCCGCGGTCCGAATGGCGATTCGCAATGGATTTGCCAAGGCAACGGTCACGATTGTCGACGCCAACCTGACGACGCTGATCACAGCCTTTGTGCTTTATGCGATTGGTACCGACCAGATTCGTGGATTCGCTGTCACGTTGATCCTGGGGATTCTGTTCTCCATGTTCACAGCGATCTATGTATCCCGCACCATCTTCGATATCGCGGAGCGACATGGGTTTGTTTCGCTCAGTATGGCCGATACGGTCAACAGGATTCGAGCAAGCTTCTCGGGAGAGAATGGCTTGGACTTTGTGAGTAAAGGCAAGCTGACACTTGCGGTCTCAGGGATTCTGATCGTGATCGGAGTCGCTTCTCTGGTTTCGAGGGGCAAGGGGATTTTCGATATCGACTTTGCTGGTGGTTCTTCAGTGCAGTTCCGGGTCAATGAGCCCACTGAAACCGAAAAAATTCGCGGCGTTATCGCTGCTTACATGGACCAAGAAGGGCAGGAGAAGATTCCCTTTACGGTCAATGGTGTTTCCGTCAACGGGGTCCCTGAGCAAACGGTTTACAAGGTTGATACATCGCAAGAGCAAGTCAACGACTTGAAGCAGCTGGTTGCTCAAGCTTTTGAGGGTACGCCGATCGATTTGGTTACCTATAGCGTCTCGATCAAACCGAAAGACGGTGACGTTGATAAGCAATCTTCATGGCGACCCAATGCCGACAAGAGTTTCGGAAACGGATTAATGTATATCTCAGCGCCAATTCAAGATGAGTCTGCTGAGCAAACGCAGGATTCTGGGGCTGACAAGCCGGCGAGCCCTGCTGGTCAAAGCAGCGACGCTGAATCGACCGAGGCAGATGCCTCCGATGTTGCACCTGCGGAAACTGCTGCTTCCGATGCAACTGTTGCTGCCGACGAGGGTGCTGCCGACGAGGGTGCTACTGCCGCCGCCAGCAGCGATTCGGCTAACGGTTCGACCACCCCGTCTGCCGAGGTAGCTCCTCGAGACGATAGCCAAGATGTTGTTGTGGTAGAGAGTGCAGCGGTGATCACGCTGGGCATTGGCGGCGATGAAGGTGCAGGCCGTGCCAAGGCTAACCGTACAACTCTCGAGGAGAAGGTGCTTGCTGCTGCTGTGAACGCTAAGGTTGTTCTGACAGATGCAAGTATCAACCTGACTCCCATGGGTGATGGGATAGAGGCTTGGGAAGCTGACTCAGAACTGCCGTTTGAGCAGTGGGAAGTTGTGTTGAACTTGCCTGCAGTTGAGGCGGGCAAGGTCATGGCTGCTTTGAAGACTGATATGAGTCAGGAGCCCGTCTGGATTAGCAGTAGCTCGGTGGGTGCTCGGGTGGCGGAAGACATGATTGGCCGAGCGTTTGGTGCTCTTTTTGCCAGTTTGTTGTGCATCATTGCCTACATTTGGTTCCGATTCCAACGTGTGATCTACGGTTTTGCCGCGGTCGCTGCTCTGCTTCACGACGTGCTGATCACGTTGGGGGCGATCGCTGTCAGTGCTTACGTTGCTGGTGCCCTCGGCTTCCTTCAAATTGATGAATTCAAAATCAGTCTGACAGTAGTAGCAGCCATCCTGACCATCATTGGTTATTCACTGAACGATACGATTGTCGTTTTTGACCGTATTCGTGAGACCAAGGGTAAGGCTCCAAAGTTGACCGGCGACATGATCAATGTCAGTATCAATCAGACATTGAGCCGAACATTGCTCACTTCGATAACCACGCTGATTGTGGTGATGTTGCTTTATTGGTTTGGCGGCGAAGGCATTCATGCGTTCGCGTTCGCACTCGTGGTTGGTGTGATTGCCGGTACCTATAGCTCGATCTTTATCGCGAGTCCTATCTTGCTGTTCCTCATCGAGCGTGGTGAAAAGAAAGGATTAGCGTGATCTCCTTGGGGCAGCAGTGAGTGCATAGTCCTGGTGGGTAACGCTGTGGTTTGCGGGATTGGCACCAGTCCGCGAGTCACGCCGGGTCGAAGCGATTGAGATCGAGTCGCTCTGGCTGGATTTGCGTGGCGACTGGCATGAATGTCAGGTGGTGTGCTTTGTCGCTGTTATCTTGACTCACTGTCATCTTGGAATTTTATCCCGTGAGAAACACTTGTTTTGTCGTTGTGGCTTGTCTGTCAATTGTGACGGCGAGTGTTCCCCTGAGGGCACAACAGAAGGACGTGGGCGTGGGCAATGATCAGCTCACTGCTTTGGCTGATGCTGGTTCCGACACGCAAGTTGCCGATGCAACCGAAGCCCAATTACGCGCCGACATCAAGTTTCTTGCTAGCGAGGAATTGCGTGGCCGAAGCGTCACTGACGAGACGATTGAGGTAGCGGCTAGCTATCTGGTTGATCGCATGAACGGCATCGGGTTGAAAACCGATCTGGTTGACGGAAAGCCTCGGCAACCGTTTGCCGTCAAGTTGGGCTCGAGCGTTGGGGCCGCTAGGAATAATCGTTTGACGTTATCAAGTAATGATGCGGATTTCGGTGAGATCGTAGTGAATCTCAATCAGGGGCTGATGCCACTGGCGCTAGGCAGTAGTAAAGCAAATATCAAGGGGCCGGTTGTGTTCGCTGGCTACGGTGTCACTGCTCCCAGGCTTGATTACGATGACTACGCTGACGTCGATGTTGAGGGAGCGGTTGTGATTGTTTTGCGGAAAGAGCCGCAAGCGAGTGATCCCGATAGCAAATTTTCTGGCACTCAAAATACTCGTCATGCGTTCTTTGCCACCAAAATCGAGAATGCAATCAAGCATGGTGCAAAGGCCGTTGTAATTGTCAACGATCCGGCAAGCGTCGAGGAAGCCGTCAAGAATGTAAAGCAACGGATCGACCAAGAGAGAGCGCGCAACACGCAGCTTGCGCAGCAATTGAAAACATTGCCAGCTGACGCAACGAATAATCGTAAGTCCATCAAAGAGAAAATTACCAATGCCAAGCAGATGATCGATTCATTGGATGAAAGTTTGGCGAATGTTCAGCAAGGAGTTCTTGGGCTTACGGACGCAGGGATTCGACGAGAGAACCAAGACTCGATTCCGATCGTCTCGGTCTCGCGTGATGTGATTTCAAATGCTTTGGCCAAGACTGCCGGCGGTAAGACGCTCGCGGAACTGGAAGCAGCGATCGATGCGACAGGAAGCCCACAAAGTACGGCGCTCGTCGGTGTGACTGCTAACCTGAGAGTGGAACTGAAGCCCTCGGTAGCAAACACGAGCAATGTTTTAGGGCTGTTGCCCGGTAAAGGGGGTTTGGCTGATCAAACCGTCGTAGTCGGCGCACACTACGATCATGTTGGCATGGGGGGCTATGGTTCATTGGCTCCTGGGACTGTCGCCATTCACAACGGGGCGGATGATAATGCCAGCGGCACCTCTGCGATGCTGGCAATTGCAGGGCAAATGGTGGGTCGTTTGGCTGATGCGAAGTCGCATCGTCAGATTCTGTTCATGGGTTTTAGTGCAGAAGAGCGTGGTTTGCTGGGGAGTCAGCATTACGTGAGGAACCCGGTAATTCCACTTGAGTCGACCGTTGCAATGGTAAACCTCGACATGGTAGGGCGTTTGCGAGACAACGAATTGACGATTTATGGGACGGGATCGGCGCCGACGTTTGACGGTCTCGTTGAGAGGGCAAACGAGGATTACAAGTTTGACTTGTTCAAGGTGCCTTCGGGATATGGTCCGAGTGATCACCAGTCGTTTTACACCGCGGGTGTGCCTGTTTTGTTCTTCTTCACAGGGTTGCACGACAATTACCACCGTCCAACTGACGATTTCGACAAAATCGAGTTTGGTGGACTAACCCGCATAACCGATATAGTTTCTGACGTCACTTATGAATTAGCGACTTTGGAGCAGCGTCCGGAATATGCTGAGACAGAGAATCGTGTGCGTGTTCGCCGGCAAATCACCGCTTATATGGGGGTTTCGGTGGAAAATCGCAATAATTCAGTGGTGATTTCAGGGTTGGTTCAAGGAGCACCAGCGGAGCGTGCCGGATTGAAGACGGGTGATTTGTTGGAAACACTCGGCGATAAGTCGGTCAAGAGCTCGCAGCAAGTGTTGGAATTCATGCGGTCACGCTCGCCCGGGCAGAAAATGCCAGTCACGGTGAAGCGGGACGGTGAGTCCCTTTCGGTAACCATCGATTTGGTAGCACGGCCTGAGGGTTGAGTTTGCTGCCAATTCAATCAAACTTTTTTTTGGCTGAGCGCGGTGTTCAGCGATTTCGACCTTTACGTCTACAAGAATTGGTGGCAGAATCCGACTCGACTCGAATCGCCAGTCCTTTGGGGCAGCGGATCGGTAAGAGTTTCCCACCTTGGCGATGGACGCCGGAATTGGTTGGGAGAATGCGACAGCATTCGGAGAACAACGCACCCACAACGCAAGGAGAGCGGACGTGCGATCTTTCGGCAAATCGGCCATCATGTTGGCCATCGTTACAGTTACAACCTTACTGCCAGTTTCGGTATCGGCACAGAATGCTGAGCCGGCCACGGCAAGCACCGGTCATCGCGTTGCGGTGGTCGACATCGCTTACATCTTCAAGACTCACCCCGGTATTCGCTCAGAAGTATCGAAGGTGGAGAATGATCTGAAAGCATTTGACACGACGATGAAGGCAAGGCAAGCCGAGCTCAAAAAACTGGCTGAGCAGTTGCCGCAGTACAAAATTGGTACTCCGGAGTACGGCACTTTGGAGAAGCAGATCGCTGAGGGTGACTCGCAGCTCCGCCTTCAGATGGCGAGCAAGCGTCGCGAGTTGGCTGATGCAGAAGCCCGTATCTACTACCAGAACTACGAGCGTATCACTTCTGGTGTTAAGGTGATGGCAGACTTTTACAAGATCAACCTTGTGCTTCGCTATAACAGTGACAAGATGGATCTTGAAAAGCCAGATACCGTGATCCGCGGCGTCATGAGAAACATTGTTCATCATGATGAGGACCTCGACATGACCAAAGCGATCATGCAGTACCTGACGAAGCAAATGGAACAGCAGGCTGCTGCTCCAACACCAGGTGTTCAGCGAAACTAGGTCCTTGTGACCTGGCTTTGTTGCAGCCGGTGAGGCGATGTATTTGGAATCGCCACGCACGTGTGTGGCGATTTTTAACCTGAGCGTGAGTAGCTTGCTATCACGCATTTTGTTTGGTCAAGGTTCCGGCAAGGATGTTGGAACTTTTAGTGCAGGGAGGCTGAAGCGTGAACCCGTCACGCAACGAACATACGATCGCTGTCTCATGTGAAGTCAGTGGCAGGGGTTATTGGAGTGGCAAGGAAGTTAGGGTCATTGTGCACCCAGCTGCCCTGGGTACGGGCGTACGCCTGATTCGCTCTGATTTACCAGCTATCCCCGTTTGCGAAGCACTCGTCAGCCGCCGGTATGATGCCAGCCTGAGGACGAATCTCGCCAACGGCGAAGCAAAGTTTCAGATGGTTGAACATCTGATGGCTGCCCTGTATGCCCTTGAGATCGACAATTGTATCTGCGAAATCGACGCCGAAGAATTGCCCTCGCTTGATGGCAGTAGCTTTGAGTTTGTTGAGCAGTTGGGCAGTGCCGGATTGATCGTGCAGGCTGCCCCCCGGAAACAGTTGGTCATTCGTGATCGATACCGCATCGGCACCATGGACGGCTGGGTTGAAGCTGTTCCGTCGCATGCCGGTGAGTCGTATTTCGAATACCAGTTGAGCTTTGATGATCAGACGCCAATCGCTCCCCAAGCGTTTGGTGTGGAGTTGTCACCGGACCGATTCATTCGGGAGGTGGCTTCAGCCAGAACGTTTGTGACTAAAGTTCAGGCTGATCAGATCAGGGAGTCAGGCTTGGCTTCTCATGTGACCAATCAAGACTTGCTCGTCATTGGTCCCGATGGGCCTGTTGATAACAAGTACCGATTCCGGAACGAATGCGCTCGTCACAAGACCCTCGACTTGATTGGCGACTTGTCACTGGCAGGTGTGGAGTTGATCGGAAGATTCACTTCTTTCCGAGGCGGACACAATTTGAACGGACAAATGGCAAGCCAGTTGGCTGAACTGGCAGCACAGGAAGAGCACGATACGCAGTCCGCATTTCTGAAACAGAGAAAAGCGGCCTAGCGTCGATAGTGGATTCCTGAAATGAATGCGTGATACGCAAAGCACATGACCACGGAGCAAAAATGAGCACGTCTATCGCTCAAACCGCTGTTGTTGACCCTCGGGCAAAAATCGGTACCAACGTACGTATCGGCCACTTCTGTGTGATTGGTCCAGATGCGTCGATTGGCGACAACACCAGGATTGAGGATCACGTTGTGATGGCCGGGGTTTGTAGCCTCGGTGAAGATAATCATGTCTTTCAAGGTTGTGTCATTGGAGGTCATCCACAGGACACCAGTTACGCAAATACACCCACGCGTGTAGAGATTGGCCACGGGAATACCATTCGAGAAAACTGCACTGTCAATCGTGGGACCGAGAAGGACCAGGGCGTTACTCGGATCGGCGACAACAATTTTCTGATGACAGGGACGCATGTGGCTCACGATTGCACGCTGGGTGATCGTATCGTGATCGCCAACAACGGTATGCTTGGTGGGCATGTTCACATTGGTAACGATGTGACACTTGCCGGAGGCGTCGGGGTTCATCACTTTGCTTCTATCGGGCAACTCAGCTTTGTCAGTAGCATGAGCCGAGTGCTGCACGATGTCCCTCCTTATCTGATTGTGGATGGGCAACCTTCCAAACCGCGGGCAGTCAACGCGATTGGATTGAAGCGTCATGATTATCCCGAAGACGACATCAAGGTCCTGAATAAGGCTTATCGCATGATGTACCGAGACCGACTGGGGGTCGAGGTCGCCCGCGAGGAATTGATGAATTGTGGGCCGATTCGGCCTGTACTGAAACACTTGTTTGATTCTATTGACCAATCCAGCGACGGGCGGCACGGCCGTGGTCGTGATCGACGAAGGAAAGCAGCGTGAGTGAACTACGGATCGCCGTCATTGGTGCCGGGCATCTTGGGCGTGTACATTCCAAGTTACTGGGGCAGGTTGACGGGGCTAAACTTGTTGCAGTGAGTGACCCTTTCGAAGCTGCGAGAAAGAACGCGGAAGAGTTATTCGGCGTCCCTGTCCACGCGGATTATCGCGACTGCTTACCGGAAATCGATGCGGCGGTAATCGCTGCTCCCACTGACATGCATTCGGAAATCGCTCAAACCCTATTGAGCGCTGGAAAGCATGTGTTGGTCGAAAAACCACTGACGATTGAGCGGGACGACGCTAATCGTCTGTCCACGCTAGCGAATGCCAAGAGGTTAACGCTTCAGGTCGGTCATGTTGAGCGGTTCAATCCGGCTTTCACCGCCTTGGAAAAATTAGCAGTCGACGTAAAATATGTTGAAGCTGTGAGAGCTTCCAGCTTTCCAGGAAGATGTCTCGATGTGGGCGTCGTCATGGACTTGATGATTCATGATCTTGATTTGATCCTGTCGATGACCGACGCCAGTGTGAAATCAGTCTCAGCTAGCGGACTGGCAGTGATAAGCGATCACGAGGACTTGGCAGAAGCCCGGATCGAGTTTGAGTGTGGTCTAGTAGCGAATGTCAAAGCATCACGGGTCAGTCCCGAGCCTGCCAGGCAGATGCAGGTTTTCGGCAGTCATGGGTTTGCGGAAATCGATTTCGGCTCACCGGCACTTTCGGTGGTTCGACCCTGTGATTCTGTGGTTCGTCGTGACTTTGATCTTTCAGCCGAAACAGACAACCCGCTCGGTTACTCTGGCCAATTGTTTAGCGAACGACTGCGTTGCGAGAAGCTTGAGCTGGAACCCAGGAACGCCATCCTCGACGAGTTGCATGATTTTGTGATCAGCATTCAGACTGGGATTTCACCGACGGTTGATGGAGTTGCTGGAGCCCGTGCTGTGGACTTGGCGCAGCAAGTTTTGGAGTCTGTTTCGAAGCGGGCGTGGTATCCCAACGCAACGACTCAGGAAATGGGACCTCATGCAGCGGTTCGCGAAAGAATCGAGGCTAGCAGTCGTCGGATTCATCAAGACCGCCGGGCAGCCTAACCGCTGCCAAAATTGCTATCGTATATTGTGAACAAACGCGTGCTTCTCAGCTTGGATTTGAAGGACCACCGCGTTTGTTGCCATCTCTGGCGTTCTGGGCTCAGCATCATTGCTACTTTGGTCGGCTGATACTTTGGGCCGCCAGAACCAACGCGATCGGCTCTCTTTCGCGTTTGTCGCCAACATCAGGCACTGTGTGTTCGGGTGTTTTTCTGTGTTGCTCGGCTGATTGACTCGCCGCCTGCGTGGTTGTTATCCGCATTACTAAGCCAGGCGGGTTTTTTGACTCAGATTTCCGATTGAGTGTGGCAACGAGTGACTTTTTAGTCGCGGATTTGGCGTTGAGCTTTGGGTAGCCGGTTTAATCGTATGTATTGCCCAGCAGTGGATACTGTGGCGGTTTAGAGGTGTGACGTTGCGTACGGTGCAAATCATTGCAGTTAGCAACGTTTTGGTGACTTGCGGGTGAATCTCTTTTGAGTTTCGCAGTACCAACGGCGGACAGAAAAATCCACTAGACTACGCACTGCAGATGGCTACATAAGCATTGCTTATGACTGCCTCACGAACTGACTTATTCCTCGCGAGATTGGATTCGCAAATATGACTGACGTGTCCGGTCAGATTGACCACGTCCTTACCGAAGATCGTTCGTTTCCTCCGCCAGCCGAGTTCACGGAAAAAGCCGTTTTCTCATCCACGGATCAATACCAGCAGATGTATGACCGTGCGGTTNNGGACCGTGATGGNTTCTGGANAGAGCAGGCGGAAGAGCANTTGCACTGGTTNGAGCCATTTCAGGAAGTGTGCAAGTGGGATGCTCCCAATGTGGAGTGGTTTGCTGGTGGAAAAACCAATGCCAGTTACAACTGCCTTGATCGTCATATTGAGGCTGGACGCGGGGATAAGACGGCCATCATTTGGGAGGGTGAGCCAGGCGACACCCGCACGTTGACCTATTCAGAATTACGTACCGAAGTTGCCAAGTGCGCGGCAGGGTTACGTGAGCAGGGGATCAACCAGGGAGACGTGGTCAGCATCTATATGCCGATGACGCCTGAGTTGGCGATTGCGATGTTGGCGTGCGCTCGAATTGGTGCGGTTCATTCGGTGATCTTTGCCGGATTCAGTGCCGAGTCCATTGCCGATCGAAACAATGATGCTGGCGCGAAAATGGTCATCACTTCTGACGGCCTGCATCGGCGCGGCAAGGTGTTGCCACTCAAGCAGACTGTGGATGAAGCGCTGTTGAAGTCACCGACCGTCGAAACGTGTCTGGTGCTGAAGCGGATCGGGCAGGACGACGTGCCGATGACTGAAGGCCGGGATGTGTGGTGGCACGATGCGGTTGAGGGGCAAAGCGGCGATCTGCCGGCCGANCCACTCGANAGCGAAACAACNCTNTTNATTNTGTATACCTCGGGAAGNACGGGAAAACCCAANGGAATTCGNCATACNACCGCGGGCTACAACCTNTGGGCCAAGCGAACCTTCGAATGGGTGTTTGATCATCGTGAGGATGACATCTTCTGGTGCACTGCCGATTGTGGCTGGATCACCGGGCACAGTTACATTGTTTACGGTCCGCTATCGGCCGGAGCGACTTGTGTGATGTACGAAGGGGCTCCTAACCATCCTGCTGAGGATCGATTTTGGGAACTGGTTGAAAAGTACAAGGTCACGATCCTGTACACCGCCCCCACCGCTATTCGTGCGTTCATCAAATGGGGTGATGAGCATGTCGAAAAGCATGACCTCTCTAGCTTGCGTTTGTTGGGCAGTGTCGGGGAAGGAATCAATCCGGAAGCATGGATGTGGTACCACGAGAAAATTGGGAACCAGAAGTGCCCGATTGTTGATACTTGGTGGCAGACTGAAACGGGTGGCATCATGATGAGCCCGTTGCCAGGAATCACGGCAACGAAACCAGGATCCTGCACAACGCCGTTGCCCGGTGTTGTTCCCAAAATTGTGGACGAAGCTGGCAACCCTGTTGAAGATAATCACGGTGGCATGTTGTGCATCAGCCAGCCGTGGCCGGGCATGTTGCGCGGAATNTGGGGAGATGACGAAAGATTCGTTGAGCAATATTGGGCTACTGTGCCAGGCAANTACTTGACGGGTGATAATGCGAGGCAGGACGGCGACGATTATTACTGGATCATGGGACGGATTGACGATGTGATTAACGTGTCTGGACATCGGCTCAGTACCATCGAAGTAGAAAGTGCCTTGGTCAGTCATCCCGCGGTTTGCGAAGCCGCTGTGGTAGGTCGTCCTGATGATCTCAAAGGACAGGCGATTGCGGCATTTGTCACGATCAGGGACCGCGAGGCAGACGAAGAGTTGCGGAAAGAACTNCGNATGCACGTTCGAAAGCAGATNGGCGCACTTGCGCAGCCNGATGATCTTCGCTTCGCCGCTTCNCTGCCCAAGACAAGGAGTGGAAAAATCATGCGACGTCTGTTGCGGGATATCGCGTCCGGTCGCGAGGTGGTAGGTGATACTTCAACGCTCGAAGATTTTTCAGTGATCGCAAAGCTCAGTGAGGACGAGTGAGTTTGACGGTCGGAGCGAGGGAACCCAGATCGAGGCTGGAGTCCAGTGCGAGGCTGGGTGATGACGCTTAGGGTAGATCGCCTTGAGCAAGCGTCCTGAGCTGAGCGTCCTGAGCTGAGCGTCCTGAGCTGAGCGTCCTGAGCTGAGAATCCTGAGCTTTGTATTTCAGCTAAGCGTCTTGAGCTAAGCGTCCTGATGGATCGATCACCCCTGTGAATTGCTTGGGGCATTTACCAGAGGTCAAAAAAAACCGGCCGCCACTCACGAGGAGTGACGGCCGGCNATGTTAGACGCTTTGGTCAGTCGGCGGCAAAATGGAGCCGCTGGGAGAAACGCGTGAGTCTCAGCGTGCTACTGCACAAGCCTTTGATGACACAGGCGAACCCGGTAAATGATCCCTCTGCCGAAATAGGAAGACCAAAGCAGGTGCGGGCATAATTCAATGTCCTAATCAAGCAACAAGCCAAAGACTTGTTTCCCGATGCACTCTATCCATCGACTATTATCGACGGCTTCGTGAGTTAATCAATGGCTGAACTTTGCTCTGGGGTACAAGACCGCGTGAGAACTTCGTTTTTTTTCCGATGTGAGATGTTTTTTGCATCTTTCACCGCAAATTTTTTAGCGTGTAAAAACGAATCGTGTCGGGTTGGTGTGAGACAACCGAGTGAGATGATGACTCGAGGCGAACGATGCGAAGAGACTTGACAACGCACTACCACACTGCGGTCTGAGCTGACGCTAGGCCTGTGTGTTTTCACGCCCCATCGCCGGTCCCTGGTTGGGACCGACGGTGACGTTGTGAACCNGAGTTTACTTGGCAGCAGTTGCAGGCAGTTCGGCGATTGAGATGTTGCGGAATTCGACGGGGTCATTGTGTCCCGCGAATCCAAAGAATCCGCTGGCCCGATCTTTTCCGGGGTGCGGACGGCCGCCCATGAATTCAGTGACGTTGTTCAGATCAGTATCCAGAATTACCGTTCCATTGAGTTCCACCTTGATGGTGCTGCCGTCAACGGTGACTTCCTGATAGTTCCACTGCCCGGCATCTCGCAGATAGCCTCTTTTTGCAGCAGCCATGCCATAGGAACTGCCGTGGTACTGCCGCTGGTCGAGCTTGGCGTATTTGGGATGTTCTGAGTCGAGGACTTGCAATTCAGTCATCGCAGCGTAAGCAGGGTCGCCGTTACCGGGTGAGCGAATTGCCAGTCCGTTATTCCCGCCAGGTGGCAGGCGGAATTCAAGGCGTGCGACGAAGTTGCCGTATTCTTTGTCGGTCAACAGCATACCGCCTTTGCCTTTTTTGCAGCGAATGGCGCCGTCAGTCACTTCGTAATTTTCTACGGCTCCCTGCCAGCCCTTGAGTGTCTTTCCATCAAAGAGTGACACAAAGTCCTTGTCGTTTTCGCTGGCTTGAAGAGCAGCATTGGCTTCTTCAGGACTCAGCTCTTTGACTTTGATGTTACGCCAGCGAATTTCACCGCCGTGTGTTTGCAGTTGAATTGGGCCTGATCTGAACAGTGGTGATTTTCGGTCCCAGTAGTTTTCCATGGTCGCATTATCTACGACTTTTTTGCCATTCAAGTAGACAGTCGTGCGTGCGCCAATCTGCTGAATCTTGAACTGATTCCATTCCCCAAAAGGTTTGTCAGCAAGTTCTGAAGGATCTTTTCCAGCAGCACCCTTGCTGTTGTTCCACAGTCCACCACTGCCCAAGTCACCGCCGAGTTTGAATTTACCTTCATCGGTGTAATCCCAAATCTGAACTTGTGGTGTTCCCTTCAGGTAGATGCCACTATCGGCACGCGGCACCGTTCGGTATTCAAGCATCAATTCGTAGTCGGTGTANTCCTTGTCGGTTGTCAGATAGGGGCCTTTGCCATCGTTGANCAGCTCACCATTGGAGACACTCCAGTGNTGAACTGCCTCAGNATCCCACTTTGCGANTTGGGCTTTCCTATCNTCATCTGACATTTCNGCCAGCTTGATGGGACTGAANTGAGGTTGGCCGTGCCATCCATCGAGGGTTTTTCCGTCGAAAATGGGGTGGTATCCGGAGTCAGTGTCGTCAGCTAGCAGTGTTCCTGTGAAAANCAGGGCACAACAGGCAAATTGGGTCAAGACAGTTGGGGGGGAGAAAGGTTTCAGCATGGGGGTTACCAGGGCGGCAATGAAATGGGTGGGGGAAAACAAAAGACAGTCACCAGATTGTAAACGATGGAGTTAAAGAGGTGAGATCGGGGTAGCCGCAGACAGCGAGCTTGCCTGTTGTTTTGTCTAATTTCGGGAAAAGCGAGGTTTTGCGAACAGCAAAGCCGGCGGAGCATTGACTNTGGTGCGGCACTCTGTCACGATTTTCAGNGTATTAGGAACCACCGGAGCTCCTTGATCGATGGTTTGGACCGTTTTCTCACCATCCGACGAGTAGTTGTACGAAGCGATTTGCTTCATTGGTGGTCGTTAGTAGGGTTAGTTTTGTGACGAATATTTATGTAGGTAACCTCGCGTTTACCGCCACCGACGAAGATTTGCGTTCGGCTTTCGAACAGTTTGGAGAGGTAACGTCGGTTAACATCATCATGGATCGGGAGACCGGCCGATCTCGTGGTTTCGCCTTTGTCGAAATGGCTGATGGTGAGCACGCAAAAGCAGCAATTGAAGATCTTGATGGCGCTGCAATCTCTGGTCGTAACGTAACAGTTAACGAAGCACGTCCTCGCGCCCCACGTGGTGGTGGTGGCGGTGGCGGCGGTGGTCGAGGCGGCGGAGGCGGCTACGGTGGTGGCGGCGGAGGCGGCTACGGCGGCGGCGGCGGTGGTGGCTACGGTGGTGGTGGCGGCGGACGCGGTGGCGACCGTGGCGGTCGCTACTAGGCCTCACTAGTAGTCAATTTGATTATTTGAAAAGGAGATCAGGTTCAAAGCCTGGTCTCCTTTTTTTCGTTTTTGTCGCAGTGTTCGTGTCGCGGTGTTCGTGTCGCGGTGTTCGTGTCGCGGTGTTCGTATCGCAGTTTTCGTCTCGCAGTGCCGGACATTTGGCACTGCTCAGTCACGTTCACTGCTTAGTCACAGTCACTGCTTAGTCACATTCAAATTGTGGTGGCAACGTTCGCTACAGAATTGACCGGCACAGATCTGGCCAATGCCATGCGGTTCCCTTAACCGCAACGTGATTGGGGCGATTCGCTGCAGTCGCTTGCTAAGCCTGGTGATCCTAGGCATTTGTCTTGGCGTATTGGCGCACGTCTGATTCAAGGGCAACCAGTCTTTCTTCCAGCTTCGCTTTGGCTTCATCCAGATCACGAGATGATTCTTCTGCAGATGCTCGAGTGAACACATAAAGTTTGATCTTCGGTTCTGTTCCGCTTGGTCGTACCGCGACATAGTTCCCGTCTTCTTCGAGGTCCATGATGATCAAGTCTCCGACGGGTCCTTCCAGTCTCTGGCTTGTGCCGGAACTTAGGTCAGTGCATTTAGAGTTGCCGTAGTCTCTGATTTGCTTAAGTGGAATTCCAGCAAGTTGTTGCGGCGGCGTTTCACGAAAAGCCTTCATGAGCCGCTTCATGGCGGCCATGCCTTCACTGCCTTCCATGAACAGATTGATCAGCATTTCGCGGTGGTAGCCGTGTTGACGATGCAGGTCACAGAGGTAGTCATGCATTGAGACTCCCTTTTGTTTCAGTTCTGCAGCCAGTTCGCTCATCAGCATGCAAGCGACGGCACCGTCTTTGTCTCGGCAGTATTGGCCAATCAGGTAGCCGTGCGATTCTTCGGTTCCGAACACGAATTGATCTGGCCCTTCGCGATCAATGACTTCGGCGATGTGCTTGAAGCCGACCAGTAAATCTCCCACACATCGCACATCAAAGCTCTCTGCGATCCGCCGAGTTAACTCAGTGGTGACGAGTGTTTTGACAATGTAATTGTCAGTGGTGAGCGTATTTGCTTCGGCGCGTTTGCTGAGAACATACTGAGTCAGGATTGCGCCAATTTCATTTCCGTTGAAGGTTCCCCATGGCCCGCTGGCGTCCAGAGTGATGGGAGCCGCGCAGCCGATACGGTCACAGTCGGGATCAGTGGCCAGAATGAGGTCAGCGCCAATTTTTTGGCCATATTCGATGGGTTTGTCAAAGACCGCTTGGTTTTCGGGATTCGATACGTGGCCAGGAACATTGGGGAAATCACCACTGGGTGTTGCGTGTGGTTCGTAGACGTGGATGTCGGTGAAACCGTCGCGTTGCAACAGTGGTACCACGGCGGCAGTGCCGACTCCATGCAAAGGCGAGTACAGGATTTTCGCATTCCTCGATCCGGCAAAACCACAAGCGACGGCAGCATCTGTGAAGGTCGCGTCAATTTCATCGGTCACCACTTCCACTTTGCCTTCGGCGACCGCTTGGTCAAAAGGCGTGACGCGGATCTCTTGGCATGTCATCACACGGTCGATGATGCCCTTGTCGTGGGGGGGCAGCACTTGAGCGCCGCTGGACCAGTACACTTTGACGGCATTGTCACTCGGTGGGTTGTGACTGGCGGTGACCATGATCCCGCAGTCGCATTGTTTGGCGCGAACCGCAAAGGATAATTGGGGTGTGGCCCGGTAATCATCCAGCAAATAAACCTTGAAACCTGCTGCCACCATGATCCCGGCACATAACTCGGTGAAGTGGCGCGACTTGTGCCGCGTGTCGTAGGCGATCGCACAGGAGAGGTCTTTCTTTCCGCCGCAGTAATCAACGACGTAATCTGCCAATCCCTGGGCACTCTCGCCAATGGTTCGGTCGTTGATCGCATTGGAGCCGATGGGATACATACGTCCGCGTCGACCACCGGTACCGAAAGGAATGATGGTCCAAAAGGCATCATCGAGCGGTTGCCACATTTCGCCTTCAATGTGTTCGATGACGGCCCCCTGATACTCGGAGTATCTTTCCTCGGTAAGCCATGCTGTGACATTTTCGGCGGCTGTCTGGCTTAGTTTGCCGGCGGAGACGGCAGATTTGATCGCTTCGAGAGACTTTTGAACTTGTTCCACGTTGCCCATTTTTACCAACAGAAAATGATTGAAAAGAAAAGACCGACAACACCTCGCCAAATCTTGTAATTAAGATTCTATTTGCAGACGATGGAAACTGGCAACGAGGGATACAAGGCTTCGGAAAATATGAGCGAATTGATCATTAGCGTCAGCGGTTTACGCGGAATCGTTGGAGAGACTTTGACTCCGGAAGTGGCAACCCGTTTTGTTGCCGCTTTTGCGTCCAAGTTGCCTGCTGGTCCGATCATCATTGGTCGCGATGGCCGCAGCAGTGGCCCGATGCTCTCCCGTGCCATCACGGCTGCTCTGACCGCAAGCGGTCGTGACTGCATTGACGCGGATGTGGCGGCAACACCGACCATTGGTGTTCTGGTTCGCGAATTGAACGCTGCCGGGGCGGTTCAGATTTCTGCTAGTCACAATCCTCCGCCCTACAACGGCATCAAATTATTTGGCCCTGCTGGGCGGGTGCTGGATGCCAAAACCGGCAGCGCCATTCGAGATGCCTATTTTGCTCAAGAAGCCGCTTGGGCACCGTTTGACCAACTGGGTACTATCAAAAATAGTGAGGACCCGCATTTGCCTCACCTTGAAAAGGTGCTGGCGACAGTCAGCGTGGCTGCAATCGCTGAAGCGAAACACCGCGTCCTGCTGGATAGTAATCATGGTGCAGGAGGACTGCTGGGCAAGCGTTTGTTGGAAAAGCTCGGTTGTGATGTTGTTTTGGTGGGTGAGACGCCCGACGGCCAATTCGCTCATGTGCCAGAGCCAACGGCAGAGAATCTTCAGGGGATTTCAGAAATTGTTCGTGCAAACGGTTGCGCGATTGGATTTTGCCAAGATCCAGACGCGGACCGCTTAGCGTTGGTGGACGGTGCTGGACGCTATATCGGCGAAGAGTACACCCTGGCACTTTGTGTTCAGCGGGCCATGGCTCAATCAGAAACGCGTGGTCCTGTCGTGATCAATGGCGCGACCAGTGGCATGAGCGAAAGTTTGGCTCAGCAGGCGGGCGTTGCCTCCTTTCGGAGCGCAGTAGGTGAAGCGAATGTCGCCGATATGATGATCGATCAGAAGGCGACCTACGGTGGCGAAGGCAATGGTGGCCCCATCGATCCGCGTGTGGGATACGTGCGGGACAGTTTTGTCGGCATGGCACAGGTACTGGATCTCATGACCAGCAGCGGGAAGTCGTTGGCGGAGCTGGCGGACGATTTACCGAAATTTCATATCGTTAAATCTGTTGCTCAGGTCACTGCCGAGCAATTGCCCGCGTTGTTGGAACGTCTGGTAGATGCGCATCCTGAGGCTGACGCAAGCACTGGTGATGGTTTACGACTGGCGTGGCAGGACAAGTGGCTGCTTGTTCGTGGAAGTAACACCGAGCCGATTGTCAGGTTGATTGCCGAAGCTCAGACGCAGGACGAAGCTCAGGATCTTTGTGATCAGGCTGCAGCGTTGATTTAGTGGTCGCTGTGATCATCGGCGGACATCGACCATTTCAGGCGATCAGGATTTACTTGCCCTTTGAGTCGCTTTGTGGCACCAGGCTACTCGGTACGCCTTGGAAAAAAGCAACCTCGTCAATTCGACCTTCGAAGTTCGACTGATTGTCGCTGCGTCCGCCGATGAAATAGGTGGCGACTTCACGGTTGCCTGATGGTTCGATCGCGACGTCAATTTCAGGCTTCGGGTTTTTGTTCAGATAGAC
>PAUV01000060.1 GCA_002712845.1 Rhodopirellula sp. | reverse complement strand
AAAGTGACCGTGTGAGCCGTCGCAGCAGCGAAGCAGGATCTCGCTAAATCAGCTCGCAGGTTTGACGCTTTGCTCGCGTGTTAAACGGAGGCAGCATTCAAACAGTCGGTTCGGCCTCATTGGGTCGAATCGACTGTTTTTCGTTTGAGGTGCTGTTTCGTCGATTATTCAGATAAATCCCACGCCGGTTTACTGTTGCAGTCTCATCCGCGGAAGCTGTCTATAATGCTGGACTGTGCGTGGGGAGAGGCTAAGCAACTTTTCCAATTGCCTCTCAAGTGCTGCCCACCTCCACTTACCCTTCCAATGAGCCAACGCCATGTCAGCATCTCCGCGTGATCAGACCCGCCGCTCATTTCTCGCGACAACGGTTGCAGCAACTTCCGCGACAGCGACCAACGCTTATTTTCCATGGTCTTAAAAAGTGTTTGCGAACACGGCCAAGAATGGTCGGAGGCATTGGACTTGGTGGCATGGGCAATGGTGATTGTCGCCAACACGCCGGGTTTGGTGATGTTGTTGCCATTGCTGATGTGGATCAACGACATGCGGAGCGAGCCAATGCAGACGGGCGTATCGGCAAGGGGAAGGCTGACTTATACACTGATTATCGCAAGTTACTTGATCGTAACGACATTGATGTTGTAAGCATCGCAACACCAGATCATTGGCATGTCAAAATTGCGATAGAGGCATTGCTGGCTGGTAAGCATGTGTTCTGCCAAAAACCCCTCACGCTCACATTGGAAGAGAATCAACTGATACGGAATGCCTGTCGAAAACACCCGGATCAGGTGTTCTTCATTGGCACTCAGCAGCGAAGTGACCGTGGTCGGTTTTTGCGTGCTGTGAATTTGGTAAAGAAGGGGCTACTTGGAAATATTCGCAAGATCACTGTTGGTATCAACGGGGGAAGTGTGGGAGGCCCTTTTCAGAAAACAGATCCACCAGTCGGGTTGGACTGGGATGCATGGTTGGGGCAGGCGCCCATGGTGGATTACGTCAAGCAACGCTGTCACGGTCAGTTTCGTTGGTGGTATGAATACTCAGGTGGCAAATTCACTGATTGGGGAGCCCATCATGTCGATATTGCGACGTGGGCGATCGGCGCTGATGCTGAGGGAATGGGACCAACAACCATTGATGGTACTGACGCCAACCACCCAGTTCCCTTCAAAGACGAATTTCCCACGGTGGATAACGCGTACAACAGTGCGAATGACTACGTCGTGATTTGCCGGTTTCCGAGTGGGATTGAGATGAATGTCACCAGCCGAGGAGAAAACGGCATCTTGTTTGAGGGAGACAAAGGGCGTTTGTTCGTGAATCGTGGCAAAATTACAGGCAAGCCGATCGAAGAAAAATGGGATGCGAATGAATTCGACGACTCTGATTTACAGCGGCTTTATAAGCAGAAGCCCGCAGAGGGACACAAGAACAACTTTTACAGATGCATCAGTGAGGGTGGCTTGCCCGTTTCGGATGTCTATACTCACGTTCAGGCAATGAATACTTGTCACTTGGCGGCAATTGCCGCGCGGGTGGGACGAAAAATCCGTTGGAACCCAGAGACCGAGCAAATTGTTGGAGACGATCAGGCACAAGGGCTATTCGCTCGTGAACCTCGTGAAGGGTATGAGATCCCCAGTGTCTGAACTCAGATGTCCAGTGTCTGAACTCAGATGTCCAGTGTCTGAACTCACATGCCCAGAGTTTGAGCTTTTTGTTGAGCAACGCGAACTGGCATTCGTGGCATTTGCGTTTGGTCGACCAATTTGTGCCTTTGCGGCCGATAGTGGCAGAGCGCAACCGCACTGCGAAGATTAGGGCTCGATGAATTCGAGCGGTTGTGTTTCCTTGACGTTGGCGACTCGAATCGCCAAGTCGCCAGCCAATAAGCGTCGGAAGGTCTTGCCGACAATATCGCCGCGCCATCCTTTGAGCAATGCAGGCGTGGGATCACCCTTGCGGCGGTCAAGTTCATAGCCCATGAGTTCGCGGACGTCGTCAGCATTGCCCACGATGGGTGGAGCAAGTTTCTGCTGTCGGCTGATGCAGGCGATTGAGGTGGAGAGGAACTGACTCAGCATGGGCGATACAACCCTTCGCGAGCCTCGTGGGCGTCGCGGCAAGTCATCGTCGGGCGTGTCCAACGCCGTCTGTATTGCGGCTGCGATATCGCCATAGTGGTCGTTGAAGCCGCGTCGTTCCATGCCGCGAATGTTCTTGATTTTGTTTTGGTCAGTTGATCCACGTTTCGCCAATTCCACAATCAAGTCGTCACGAAGAACACGCCGAGGTAATCGATCAATGGTCTTTGCACGATTCTCACGCCATAGCCAGAGTTGACGCACTGTTTCAAGTTGTCTTGCATTGAGTCCAGAGGAGCCACTGACTCGCCGCCAATTTTCGCGTTTCTCGGCATCCATGACCTTTTGTTGAAATACAGCTGTTTCCTCTTCCAGCCAGGATTCACGCTCAAGATCCAAAACCATGCCAGACAGTTTGTCGTGCATTTCTGAAAGATCGACGACGTCGTTCAATGCATAGGTGATCTGGTCTTTGCTGAGAGGTCGACGACCCCAGTTTGTGCGTGTTTCACCTTTGGGCAGGGTTTTGTTGACCAATCGTTGAACGAGGTTGCCCAGGGACGCAGGATATTCCATCCCAACAAATCCGGCGGCCAGTTGCGTGTCGAACAGACCGGCGATGGGCTTGCCGGTGAAACGGTAGCAAAAACGACACTCTTCCCGGGCTGCATGCGCGATTACGATACGCCCTGGCTCGGTCAGCAGGTTCCAAAAAGGGGGTGTATCTTTAACATATTCCGGATCGATGATTGCCAATCGCCCATCCGCAGCAACCTGAATTAAGCAGAGCTGGGGACGATAGGTGTCTTCTGAGACGAACTCAGTATCGAAGCCGATTTGTTTGCAGCCGGCAATCTCTGAACAAAATTGCTCCAGCTCTTCGGCCGTGTTTATGGAATCGTATTGCAACGTTAGGCTTGATGGCACGATGGAGTTTCGGGGCGTTTCGTCTTAGGAGAATAACCTCGATTCTGCCAATCGCCTATCCGGATCGGGCGATTAATTCCTGTTTCAAACCGATGTTTTTGATATGCCTTCGTCGTCAAATCCCGAAATTTACGTGTCAAACAGGTCCGGTTTGCCAAGCGAAAAGATCATCTCTGGAGGTTTGGCTAACCTTCTTGTGAGCGTTCGGGACCGAGGTGAGTTGCTCGAAGTGAGGAAATCAGCGGTCAGGATCATCGACCTGAAGGAGCCTCGGCGAGGCCCCTTGGCCCCTGCTGATGCGAGTTTGTGGCAGTTTGCAGACGAACTTTGGCAAGATTCCAGTGAACAAGCCGAAGGATTGCTATCAGCAGCACTTGGTGAGCAGGATGAGGCCCGAAAGGTTGCCGCGAGCCTGCCTGAAAGCTTTGCCTTTGCTAAAGTCGGGCCCAGCGACTGCGAGACGGAAGCGAGCCTCATCGCTTTATGGGATGAAATACGTCTTGCACTTCGTGATTCTACTGAACTGGTAGCGGTTGCTTATGCCGATTGGGAGTCGGCCAACTGCCTCGCGCCGGACGTCATCTTCCGGTTGGCGAGCGAACACCGCTTCAAGCGTTGTTTGATTGACACTTATCAAAAAGATGGGCGATCGACAGTCGATCATTTGGGCTACCCAACTCTCAACAAGCTCCATCGAGTCGCTCGCCAGCAAGGACTATGGTGGACGCTTGCAGGCTCAATCTGTAGACCAGTCGTCGATGAGTTGGAGGCACTCGGTTGGATGCCTGATTGCTTCGGAGTCAGGGGAGATGTCTGCTCCGGTACGCGGACGACTAGAATTTCCCATGAATTGGTACAGGCGTGGTGTCAACGGTTAGTCGTGTAGTTCAATGACTCGACGCCGTTGGTCACTCAGCCCAGTCGAGGCCGGTTAACTCCGTCAGACGATCTTCGAAACTACCGATCAAGCCGCCGACAAGCATCCATTTGGTTTTGCATCGCAGCTCGATCTCGCCATGTGGGTTGATTCGCAGAATAGAGTCGCCCACGACACCGGCATCATGCAGTTGCTTGAAATCGATCTCCCCTTCATTGACCACATCGAGCAGTGTTTTGCCTGTCAATTCAATGAATTGCGTTTTCATATTTGATACCGAAAATGGGGGAAAGAGTGTGGTCGTATTATAGTTCGACCTGAGGAATGAATGACAAAAAACGAGATTTACTGACTTAACAAATTAGTCACTTGTTTCTCAAGATTCTGGCCTGTGAAGTTTAGATCTTGAACCATGCCTTTCTTGTCCAGTATTGCAACGAAGGGAAGAGAAACCATTCCAAAGTCGTGGGCAATCTGATTTGATATTTCTTTGGTCGGCGAGGATTCTGAACGAAGACTGATAAAGCCCAGTTGGCTCTTGTTGATAAAAGGCTGCACATCAGCGCCCTCTGGATCAAGGTTTACACCCACAATGACAACTTGGTCGGGGTGTTTGGCACAGATCGCTTTCAGCTGTGGGACAATGCTTAAGGATGAGGGAAACGCTTCTGCCCAAAATGGCATTAGTACCACTTTACCGCTGAAATCTGAGATCGGCACTTTCTTGCCATCCGTTGTGGGCAGATCCCAATCGAAATCTTTTCCGATAACATCTCTTCTTGTCTGCCGCGCATCTTGAGCCAGGCTGAGCTCTTTGTTGATTGCAGAGGACGGATCTGTGAATGCATCACCCAACGCATCGTAAGTGGCCTTCACAAGATCTTCGCGTTTCAAACCCTCAAATTCCAGAGCAGCGGCAGCAAGATATTGCGTGGTTTGTAAATCGGGTGATTCTGCGATAAGAGTTTCGACCGATTTTGACCATTGTTCGACCGTGACCTGGGCTGCTGCCTCGGGGGCACCGCTGGTTAATGCTACGCGTTGTTTTTCGATTGCTTCAAATGTGACGTTGCCTGCTGCATTTGCAGCCATCTCTGCAATGGCAGGATCAGGCGAATCAGCGTAGAAATCGAGAATCATCCCTCGCACCAACTGCGCCTGTTTATCGTAACCCCCACTTGCTAAGTCCTCGCGAGCCATTCCCATGATCATCAAAGTTGGGACATCGGGCGTCGCCTTGGTAGTTTTGATTTGCTCAAAATAGTTGACGATGTTTTGGGCCGCTTCTTTCTTTCCATTCTTGAGATCTTCCAGAGCGAATCCAATCAGGATCAATCGACTGTCAGAGGCAAGTCCGGGATCGTCAGAGGAGAGGTTTTCTTTCGCGATTTTTTCTAATTCTGTGGCAGCGCCAACATTACCCATGGATGCAAGATGTGACATCGCCTGAATTTCCCCGCGTGCACCCTCTGACTTTTCTTTTGGTAACGCGTCTTCATGGGTTGCTAATCGGCGGGATGCCTCAAGCTTCAAATTGATGTACTCAAGCATTTTTGAGCGTGCTTGTTTGGGATCCGAGATGGGAGATTGCCCACTCATAAGCACACGTAAGTTGTAATCAATGTCAGCTAATAATTTTCGCAGCTGTTTTGGTGAACGCTTCNGGCTAATTGCGGAACGCTGATTCTCACTCGGNATTTCTAAGCTTANTCCCGTGACGGNACCCTCTGCCCCGCTCGCAACCTGACTACCTGTCGCGGATGGTGAATCTTGTAACGCAGAAGTTTGATCAGTGCTCGAGTTTTTACTGACGCCAGCTTGCGATGCTAGTTCGGCGGGGACTCTCTCCGCTTTCTCGGACTTGGTGATCACGGTGCCAGGGGCTGTCGATTCGAGCGGCTTCGAGTCACTGCAGCCAGTGAATGGCAGCGAAACAAGTGGCAGTAAAATCGAGAGTGTGAGTGAAAACAGTCGAGCAAGGCTATTTTCGGCTTGCCAAAATGGCGTCCGAGCACACATGGGCTATGTCCTGATTGTGAGAATCGTCGCGTACAGTTTGTGATGATATCGCGAAAACGTGTTCCTGTCGGGATCAGGTTGTGGAATCTGAATCAGGTACAGAGGAAAAACATTGCTCTCCAATTACGAATTCTTCGACGAGGTTCCCGCCAATCAGGTGTTCTTGGATGATGCGTTCAAGGACTTCTGGGGTGCATCGGCCATACCAAACACCGTCGGGAACGATCATCACAAGGGGGCCCGCTTTGCATACACCGCAGCACTGCAGACCAAGACGTGTCGTACCGCCGCTTTGTGATAGGCCTTCTTCCTTGAGTCGTCGTTTCAGATACTTCCACGACTGAGCCATCTGCTGAGCGCTAGCGCATCCAGCCTCAAGACGATCATTGCACATCAGAATCAAACGTTCCTTTTCCACCAGTTTGCTCTTCTTCAGCTTCTGGCGAGCTTGCTTCAACCCTCGCTGTGTCACGTTGTTTTTCTTCTCTCTTGGGTGCGGGAAAATGAATCAGTGCATGAAAACAGCCCTTTGCTAGCAGTTTAATCACAATCGCGGATTGAATTGAGGGTACTGCTGAGTGCAATCAATAACAGTGCAATCAATAACAGTGCAATCAATTACACGGAGTTGTTCGAAGCCAGTTACTTTCCATTGGTTTTGGTATGAAGCTCTCGCGTTTGGGGGCACTCGTAGGCAAAAGTGGGGGCTTTACGCAGCGGTATTGCCTTGGGGACGTGTATTTTCCGATATTCCNNGCGACGCCCTCTCANCCCCCCAGCAATGTCAGCGTATCCAGTGACCAAGATTGACCGGTACATTCTCGTTTTGTTCCTCCGGACAGCGNTGATCTGTTTCTGCTCGATTGCAGGGATNTTTGTGGTTTTCCATGCTTTTTCGCACATGGAGGATCTGTTNCGGCAGGGGCAGCAAGAAGGCAGTTTGGTCACCGTATTCATGCGTTGTTACGGTCCCTACATGTTNCTGCTGTTTGACATGACGGGNGCCATTATCACGCTGATGGCTTTTCTGTTCACGGTGGGGTGGTTGCGACGTACTGGTGAGCTGACAGCAATCTTGTCGGCGGGAATCTCACACGGTCGAATCTTTCAACCGATTGTTTACGCAAGTTTGACCATCATTCTTGTTCAATTGGCAAATCGGGAATTGCTGCTACCCAACTACCGCGATTCCTTATCTTTCAAAGCGAAAAAGGTTTTCGCTGATGGTGAGGAGCCAATTTCGCTGCANAAAGATTATATGAATCAAGTCTCTCTCGATGGTGATGGGCTTGATGTGAAAATCAACTTGATTCACCGTCCCAGCTTTCGCCTTGATGGTGATTATCCCGGTTTTGGTGAAATCCTGGTCGCGGACACCGCGCAGTGGTTGGAAGCCGATGCGAAGCACGACGCGGGTTACTTGTTGAATGGCGTGGAATTTCCNNTGGCAATCGACGANTTGGAATCGGTAGGCCTGGAGGATCGTATGATTCTTTTAACTCCGAATGATTTTCCGTGGCTGCAAAAGGGACAATGCTTTTTCGCCACGGCAGTGCACCCGGAATTATTGCGAGCTAATAAGGAGGCCAAGAGTCGTGCAAGTCTTGCTGATCTCATCAGCCGCATGCGCAATCCCGCCATTTTTAATCCACCCAGTTTAGAGGTGATGTTGCATGAGCGAATGGTACGCGTGCCTCTGGACTTTGGACTGATTTTACTGGGTTTGCCAATCGTCATTAATCGACATGGTCGTGCTCTGTTTTTCATGGTCGGAGCGGCAATGTTCACTGTGCTTGGATTCTTCGTTGTCAAAACGATTGGTACCACGCTGGGGTCGAATGGGATTTGGCTATCCCCCTCGATGGCCGCGTGGTTGCCGCTGATTGTTGTGGCTCCCATTGCGTATGTTCGTTATCGCGAATCACACCTCGTATGACTCCTCAAGATATCACCGTGGTCATACCTGCTCTGAACGAGGAGCAGGCGATTAATATTTCCGTGCACTCTGCGATTTCTGCCGGTGCTACTGAAGTGATTGTGGCTGACGGGGGTAGTCGTGATCACACGGCAGAACGGGCGTCTGAAGCGGGAGCCTCGTCAGTAGTGCGATCATTACCTGGTCGTGGAGTTCAGATGAATTCAGCTGCGCATTTGGCGACTGGACGATATGTTTTGTTTCTGCACGCTGATAACGAATTATCAGAGCAGGCTCTCAGGCAAATCTGTGTGCATGAAGACGCAGCTTGGGGTGCTTTCCAGCAACAGATAGATTCACGACGGAAAGTCTATCGCTTGATCGAGTGGGGAAATGACTTACGGGTTCGATGGAGAAAGGTTCCCTTTGGTGATCAGGGAATCTTTGTTCGCCGTTCGCTCTTTGAGGAACTGGGGGGATTTGCTGAGATCCCTTTGATGGAAGATGTCGAGCTTTCTCATCGCTTGCGGAAGATCGAAGCACCCGTCTTACTACAGGGACCTCTACAAATCAGCGCCCGCAGATGGGAGAAAAAAGGGGTGTTACGCCAGACGCTGACCAATTGGATGATTCAGCTTTCCTATTCCCGAGGCGTATCCGTTGAACAACTGGCTAAGAAATACTATGGCTGCTAGCGGGCCCTCGGGTGAGCTCGTTCATATACTTGGCGAAGATTCGCAGTGCTGACATGTGTGTAGATTTGGGTGGTCGCTAGACTTTTGTGGCCCAGTAGTTCTTGAACGCTTCGAATATCAGCTCCTCGATCCAGAAGATGAGTTGCGAAACTGTGTCGCAGCGAGTGCGGGCTGATTCGGGCGTCAAGGCCGGCAGCCGCAATGTGCTTTTCCAGCATTCGCCCCACACTTCGCGTCGTGAGGATGCGTCCAAAACGATTTACAAAGACCGGTGCCTGCCTTCCTAAAGCCTCGGTTTGCGGATGTCTCGTTCGCTTGCGACGATATCTTTTGATGGCCTTGATGGCGTAGGAACCGAGCGGGCTGATACGCTCTTTTCTACCCTTACCGCGAACACGGATGATCTGTTCCGATTCATCCAGGTCCCCATCACGCAAACCCACTAGTTCACTGACACGCAGGCCGGCCGAATACATCGTTTCAAGAATGGCTCGATCTCGCAGTCCCGCCGTCTCGTTTGCTGGCGGGGTGGAGAGAAGTCGGCCAATCTCCGTCGTTGAAAGAACAAGCGGCAGCTTGCGGTGCTGACGTGGGTTGCGAAGCGGCTTGGCTGGATTTTCTGTTGCGATACCCTGCCGTATCGCGAACCGATAAAAGCTCCGCAGAGAAGCAAGCTTTCTTGCTATCGTCGTGCGTGCATAACCCGCCTCCTGAAGGGCTGCTTGAAAAGCACGCAAATCCTGAGGGGAAAGCGTATCAGGGCGTGGGATTCTCCCACGAGTCGTTTCAAGCCAGTCAATCAGTCCGAATAGGTCTTCGCGATACGCTTTGATGGTCAGGTCCGAGGCATTACGCTCGGTGGCGAGGTATCGGAGAAACTGAGCAATTCCACTGCGCATTGATTAATGAAAGTCGTCCATGGACAGGCTGTCAAACTCCTGACTTGCAAGCAAATCATCGTCGCTAGGCACCGCGTCACGGATCTTTCGACTCAGCATCGCAGCGTCGTACCAGCTGAAATCCAGTTCCGGATCAGCGGCAAAGCGTGCGAGCTGTCGGAGGGTTTCGTCTCGGTTTTCATCGTCAAAAAGGAAGATGAACTTTTCTTCCCCTTTGACCAACGCAAGTACGTTGACTTCTTTATCCATATTGGCAGCTGTCCCGAAGCGTTGAGCGGTATATCGCGCAGGTATTTCAACCTGCCACGGCTCAATATCGGCTCAATGGCCACCTAAAGATGAGATCGCTTTCCTCTCTTCCGCCTCGAGATTCAAGCATTTCTGTAATGTGCAGGTGACAACAGAAATGAATGAAATCATCGCTACGTTTTAAGTAACCCTGCCAGCTTGCCGGACGTGCATCATCCGATGACTCAATGTAATTTGAGAGTCTTTCGGTAAAGTAAGGGTCATCTCCGCGGTAGATTCGAGTGTGGTTCAGAATTGGTTCGTGACTGACAATTGTCTTGGGGTGAACCGGTGACGGTGGATCGGGAATCAAGTCCGTCGGGTTAGGCCAGTGCTCCGGAAGCAAAGGGCTTATTCCCTCCATGCTCGCGTATCCATCTTGCGGCATGGGAGTGGGGACACCTTCGGAATGAGGTATCACATTCGGTGGCAAATCTGGATTTGCAGGCAAAGGCTCCAATTCACCGGATGCCGGTGCAACCGCATTGAATTGGGTTCCTCGCTGTTTGCCTTGTGTGTCGTATTGCAAACTTGCTTGACGCGAGCTGTCCGGTAGTGGCGTTTGGGTGGCAAGCTGACTACGAGCAAGATCGAATTGCGTATCACGTACGATCCGTGATGGAATGTCATTCTCCTGCTGAGTTCCCCAAGGTAGGCCGTAGCCGTTCGGAATGGGGTGGAAACCCTCGTTGGCAGCGTACCAGTGTAAGGTCATCGCCATTCTCGGCGGGTAATAGGCATCAAAGTCAGTGACTGAACCCACCACCAGTGCCTCCACCCCCATGAAATCTGCCAGTTTCTGGAAATCTGCGCCGCTTACTGGCTCGCCGTGCTCTTGGCTGTAGATCATCCATTGAGTTTTTGTGACACCGACGGGCAACACCTCAAAACCTGGGATTGCTTGCAAGGCGCCGTAGTATTTTTCCGCCACTACTTCTGTATCAACGGTCGGGTTCTCACTCTGATTGTAGAACGGCAGAACTGCGACGCGCTGGACCTGTGGAAACGGATTGTGAATCTGTTCCCTCTGGTACGTGATCGGGAACAGAGAGCATCCCACACTGCTGAGCAAGACGAGCAGAAGTATTGGGGTCGAACCCAGAAGATTGAGTTTCACGGAATTACCGGCGCATGGGTAGACGCGTCAATCCTCCACCCCAAAGAAAGCAATCGACCATATTGGCCGCAAACTTTAGCTGATCAGAAAATTCTTCCATCGCGGCTAGTTTCCAGATGCGGCGGTATCGGCCAGTCATTTCAGGATGATTGACCTTGGCCGTCGAGACATTAGGTGCTGCCTGCCTTGAGCTTGTTCTTGGGTTTAGCCCAGTGACCAACCGCTTCTCGGTTCTCGCTTGAGCAGTGGCTGCGCTTCGGGGCAACCAATGCATTCCATGGCATCTTTGTCCCAAATGACTTTCTTGCCGAGTCGATAGGCCACATTACCGAGATGATTGGCTTCGGTGAGTGGCCCTGCATAGCTGAATGGACTGTCGGTGACAGCGTTCCCTCTACATGCATCTAGCCATTGCTGATGGTGACTCGCGGGGGCTGGCAAAAACGGTTCCGGCGGGGTGAAGTCTTTGAATTCGTTTTCGGGGAGCAGCAGATGCTTGCGGTAGTCTGACAGCAGCATTCCTTTTGACCCGACGAACAAGACTCCACTTCCCCACTTCGGGATGCCACCTTGTTTCCAGATTTCTGGTTTGTGTGTTCCTTGATGCCAAGTCATGGTGACTGGGGGTCGCCTGCCAACATCGGGAATATCTCTTGCGTCGTACTCGTAGACAGCAGTCATCGACGCGGGGGCGATTTCTGGATGTGCGGGTGGTCCACTTGCCACCACGGTGCGTGGGGCATCAAGACGCAAGGCCCAGAAAGGCAGGTCATTCCAGTGGCTACCTAAGTCAGACATGGTGCCATTACCAAAGTCCCACCAACGGTACCATTTTGGTCCGGGGAAATAAGCCTGATGAAAGGGGCGATAGGGTGCTGGCCCAAGCCACAAATCCCAATTCAGGTAGGCGGGGGGAGTGATTGTTTCGTTGGGGCGGTTTGAAGCGTTGGAAATGTCTCGATTCTTTTTCGCTGCTTCCTGGCTCTGCAGGCCCCACGCTCTCGACACCCAAACGTGCACTTCGCTGACATCGCCAATGGCACCGCTTTGAATGAGTTCGACAACGCGATGATAGTTTTTGGACGCATGAATTTGGGTTCCCATTTGGGTGGCCACGCCCGCCTTCTCTGCCGCCTCTGTGAGGCGACGGGTTTCATCGATGTTGTAGGCAAGTGGTTTTTCGCAGTAGACGTGTTTGCCGAGCTGCAGTGCTGGCATCGCGGCGTATGCATGTGTGTGCTCAGGAGTGCTGACGACTACAGCATCAACGTCGTTCCCGATGTCATCGTAAAGTTTTCGAAAGTCCTGAAACTGTTTTGCTTTCGGAAATTTGTTTCCAGCGCTGGTCAAAAATCTGCTGTCGACATCACAAAGACCTACAACATCAACACCTTCACTCTTGGCGATCGTTTGCAGGTTGCCTCCTCCACGCCCACCTGTACCAATGAAGGCAACTTTCATCCGATCATTTGGACTTGCAAACGACATTTCAGGAAGGGCAGCCACTGCGGATATGGCAGCAGCCTGGGCGAGGAAATCGCGACGAGTGGTTCGAGGATTTACTGGTGGCATCATACGCTCGCGTGGGTGGGCAATTGAATGGCTGAAAGTATCTGAGTGTTCAGCACGTGGACTTTCTGAGTCTAGCGGATCTGAATGGTGGGGAGGTGTTATGACACGAAAAAAGGGAGTTCCCAGTAATAACCGGAAACTCCCTATTGAGCGACTGTCGCGTAATCCAGCGGGCTATGCTGCAGCAAGGCGAGCAGCGACCGCGTCCCAATCGACAACATTCCAGAAGGCTGAGACGTAGTCTGGACGCCTGTTCTGGTAGTGCAGATAGTAGGCATGCTCCCAGACGTCTAATCCGAGTAGCGGTGTTCCGCCGATGCCCGCAATCTCGGTTCCCATGAGCGGGCTGTCCTGGTTTGCGGTGCTGCCAACTTTCAGCACTCCGCCGTCGACGTACAACCACGCCCATCCGCTTCCGAATCGGGTTGCTGCGGCAGCGGAAAACTGCTCTTTCATGGCGTCGAGTGAACCAAAGGCACTGTCGATCGCAGCGGCGAGGTCGCCACTTGGGGAACCACCCTTGCCCGGGCCCATGACGGTCCAAAACAGGGAGTGATTCGCGTGGCCACCGCCATTGTTGCGGACGGCACCGAGCTTATCTGCGGGGACGCTCGCCAAATTGGAAACCAGATCTTCGATGGTCTTGCCATCGAGATCCGTGCCAGCGATTGCGTCGTTCACCTTGTTGATGTACGCCTGATGATGCTTGGTGTGATGGATCTCCATCGTCTGCGCATCAATATGCGGGGCGAGGGCATCGTAGGCATACGCCAAGGAAGGTAGTGTGAAGGCCATAACGTTAGACAACTCCGTATGCGGGGCGGATTGAAAATCTTTCACAGAACGATAGCGGGCCGGCTAGCGATCGCAAGAGGTTAACCCGCTGTGTTGTCTAGAATCTCGCCCATCAGATAGCTTTTCAGACTCTCCTGAACCTGCTTGCAGCACGCTTTTAGGGCCGCATTTCGGCGATCTCGATTACGAATAGGCTGCAGCGAGATAAGCACGTTGGTCTTGCTGGGGGGACAGCTGTTGCATTCTCAATGGTGGCTTCACTCAGTGTCGTCTCGACGCGTAGCGAAATTTGTTGGTCATCGCAACGCCGACCAGCTTGCTGCGGCATGGCATTCAGACGCAGGGACACGTGGTTCTCTTCAATTCGGATGATCTCCGCCTGATGATCCGCAGTGAGACCTCGCAACTTTTTTATTGCCAAGTCAATCGGGACACGTGTCACCACATCAAATTCATGTTTCCCGGATTGAATCTGTGTTTCGAACCAGCCTTTCCATCCTCGCTTGGGGGCTGTTTGTCGGGGAATCGCCACGCTGCCAGATCCGAGTTGACTCACCCGATTGCGACCATTGTCCATGGCTTTCAGAAGAACTCGTTCCGCTAGTGCCAAAATCGCTCATGCGTATCGCCGACTGGAATTCTGTGACCCGAGAGCTGGCAGTGACGGCGTCACCGCCCACACTTGCAATCGAAGTGTTCTCCAGTGCTTGGCGGATATTTTCTGCTCGTCCGGCTGCCGGTGCATTATCGCAGTTGGCTGCCAATAAAAGAAAATCTTCTCCGCCATATCTGACGACCAGATCATCGCTCTGCGATAGAACGAGTCCATTGTCATCGAGTCGAACGCATCGGCAATACTGAGCATCCACGATCCGAGTGGAAGCGAATTATCAGAAGGTCCGTCGCTCTCGCGGTGTCCTTCGTAGCAGCTGTGGACATGCGAAAAAAATTTCAAGCAATGCCGTGTCGGATGTGCAGCCACGCAAAATTCACAGACCATGCTGAACGGATGTGTCCATGATCAGTTGCTCGTCGACGGTTCGTTTGCCTGGCTTTCGGAGGATCCGGTCCGGGATTCCGATTTTTCCGATGTTGTGAAGCAGGGTGGCCACTTCGACACGATCGCGAGCCGCATTGTCCACACCCATCCATTCTGTCCACCCTGAGCAGCTGATGGCGACACGCAGGCAATGTGCTGTCGTTGGGGCATGTTTGGTCCTCAACTTCTGAAAAAACGAGGCGGCCATGTCCAGACGGACGACTGCCAATTCATTCTCGAATTCTCTCTGCCGAGTTTTCAGGGCCTGATGATCAGGGTGCGGCCCGCTGTAAGCCCACCAATAAACGCCCCACACGTTGTTGCCCCGCTTAGATAGCCTCGATCGAGGGTTGGTCCTCGGTATCGCTGCTGCGCGGGGAATCTGTACAGCTTATGTCCGTCATGACGGATACGTCGCATTTCCGAAAACTGTTTCTGTAACTCCCTAAAATCCAGATCACAAAAAATTTTGCTGCAGAAGTTGTTTGCCTATTGAAACGAAGAGTTGGTCATCACCAGATGGGGGGATTTTGCCCTGATATCTTCGAATGGTTGCGACTGCGACCCGTCGCACCTACTATGAAGTGTGTCGGGGTACCAAATCTGGCTGCGTGGGAAGTGCAATACAGCTTCTGCGGATAGGATTGGTTCTGGCAGAATTGTTTTCACTCGGCTGAGTTTCTCGCAGCCATTCAGTTCCAATATTGGAAATTTTGGCGTGAGTCTTTCCGATTTCGATCGCGAGCTTTTGCAGTGTTGCCTCGATCGGGCACCTCGAGCTTGGCAGAATTTTGTAGACCGATTTCTTGGATTGGTCATCCACGTCGCCAACCATGTGGCAGCGTCACGCGGAATCAAGCTGGATCAGGCCAGTCGCGATGACCTCGTTGCGGAGGTTTTTCTGGTTTTGATTGCGGATGATTTTTCGGTCCTGCGAAAATTCCGTCGCAACTGTTCCTTGGCCACCTATCTGACTGTAATCTCGCGTCGTGTCATCGTTCGCAGGTTGAATCAGGGAAAGCAGCATGTGGCAGTGGCCAGTCCACCTGAGCCACCTGTTGTTGATGATCAATTGCTCAAACGCATGGAAGATACAGAGGAAGTTCATAAGCTGTTGTCTCAGCTTGATGAACGCGAGGTTGCGATTGTTCGCATGTACCATCTGGACGGAAAATCTTACGATGAGATCAGTCAAGCAACTGGTCTTGCCGTCAACAGTATCGGGCCAGTCCTCACCAGAGCGAGGGAAAAAATGCGTGCCAACGGGTTTGACCGCTAGGCTTTCGCACCTTCTATCACCCTGATTTATCGCTGTGCACATCGTTGCTGCAGTTAGCATCGATACTGCTTCCCGCAGCTTTAACCGGGTAGACTGACGATCAGTTTCTCGTCTAACGCATCGGTGATACGTACGGGCAGAAGGTCGCCCACGTTTAGCGAATGGGTACTGGGTTCTGCAGAGGTTGGCACCATCAACTCACCCGGAGCATAGCGGCAGGTGGTACCGCGTAGCAGTCGATCGGTTGGCGATCCAGCCATGTTCTCACAGGGATCACCAACAAGCATGCCACGTTTATCGATACCTACCAGATCTCTCGACGATTCCACGAGCAGCTCAAGCTCGCATCCGATTAGCTGCTGGTAATACTCTTTTCGAAGTTCTTTTTCTAACACCGTCAGACGTTTGACACGCTCGCTGCGGACCTGCTTGGGAATCTGGTCTGGCATGTCAGCAGCGGGAGTGCCTCGTCGCGGACTGAATGGAAATGCATGGATTTTTGAGAACCCTGCCTGTTGGCACGTCGTCAGCGTTTGCTCAAATTCTTCCTCGGTCTCGCCCGGGAAACCGGCAATCACGTCAGTTGTGATGGCTGGTTTGTCTAGCGATTCTTTCAGCATTTGGCAGCGATCCAGGAACATTCGCGTTCCCCATCGCCGTCTCATGCGTCTCAGTACAGAATCGCTACCACTTTGCAAACAAAGGTGAAGGTGCGGCACGATCCGATTTGTGTGATCCTGCATCACTGAGATCAGTTCTCGCGTGACCTCTGTGGCTTCAATGCTGCTGAGTCTGATTCGGAACTCTCCAGGCAACTCACACAGATCCCGCAGTAAGTGTGCCAAGCGGATCCATTCCTCTTTAGGTTTGTTGCGGTTCCAATCGACTCCATAATGCCCCAAGTGGATTCCAGTCAGCACCACTTCACGGTGTCCGGCCCCCGTCAGGCGGCTGACTTCATCGACGATATGTTGATGGGGGCGGCTTGTCAGTTTAGGTCGGACATGGGGAATGATGCAGTAACTGCAACGCAGCAAACAGCCATCCTGAACTTTGACGTAGGCACGGTGGCGACCAGAGAACCCATCGAGACCTGTGGGGACATCTATGACGCCGAAGCGTGACATAAGATCGGGCAATTCGCGTTTGTCCGTCACCACTTCGGCAACGCCGGGTAGTTCAGCCACTTCCTGTGGTGCACGTGTTGCGTAGCAACCCATCACAACAATCTTGGCGTCTGGATTCTGCCGGTTGAGTCTACGAACTACCTGTCGGCTTTTGGAGTCACCCTCGGACGTGACTGTGCAGGTGTTGACGATACAAACATCTGCTTTTTCTGAGCTTTCACAGTCGGTGTAGCCGACTCGCTGCAGCCCTTGCCGGACCAATTCCGTCTCATATTGATTTACTTTGCAACCTAAGGTCGCGACGCGAAGTTTAGCGTTCATGCAGCCGGAATTACTCGTGGACGGGCTCGATGGTTGCCGACATGCTGCCTTTGCATCGAGCAATCAGGTCATCTTTACCAAATGAGTGAATCTGCTCTCTTTTAAGCTCGGCATGTTCAAGCGTGGTGGTCAAACAGATCGCGCGGCCGCCGGAGTCGACTTCCTTTGCGATCTGAAAACCAGTTTCGATTGGGTGCCTGAAGACCTGCTTCATCATCAGAACGACATAATCGTAACTGTGATCAGAATCATCCCAAAGAATGACGTGGAAGCGAGGTTGCTTCTTGGGGCGTTTTTTTTGTTGTTTTTCGGTGCCGATTTGAGGGTCGGCCACCGCTGTTTGCTGATCAGCCATTGCAGATCATGCTCCTTTCGTTTCAACCCGACAGATCGCTGGGAAAAGACCGGTGATTCTCCCCCACAGCGAAGCGCGTATATTGTAGCGCGAACCGATGCCCATCGGCAGTCCCGAATTGAATAAAACGTCAAGGCTTTAACGTAATGACCACTTCCAAAGATTTATTGGGTCAACTCGCAGAATCCGCTCCTCGACACCTCGCAGAATTGGTCGAATGGCTGCGGATTCCGAGTGTCAGCAGCGATAGTACCCGTGTTAATGAGGTAAAACAGGCAGCAACTTGGGTAGCCGAGAAGCTGGAACAGGCTGGGCTTGCGGTCGAAATTTTGCCAACCCAGGGGCACCCGATGGTTTATGCGGAGTCGCCAAAAATTGAGGGTGCTCCCGTTGTTTTGGTTTATGGACACTATGACGTTCAGCCGGTTGAACCACTCGATGAGTGGGTCAACGGACCATTTGAGCCGACCATTCGCGATGGGAATGTGTACGCCCGAGGCGCCACGGATGACAAAGGACAGGTGCTGACTCATGTTCAAAGTGTCTGTGACTGGCTCGCTAGTGGGCAGCCTCTTCCATTACAGGTCAAGTTTTTGATCGAAGGTGAAGAAGAGGTTGGTAGTGAAAATCTGGAGCGAATGCTGCCTGAATTGGGGGGGAAACTCGCTTGCGATTGCGTGGTGATTAGCGACAGCGGGCAGTATTCCGACGGGCAACCTGCGATCACATACGGCCTTAGAGGAATTGCTACTTACGAGCTGACGGTGAATGGACCGAGCCAGGATCTCCATAGTGGATCTTTCGGGGGAGCCGTGATGAACCCGGCGATTGCACTGTGTCAGTTGCTGGGCAGCATGATTGATGGACAGGGACGAATACAAATCCCCGGCTATTACGACAAAGTCCGAGAATTGAGTCAGGAGGAGCGTGACCAATGGGCTGAATTGCCACAGAATGATCCTGAATTTGCATCTGCGATTGGTGTCGACAAGCTTGCCGGGGAGCATGGTTACACCACTGATGAACGGCGCTGGGCCCGGCCTACCTTCGATGTCAATGGTCTTACCTCTGGACACCAAGGCGAGGGGGTCAAGACAATCATTCCTGCTAAAGCCAAGGCGAAATTCAGTTTTCGACTCGTGCCAGATCAGGATCCACGTGAAGTGACTGCCGCCGTTGAACAACATCTCGAGAATCATTGTCCTGCCGGCGTGAAATGGAAGTTGGAGGCAGATCATGGAGCACCAGGAATGCTGGCGGCAACTGACAGCCGTTTCGTTCATGCGGCGAATGCCGCCATCGAGTCAGCTTTTGGTGTTTTGCCTGTGCTGATCCGCGAAGGAGGCTCGATTCCTATCGTCACCCGCTTCCAAGAAGTGCTCGGATGTGATTGTCTGTTACTCGGATGGGGATTGTCCGACGACAACGCCCATAGTCCTAATGAGAAGTTCCGGGTAGAAGACTACCATCGAGGCATTCGTGCCTCAGCCATGCTGTGGGACGAAATCGGTAAACTTAACTAACTCACGAAGTGATCTATGCTCGATCGAAAATTTATCATTCAAAACGTGGATCAGGTCCGCGAGAATTGCCAGCGGCGTGGTGTCTCTTGCGACATAGACCAGATCGTTTCGTTGGAAAGTGAGCGGTTGGAAAAGCTGAAGCTTGCGGAAGAACTCAACCGCCAAGCGAACGAAACCAGCAAGCAAATCCCTAAGGCGGAAAATGCCGATCAACGTAATGAATTGATCGAGAAAGGGCGTGAACTCAGGCTGCAAAAGGAGACTGTGCAGCGGGAACGGGACCAACTTGACGCCAAGATCATTGATCTGCAATCTGCAATTCCCAACATGACGCATCCTGATGTGCCCACCGGTGGTGAGGATGATGCGAAGGAGATTTCGTTCGGGAAAACACCCAAGCCAAATTTCGACTTTGACACGCTCGATCATGTTGAACTGGGAACGAAGCACGATCTGTTCGACTTTGAGGCAGGTGCCAGAGTCGCAGGAGCTGGATTTTACTATTTGAAAAATGCCGCTGTGCGACTTGATTTAGCGTTGCAGCATTACGCCATCAGCTTTTTGGCTGATCAGGGATTCACACCCATTACAACTCCCGATCTGGCACTTACTTCCATTCTTAAGGGGATTGGTTTTACCCCACGCGGTCCAGAAACCCAGATCTACAGCGTCGAAAATTCGGAACTGAATTTGGTTGGTACCGCAGAGATTACTCTTGGAGGAATGCTGGCTGGACAAACACTTGATGCGGACCAATTACCGGTCCTGCTTTGTGGATTGAGCCATTGTTTCCGAACCGAAGCTGGGGCAGCTGGACGAGCCACGAAAGGGCTGTACCGCGTTCACCAGTTCACGAAAGTCGAGATGTTTGCGTTCGCGTCAGCAGAGTCCAGTGACCAGATGCATCTGAAAATGCGTGACTATGAGTGTGAAATCTTTGATGCGTTGGAAGTTCCCTATCGCGTGATCGATACCGCTACGGGCGATCTTGGTGGGCCGGCTTACCGAAAGTTTGATCTCGAAGCGTGGATGCCAGGGCGTGGTGACGGTGGTGCTTGGGGTGAAGTCACGAGTACAAGTAACTGCACGGATTACCAAGCAAGACGTTTAGGAGTCAGGTCCAAGAAAACGGGACAGAAAGGCACTGAATTTGTGCATACGTTGAATGGGACCGCAGTTGCGACAGGGCGAGCCATGATCGCCATCCTCGAAAATCATCAGCTCCCAGATGGTCGCATCAGCGTACCCAAAGTGCTTCAACCGTGGGTTGGGTGCGAGGTGCTCGAGCCTAANGCTTAATGCAGGCTTCGCTTGAACCTGNGGTAAACGTCGATGCCGTTTGAGGTGAGGTGGTNGTCGCGGCAACTCGTCCGCNACTGATCTTTCTATCCNAGAGTGCCGGTGGTCAATGAAGACTCAGGCCAGTATCCCGGACTTGATTGCTCTGACCGCTGCGTCTGTACGGTCGGCTGCATTGATTTTTCGCAGCACATGTTGAACATGCTCTTTGACCGTTTCAATGCTGATGCAGAGTGATTTGGCAATTTCTTTGTTGCTAAGGCCAAGAGCAATGTGGCGCAGGACTTGTGTCTCTCTCGCTGTTAATGGGAAATCGGACGGCAGCATCCGTACATCGACGGTTTCCTGCATGGTTTTCTGAATGAGGCACAAGAGGCTTTCCTCATCAGCAGTATTGCCCGTCGCGATGTGCTGCAGAGTGTTCAACAGTGTTTTTGACGGAATATTCTTCAGCAGATAATCCGCAGCACCCAAAGTAGCGGCTCTGGCAATGTAGGTTGGGTTCTCGTAGGCGCTGAAGATGACAACTGGTACGGCTGGGGGCGATTTGCGAATCTGTTCCAGTAATTTCAGGCCACTGCCGTCGGAAAGTCGTATGTCCAACAGGACAAGGTCAATTGCTTTCTCTTCCAAACACTTTAAAGACTCTGCGGCGGTCGGTACTGAACCAGTAACCTGGAACGGGGAGGTGTTAAGAATCCAGCTCACGCCTTCGCGGGCGACTTCATGACCATCTACAATCAGTACATTCCAAGACACGGCGCACAGCCCCTGACATCATAACGGGTGATTTGGACCTCCAATCATGCCTCCCCGTGCGTGTTAAACGCCAGATACCGGCAAGAATCCACAACCGCCGTCTTGTCGATGTGTATGTCCGGCACTCTGCCTCAAGCAGGTCGCAATGACGGCACACACAATGCGTCAGTCAAAAATCAATCGCGAAGCTTCGGGCTGGTTTGATTTTCAAAGTGGAAGCGGTGATTCACCGTTACAGGTATCCCGTGTGCTGATCGTGATGCTCTGGTGTGAGCATGCACGATTTTCAGCAACTTAGGGGGTGCTCACTTCCGCGGGAGTCTGCCAGATGTGGGCGGATTTGACAAGTGACCTTGGTTCGCTAAATCCCTTGTGACAAGGTGGTTGCGTCTTCTTTCGGGGGTTGGCGAGTTGCCGCTTCAGGGGGGTGGGGGGGGATGTGCGTTGGACAGTCCCGAATGCAAGAGATTTGTTGACGATTGCGAATTCGTGACCTAAATACTCGTAGGCAAGGGTGTTGGTCGTTGCGTTGTGCGACGAACGAAATGTCTCGCAGATTGTTGAATCTCATGGACAGTCCTCCGCTCTTGTTTGCCAATCCTTGATTAATCCTTGAATAATCCCTGAACAATCCTGTCATGCCTGATTCTGCGTCGATCCTATTAGTTGATGATGATCAACATTTGGTTGAGTCCATGGCTCAATGGTTGCGGGAGATGTCTCACGAGGTGAAAACGGCTTCCACTCTCGGCCAGGCGAAGGCCGCATTACAGCAGGAGACGTTCGACCTGGTTATCACAGATCTTCGCTTGGAAGCCGAAGATGGTTTTGAACTGATTGCTTACACCAGCCAGAATTTTCCTGATTCCTCGGTGTTGGTCGTCACGGGATATGCTACACCCGAGACTGCTGTGCAGGCCGCGAGGGTGGGAGCGTTTGACCTGTTAACGAAGCCACTGATTGACGATGAGTTGACTCTCGCGATTCAGCGTGCTGTGACGCAAAGTGAAATTTCGAAAGAGAATGCATCGCTTCGCGAGCAGCTTGATCGCCGCAGTGGACTGGAGAATGTTCTCAGTCATGATTACCGCATGTTGAAAATCTTTGATGTCATCGACAGTGTTGCGGATGCCAAGGCTTCAGTGCTGATCACGGGAGAAAATGGGACTGGAAAAAGCATGATTGCCAGAGCGATTCATGCGNGAAGNGCCCGACGGGGNGGACCGTTCGTTGAGGTAGCTTGCGGGGCTCTNCCTGATACTCTGCTCGAGAGCGANTTGTTTGGGCACGTTTCGGGGGCTTTNACTGGTGCCANTCAGGACAAAGCNGGTAAATTNAAACTCGCAGATGGTGGAACNCTNTTTCTAGATGAAATCGCTACCGCGACCCCTGCGATGCAGGTGAAACTGTTGCGTGTTCTACAGGAATTTCAATTTGAGCCATTGGGCGGTACCGTCACGGAATCCGTCGATACGAGGGTGATATTGGCCACCAACGAAGATTTGGCAAAATCAGTTGCGGACGGAGACTTTCGTCAGGACCTGTTTTATCGCGTCAATGTGGTCAACATCGTTTTACCTTCGCTACGAGAGCGGGTAGGCGATATTCCTCTGCTGGTCGACCATTTTCTTCGTGAGGCATCCGAGACTTGTGGTCGACAAATTGATGGCTTTGACTCAACAGCGATGTCAGCGTTGCAAGGTTATTCGTGGCCAGGTAACGTTCGGCAACTGGAAAATGTCGTTGAGCGTGCGGTCCTACTGTCACGTGATGCAAGTTTGACGATGGAGGATTTGCCACCTGAAATCAGCGGAAGTAGTGCCTCAGACTTCGGCGGGATTGTCGTGAATGCTCTGCCTGTTCAAACACTTCCCAATGAGATCAACGGAAAGACGCTTCGCGAAGCGCTCGAAGGTCCAGAGCGTGAAATTATCCTGCAATCTCTGCGAGTTCACAATTGGAATCGTGCCTCAACGGCTGATGCATTAGATATCAATCGTACGACCCTCTATAAAAAAATGAAGCGTCTTGGCTTGGACGACCCTCGTTTGCAGTTTGCTTAATAAGGATGCTGTCCGATTCGCAATTCTGAGTTTGGTAGGGAGTTCAGAATCGCACTATATCGAGCTGCGATATGACAATCATGGTGGCTCCTGGCCATCGGTAGCCCAGTTCGTCACCCAGCGAGNATGCGTCGAAACAGCGAGCATTCGTNGAGCCAGTGAGCATTCGTCAAACTGGTCGAGCAAAACTCTGGACTAAATTCCACGTAGGAGCAAGCTGGCGTTTCGCGTCACGACCGTCGCGTTTTGCTAGCGATCATTTTGGATCAGGGCGTTCACTTTCACTAATCCTCAAGGTCAGGCTGACCGATACAACCAGACGTGTCTGATTGTTTAAGCAGCGTATGACTGGGACGTAGGACGAGTGTCTGATTCTGCCAATTCCCTTCACTCCACTCAAAAACCTGAGTCTGCCTTTGTGCGCTGGGTCAATCAGTGGGGGTCTGCAGTGGTTGATGGCATTACCACCATTGGCGACATGACATTATTCACTTGGAAAATGCTGAAATGGCTCTTCACCCGTTTACCCTGCCGAGGCACGGTGTTGGTGAATTTCTATCAGGTCGGTGCACTGAGTTTACCCGTGGTTGCACTTACGGGCACTTTCATCGGCATGGTTCTGGCTGTGCAAAGTTACGCGCAGTTTCACGCTATCGGCTTGGATAGCCGGTTGGGGGCGGTGATTAACAGCACACTCGTCAAAGAGTTGGGGCCGGTTTTGGCCGCGACGATGTTGGCTGGTCGTGTAGGCGGCGCGATGGCCGCAGTGCTGGGTACGATGAGAGTTACAGAGCAGATTGACGCATTGACTGCGATGGGGGCGGACCCCATTCACTACCTCGTGGTCCCGCGTTTCCTCGCCTGCATTCTGCTGATTCCCTCGCTCACGATCATGGCTGATTTCATGGGTATCGTAGGTGGTTACTTTTACAGCGTGATCATTTTGGGTATCGACCACGCAGCCTATTTAAATCATTCGAGGGATGGTGTGACTGGATTTGATTTGTTCAGTGGCATATTCAAGAGTATTTTCTTTGGTTCAACNATCGCGATCGTGAGTTGTTATCGGGGATTTAATTGTGAGCCAGGGGCTGAGGGCGTTGGTAAGGCGGCAACGACTGCCTTCGTTTATTCGTTTGTTCTGATTCTTGCCGTGGATCTGTTTTTGACCATCGTCATGAATTCGATCTACTACACCATTTACCCCAACGGATCTTCCTTTCTATGAATGAAGTATCCGCATCAGATGATGGAGACGAGATTTCTGAAGTCAACCATTCGAATCAGGACGTTGTGGAAACACAGCAGTCCGATGACGAAAAACCGTTGATCGAGGCGAGGGATGTATCTGTNGTTTTTGANGATCANGTTGTTCTGCAGGAGATTAATTTGCAGATCACGCGTGNTCAAACNNTNGCGATCATTGGAGAGAGTGGTTGTGGCAAGACTGTCTTCATGAAAACTTTGGTGGGGTTGGTGCAGCCTACGCGGGGTGAGATTTATTTTGATGGCGAAGGACTGCACCATATGGGGTATTCAGAGCTAACGCAGACACGTCGCAGGTTTGGCTTTGTTTTCCAGAACGCTGCACTTTTTGACAGTATGTCCGTNTTCGAAAACGTTGCCTTTCCGCTTCGTCAAAGTGAAGTTGTTTCTGAGGCAGTGGTTGAGGAAAGAGTGATGCAGCACCTTGCTGAGGTAGGGCTGCCNAGAAATGTTGCCTACAAGCGACCCGCGGAGTTGTCAGGTGGTATGCGAAAACGCGTCGGTTTGGCGCGGGCATTGATTCTGAAGCCAGAGGTAGTTGTTTACGATGAACCGACCACTGGTCTGGACCCAATCATGAGTGACGTGATTAATGAATTGATACTTGATACTCGGCGACGATATCCGGTTACCAGTGTTGTCGTCACACATGATATGCATACGGCCCGAAAAGTCGCAGATCGTGTGCTGATGTTTTATCCGCGAATGCGACTTGATGAAAATGAATCACAGGTCCTGTTTGACGGACCACCAAGCTCCTTGGAGCATGCGGAGGATCGGCGTGTTCGCCAGTTTGTTCGTGGAGAAGCTGGCGAGCGATTGACAGAATTGGCGCATGGATTGTCTGGCTAGTTTGGCTGGTTGTTAAGCCTGATGAGAATTAATCATGGATGAAAATAGACTGCGATTTGGTGTAGGGGTGTTGGTGATTTCGGCAATCGGAATCGGCATCATTCTGACATTCCTGTTTGGGGCCTTTCCTAGCGTACTGCAGCGTGACTATTCATTGTCGGTGGTCTTTGACTCAGCAGAAGGCATCGGTGCCAATACCCCCGTTGTCCGTGATGGCGTGCGGATCGGACGCGTCTCGAGTATCAGTCTGCGAGATCAGGGGGGGGTTCTTGTGACGCTAGCGATGGACGCTACCAAGCAGGTTTCTCACTCTTACATCCCGCGGATTGGTACTGGAAACTTTGTTACCGGGGATGCGCAGCTTGAGTTTGTGCTGGGGAAACCAGCAAAACTGAGAACCCTCTGGGATGCTAACGGGAAAGCACAGGACTATCCCGAAATACTCAAGCAGCCGTACACCGATGGTGAGTACATTTCGTATGGAGAGAACTCGGAAAGCCTGTTTGAAATGCAGTCTGATCTTCAGGAGACATTTGAGGCGATCCGCAACGCAGGCTCGTCCATCGCCGTTGCTGCAGAGAGCATCAATCAACTGGCGTCTGGCGTAGAGAAGGTCGTCGGGGGCAGTGATTCGAAAATCGAGCAGGTTGCTGATGAAGCGGTGCAGGCACTGCGCGAATTCAATGGAGCGATGGCCGATATCCGTGAAATCGTCAATAATCCAGTCATTCGCGAAAATCTTGAGGAGTCCGTCGTGCAGCTACCCGAGGTGCTTAAACAAGCAAAGGAAACGCTTGATGCCACCACACGCACCTTTGACAGTTTTGAACGTGTTGGCGCGCAGTTCGAGAAGGTCGGTGAAGCCGCCGTCGATACCGTGAACAGTGCTCAAAGAACAGTGAAGAATGTCGAGCAGTTCACTGAACCTCTGGCGACACATGGCGATGAATTGGTAAATCAGGTGCTGACCACCATGGCTCGTTTGGACAGCACTCTGACTGAAGTGGATGAGTTTGGGAAAGCACTTAACAACAAAGACGGCTCGGTGCGTCTGTTACTTGATGACCAGGAAATGTACTGGAAGATACGCCGAACGGTTGAGAACATTGAGAGCGCTACCGCAAGGATCAGGCCGATTCTTGACGACGTACGCGTGTTCACTGACAAAGTTGCAAGGGATCCTCGGCAACTAGGCGTTCGGGGAGCACTCTCAAAAAGACCGAGCGGTCTTGGATTGAAGTAAAGTCGCGAAAAAACCAGCGGTTAGAAACCACTTCGCGACTAAGAGTTATCGATGAGCCAAGCCGATGAAGCTAGCTGGACGCGCGAAGTTGACCACGAGCACGGCGAACAGCGGTATCCCGGATTTGTGCCTCTTCGGGTGTCGCGCCAGACATCGCTAACGCATTGTCCAAGTCCTCGTGGGCTTTATCACGGTCGATCAAGTCGATTGGTGTTGAGCGACCCGTCAGCACGTTGATGACATCACCCTCAATGTGGGCGAAGCCGCCATCTACGTAGTAGCGTTCAGGACCTGCGGCCGTTTGCAGCCGAAGTGTCCCAAAGCCCAGTCGACCGATCAGTGGTGCTCGACCACCCATTACGCCCAGTTCCCCATCAAACATTGGGAGCGAAACATACTCGGCCTCTCGGTCAAGTTCAGTACGTTCAGGCGTTACAACTACACAGCGAAGTGTCATGACTCTTAGCCCTTCTCTTCCATTTTCTTAGCCTGCTCTTCTGCCTGCTCGATCGATCCGACGTACATGAACGCCTGCTCGGGCAGATGGTCCCACTTTCCATCGCAGATTTCTTCAAAGCTACGGATCGTGTCAGCCAATGGTGTGATCTCACCAGCCTTGCCGGTGAACACCTCGGCGACCAGGAATGGCTGACTCATGAATCGCTCAATGCGTCGAGCACGATGGACAACCATTTTGTCCCCCTCACTCAGCTCATCGACACCGAGGATCGCGATGATGTCCTGCAACTCACGATATCTCTGAAGGATCGTTTGTACTCGTCGGGCAATCGCATAGTGACGATCACCGACGTACTGAGGGTCGAGGATGCGCGAGTTCGACGCGAGCGGGTCAATCGCCGGATAAATACCTTTCTCTGAAATTGAACGCTCCAGATAAATGAAAGCGTCCAACTGTCCAAAAGCGGTTGCCGGAGCGGGGTCGGTTGGGTCGTCAGCAGGCACATATACGGCTTGCACCGACGTGATCGCCCCCTTCTTGGTCGAGGTGATTCGTTCCTGAAGTGCTCCCATCTCGGTTGCAAGTGTGGGTTGATAGCCCACAGCAGAAGGCATTCGCCCGAGCAACGCGGACACTTCCGAACCTGCTTGCGAGAAGCGGAAAATGTTGTCGACGAAAAGCAAGGTGTCAGCACCCGTTGAATCACGGAAGTACTCGGCCATGGTCAGAGCAGACAGAGCAACGCGGAGTCGGGATCCTGGTGGCTCGTTCATCTGACCGAAAACCATACAAGTTTGCTCGATCACCTTGCGGCCGGTATCACCAATTTCAGTGTCCTGCATTTCCAGCCACAAGTCGGTGCCCTCACGTGTTCGCTCACCTACACCGGCAAACACCGAGTAACCACCGTGACTGCTGGCGATTCGAGCGATCAGTTCGGTCAAGATCACAGTTTTACCAAGGCCAGCACCACCGAAGAGTCCAGCCTTACCACCACGAACAAACGGCGTTAGCAAGTCGACGACTTTGATGCCCGTTTCGAACACCTCGGTGTTGGTTGAGAGCTCGTTTACAGGAGGGGCTTGCCGGTGAATCGGCATGTACTTGTCTGCTTCGACAGGACCTCGCTCGTCGATTTCTTTTCCAAGCACGTTGAAAACACGGCCAAGTGTTGCGGTTCCCACTGGAACGCTCACAGCTTTCCCGGTGTCCACAACGTCCATGCCCCGCATCATGCCTTCAGTGCTTCCCAAGGCAATGGCACGCACCCGGCCGCCACCAAGGTGCTGTTGCACTTCACCGACCAAATCGATGTCAACGCCTTTGTGCTGCGACTTGATTGCCACGGCGTTGTAAATGGGAGGCATATGACCTTCGGGAAACTCGATGTCGAAAGTCGAGCCGATCACCTGGGTGACGCGTCCAACAGTGTTTTCGGTTGCGGTAGACATGTTCGTACTAAAGGCTGGGGTTAGCTAATATGAATGTGTGAACTAAAAAGGAAACAATAAACAGGTTGGCATCTTGGGCAATTAGCCTTCCAATGCTTCAACACCACCAATGATTTCCATGATTTCACCCGTGATTTGACTCTGACGGGCGCGATTGTATGTCATGGACAGTTGCTTGATCATGTCCCCTGCACTTTCCGTTGCCCCTTTCATCGCAATCATTCGAGCAACTTGCTCGCTGACTGCAGAATCGAGGAAGCACTTGAAAAGCTTTGCCTTGAAACTGGTCGGCACGACCTCTTCCAAGATACTTTCAGCGGACGGTTGAAACTCGTAATGTGTATTTGCTCCCTCATCTGTCTCGCCGACATTTTCGTCGAGTGAGCCAAACGGCAAGAGTGTTTCGATGGTGACTTCCTGCCGGCTTGTGCTGATGAACCGGGTGTAGATCACGTCAAGGCGATCCATTTGCCCTGTGACATACAGCTCAAGGTACTTAGACGCAATTTTTTCCACTTCGTCGTAGGCTGGTTGGTCCTCGAACTCCTCGTAGGTGTCGTTGGTATCAATGCCGCGAAATTTCAGTCCGTTGATCCCACGTTTCCCGCTAACATCTACCAACAAATTGCCTACGTCTGATCTCATCTCACCGATATGTGGTACCGCAGTCCGTAGCACACTGGCGTTGTAGCCACCACACAAGCCGCGATTACTACTTAATGTCAACAGACGGCCAGCTTGAGGATTTTCACGTTGCTCAAGCAGAGGATGCCTGACCTCCGTGCCCGAGTCAGCCAAGCTGTTGACGATCTGCGACAACCGATCGGTGTACGCCGTCACGGCCGCGGCGCGATCCATCGCTTTTTTGTAGCGCGCTGTTGCGATCAATTCCATGGTCCGCGTGATCTTGCGGATGTTGCGAATTGATTTTCGTCGTTTGTCGAGGGCGCGGGCGTTGGCCATGAGTCAGTTGACGCGTTTCAGTTGTTAAATGGGAAAGATCAAGTTCAATCGGGACTACAGTTCACTCTCGACGGGCTTGTAACCCTTCTTGAATTCAGCGATGCAAGCTTCGATTTTCTCAACGACGTCATCGCTCAAATCCTGCTTCTCATTGAGCAGTGTAATGAGGTCGCTGTATTTGTCGTGGGCGAATTGTTGGAAGTCAGCTTCCCATTGTTGGACTGCTCTGACGGGCACATCATCGATGAAACCTCTGGTTCCAGCGTAAAGGCTTAGCACTTGATCGGTGACGCTCATTGGCTTGTACTGAGGTTGTTTCAGTAGTTCGACCATTCGGTATCCACGATCTAGCTGTGCCTGTGTTGCAGCATCGAGGTCGGTTCCGAGTTGTGCAAAAGCTTCCAGTGCACGGAATGCCGCGAGGTCGAGTCGTAAACCACCGGCGACTTTCTTCATAGCCTTGACCTGAGCTGCACCACCAACACGCGATACTGAAATACCGGCGTTCATGGCGGGGCGAATGCCGGAGAAGAAGAGGTCCGGTTGGAGATAGATCTGCCCATCAGTAATCGAGATCACGTTTGTTGGAATATAGGCAGAAACCTCACCCTCAAGTGTTTCGATGATCGGGAGGCTGGTGATGGATCCACTACCCAGTGCCTCGGACAGCTTCGCGGATCGCTCAAGCAGTCGACTGTGGCAGTAAAAAACGTCTCCAGGATACGCTTCACGCCCGGGTGGACGCCGCATCAACAAACTCATCTGACGATAAGCGGTTGCCTGCTTCGACAAGTCATCATAGACCACGAGTGAGTGACCACCGTTGAACATGAAGTGTTCCGCCATCGCTGTTCCGGCGTAGGGTGCGACATATTGCAGTGGTGCTGGGGCAGATGCACCAGCGACAATCACTGTCGTGTATTCCATCGCTCCGTGACGCTCCAGTGCATCGACCACACCGGCAACGGACGAGTCTTTCTGCCCGATCGCAACGTAGAAACAGTTGACGTTCTTGCCTTTCTGGTTCAGGATCGCGTCAATGCCAATGGCTGTTTTGCCGGTTTTTCTGTCACCGATCACAAGCTCTCGTTGGCCGCGTCCAATTGGTGTCATCGCGTCGATCGCTTTGATACCGGTTTGCATCGGCTCGGTGACAGGTTGCCTTTCGGCTACGCCCGTTGCGATGATCTCAACCGGGCGTGTGACATCGGTCTGAACCGGGCCTTTGCCGTCCAGTGCGTTGCCCAGCGGATCGAGTACGCGACCGACGACTGCATCACCCGCAGGAACCGACAGCAGTGTTCCGAGTGCTTTGACTTCGTCGCCCTCCTGAATGGTCAGGTAGTCACCAAGAATGATCACACCAACGGAGTTTTCCTCAAGGTTGAAAGCGAGTCCAATCGCGCCGTTGGGGAACTCAACCATCTCGCCGGCCATAACGCCAGAGAGTCCGTAAACGCGAGCGATGCCGTCACCAACTTCAAGGACGGTACCGACTTCGCGAACATCGACTTTGCTATCGAATTGCTCAATCTCTTCTTGCAAGACTGAGGCGATTTCGTCACTGCTAAATTTCATGGGTCTGAATCAATAGTGTTGGCCCGGCAGTTCTGTCGAGCGTTGATAGTTGGTGCCGGTTGGCCGGCAAGTCAAAACCTATTCTGATGTGAGTTCACCAAAGCGGTGGAGCAATTGACTGGAGAAACCGTTTCGTGTGCGACGTGCGAGTGCATCCAAACGGTTGGATACGCTGCTGTCGAACACGCGGTCTCCCACGCGGATTACCATGCCGCCGATCAAATCTGGATCGACTGACTCTGACAATCGCACCTGCTTCTGCATGATGGAACCAATTTGCTCTTCAATTTTGGATCGAAGGGCGTCGTCTAGTGGAACCGCAGTCTGCACTGTGGCAACCAATCGGCCAAGCATTTCGTCATGGATCGTGTCTGCAGCAGCACGTACTGCATCAACATGAGCCAAGCGTCCTCGGCCAGCCATGACCTTGAGGAATTTCACTAAGAGTGGATCACAGCTCTCGCCGAACAATCGGTCGATCACTCTGATCTTTTCATTGTCATCGATCTGGGGCGAGGCAAAAGCAGCTCGGAGCTGTGGACTCACCGCTAAGCACTCATCGACAACTGAACCTAGTTGTTCAATGATATTGTCCGCGATGCCAGCGCTCCGCGCCGCACCGATCAACGCACGGGCATAAGTTTTGCCCAGTTGTTCGGCACCGGTATCGAGCACTGTGTCGTGTTCAGCAGCTTCGTTCATGGCTTACGCTCGGGAAATACCCGCGTTCGATGGAGTAATTTTTCGTGACAACATCCGAGTTGATCAGTTGTTGCTGGGGAGCCGATCCAGCGACTGGCGGATCAACTCAGCATGATCTTCAGCCTTCAGTTCTCTACCGATGACCTGTTGGGCAACTCCAATCGCTAAATCAGAAGTTTGCCCGGCGAGTTCGGCAAGAGCAACCTTTTTGGCCGTCTCTATCTCTGCGTTCGCGCGTTCCCGCTGACGCTCTGCTTCCTCTTTGGCTTCATCAACAATTCGCTGCCCGCTGGCAGTTGCGTCGTTGCGTGCGTCTGACAGGATCGACTGAACTTCCACCGCGGCACCATCAAGCTTCCCTTGATAGTCCGCCAGCAGGCTCTGTGCATCCGCCTTGGCTTTTTCCGCGTCTTTCAGTTCGTCGAAGATTTTGTCTTCTCTGGCCTGAAGTCCGTCCAGGATAACTGGCCAAACAAACTTCGAGAGGATTCCGAGAAC
>PAUV01000059.1 GCA_002712845.1 Rhodopirellula sp. | reverse complement strand
GCATGGACCAAGGCATGCTTTTTTGCGTTGAAGTCGGCTGGGGTGAAGACCGAGTTTTACAGCATCGCAAATGCGGGGCACATGCAGGCGGCAATGGATGTGAGTGCTCTCGAGAAGGCTTGTGATTTTTTAGCTGCGGTGCTCATGCCCGAGAGCAAACCTGCACGAATTGGTGAAATAGACAATTCTGCCCAAGCTGGTGATTCCGCACACTCGTCGAGGGACACAGATGCCTCGAGGAACACAGACGCTTCGAGCGATGCAACCAGTTCGAGAGATTCGGATCGCTAGCTTCTAGAGAGTAATCTCGGCCAATCGAGCTGTGCAGAATTAGGCGTGCAGCAGGCTGGAATTCAGACCGTAGAAGACAAGTAAACAGGCGAGTGAATCACTCGCGGCGTGGTTGCCATCCTGCAGCTGATGAGTTGAATTGGCAGAATTCAGCGATCTGAAAGTCATTGGGAGGGCCATTCCGGCTCGTTGTGCCGAAACCCCGACATTCTCAGCCGTGTCTTTTTTGAAGGCGTACCCATTTCACTTCATTTCGCCTGATGGGGGGTCAGAGTGCAGGCAGGACAAGTATCCTTGGCCCACAAATGGGGCAGCGTAGCAGGCGATTGCGGCAAATCGTGGGGCTGAATTCTGCTTTCCGCCTCAAAGGCCTTGAACAAAATGGGGTGTTTAACGTACGATGCGGGGCTCATTGGCTCTGTACGAAAGCCAGCGCCAACTACCTCAAACCATCTGAAAGACGCCATGAAAGACGGCATTCATCCAAATTACCAAGACACGACTGTTACCTGCGGTTGCGGCAGCAGTTTCCAGACTCGCAGCGTTCGGTCCGAGTTGAAGATCGACATTTGTAATGAATGTCACCCTTTCTACACCGGAAAGCTGAAGTACGTTGATACGGCTGGACGTATTGATAAGTTCCAGAAGAAGTTTGCAGCAGGTACTTACGGCAGTCTTGCCTCCAAGGGCAAGAAGTAACTTACTGCTATTGGCACGAAGTACGATCACAGCCGCGCGGGTATCGCAACAGCGACCGTCGCGGCTGTTTTTTTAGAAGTATTCGAAGTGTGTGGTCAAAATCCATGATCGATTTACCAAGTGGATGGCGGATCGGTATCGGAGGTCTCGAAATCGAGGCTTATGTGATCACAAGCGCTCTCTACCGCATGAAAAAAACACCATGAGTGGATCAATACGCGACACGTTGGAAGACAAACTGTCTCGCTTTGAGCAGTTGGAGCGTGATATGTCCGACCCTGAAGTTTTAGGGAACGGCGCGAGGATGAGTGCTACCGCACGTGAGCATGGTGGGTTGGCCAAGCTTGCTAATAAGTATCGTGAATTCAAGCGGCTTACCGACGAGATTCATGACTGCAAAGAAATGGCCGAAGCTGCAGAGGATGCTGAAGAGCGCGAAATGGCCGAAGGTGAAATGGAAACTTTGCGCGGTCAGAGAGAAGAAATCTGGGAAGATTTGCTTTCACTCACAGTAGGAGGTGATGACAGTCACCGAACACGCTGTGTCATGGAGGTACGTGCCGGAACCGGGGGTGACGAGGCGGCACTATTCGCTCGTGATTTGTACGAAATGTATCGCCGCTACGCTGAGCAACGCGGGTGGAAAACAGAGGTGATGGATGCGAGTGCAACCGAAATGGGTGGTTTCAAGGAAGTCACTCTGACTCTCGAGGGTGAGGGGGTCTATCGTGATTTGCAGTACGAGTCTGGCGGGCATCGTGTGCAACGCGTGCCAGAAACGGAGACGCAGGGAAGGGTTCATACCTCCGCGGCAACGGTTGCAGTGATGCCGGAACCTGAGGATGTCGAAGTCGAGTTGAAGTCGGATGACTACCGTGTTGATAAATTTGGTGCTTCAGGTCCGGGCGGACAGCACGTCAATAAAACAGAGTCCGCGATCCGCCTGACTCACCACGAAACCGGGATCGTTGTGCAGTGTCAGGACGAGAAGAGTCAGCACAAAAATTTGGCCAAAGCCTTACGTGTCCTGAAAGCCAGGATCTATGAAAAGAAACGCGAGGAAGAGGCTGCCAAGCAGGCAGAGCAAAGAAAAGGTTTGATTGGATCGGGCGATCGTAGCCAGCGAATTCGCACTTATAATTTTCCTCAAAATCGTTTGACGGACCACAGAATCAACCTGACGCTTTATAAGTTGGATCAGGTAATTGCCGGCGATCTTACACCGGTAACCGATGCTTTGATTGAGTATGACCGTGATCAACTTCGCGGTGACATGATCGACTGAACAAGCTGGCTACCTGAAACGGAGTTGCTCTTCAAAAGTCAAAAGCGACCCCCCGCTGTACGTTTGAATGAGGGAAAGAAAATGTCCGAGAGTCAAGACCAGCCCTGGACCGTGCTGCGTTTACTGGATTGGACAACTGAATTTTTTAAACGCAAAGGAAGTGAATCGCCACGTCTTGATGCTGAGGTCCTGCTTGCCCATGCTCGTGAGTGTGAAAGAATCGAACTCTACACCGCTTTTGCCGAGGAACCGGGCGAGGAGCAACGCGTAGCTTTTCGTGAGATGGTGCGACGCCGAGGAGAGGGCATGCCGGTCGCACAATTGGTCGGTTACAGGGAATTCTATTCCTCCCGATTTCGAGTCAGTGATGCTACGCTGATTCCACGACCAGAAACGGAACACCTCGTCGTCGAAACTCTTGACTGCGCCAAGCAGTTTTCATTGGATCGCCCCCTCCAAGTCATTGATGTGGGAACCGGGTCTGGAGTCATCGCCATTAGTGTCGCCCAAAGTTGTGCGAACGCGGTAGTGACAGCGGTGGACATCAGTGAGGCCGCGTTGAAAATTGCGGCATGGAATGCACAGAAACTGGAGGTGGCCGATCGTATTGAGTTCATGCAGAGTGATCTGTTATCGGCAGTAGAACAACCAGAATGTTTTGACGTGATTTGTAGCAATCCACCCTATGTCAGTGAGGCGGAATACAAAGAGTTGTCACCTACGGTGAGAGACTTTGAACCTCAGGGAGCTTTGGTTTCGGGTCCTGATGGTACAGAGGTGATCGCAAGGTTGCTCGAGCAAGCTCCGGATAGACTGAACATTGGCGGGCGTTTGATCATCGAGCTGAGCCCGATGATTGCTGATGCCTGTCAAGCGTTAGCTCTCGCAAATCCTGCGTTCGGTGACCTGCGTTTCATTAAGGACCTCGACGGCCATCGTCGTATTCTTTCGCTGCAACGTATTTAAGCAAAAACGTACCCGAGCAGAAACGCGGCGTCTTCAATCACGCTTGATGCAGGCTAGCTACTCGCTAGTGCTTTGTCGCTGATGTCTTTCCGGCACCAAGCTCCACGCCAACGGATCTCTTTGACGCCAGAATAGGCATTCAGCTTTGCCTGACTGATAGTGTTTCCTATGGCGGTGACGCCGAGGACACGGCCACCGTTGGTCACGACCTGACCCTCGCTGAGCTCTGTTCCCGCATGAAAGACTTTGACATCTTCCAGTGCATCTGCGTTGGCCAGCCCGCTGATTTCGCGGCCTTTGTCATAATCGCCCGGGTAGCCATCGCTAGCCATCACAACGCAGGTACAGGGCCGCTCATCCCATTCCAGTGGGCCAATTTCTCCTAAGCGACCGTCAGCGGCAGCTTCCAATACCTCGAACAAATCTGATTTAAGCCTCATTAAGAGCGGCTGGCATTCGGGGTCACCAAATCGGACGTTGAACTCAAGAACTTTTGGGCCAGCGGGGGTGAGCATCAAACCGGCGTAGAGAATCCCCTTGAATGGTCGGCGGGCACGTTTCATTGCATGAACGACTGGTACCAGGACATCAGCTTCAATCTTCGTCATCAAGTCTTCATCTACAACAGGCGTTGGGCAATAGGCTCCCATGCCACCTGTGTTGGGACCAGTATCGCCATCGTGGGCTGGCTTGTGGTCTTGGGCGGCTGGTAACGTCAAGATCGTTTCGCCATCTGTGATGGCTAGAACGCTTGCCTCCGGGCCGATCAACTTTTCCTCAATGATCAGTTCATTGCCGGCTTCGCCGAATTCACGTCGCGATGCGATCCTGTCGATTGCTTCGAGTGCTTCTTCACGCGTGTCGCATACAATCACACCTTTGCCTGCGGCCAGACCGTCGGCTTTGACCACGACATGAACCGGTTCATTAGGTTCGGCATAGCGATCCTTGATGTAACGCTCGGCATCTTCACCGTTTCTAAATGTCTGGTAGCTTGCCGTTGGAATGTTTGCGGTATGAAGCAGGTTTTTGCAGAAGACTTTGCTCCCCTCTAGCTCTGCAGCCGCTTGCGAAGGCCCAAACACTTTCAGACCCTCAGCATCCATGGCATCGGCGAGTCCTGCGACGAGCGGGGCTTCTGGCCCAATCACCGTGAGATCGATCGACTTTTCCTTGGCGAATTGGATAAGACCGGGGATATCCGTTGCGGCCAAGTCGATGTTTTCTGCGTCCTGGGCCGTTCCAGCATTGCCGGGCGCTACAAATACCTTGTCCACTTTTGGGCTTTGGCCAAGTTTCCACGCCAAGGCATGCTCACGTCCACCATTTCCAACCACCAAAACCTTCATCGCGACTACCTAAATTTAGCGGGCAACTTTTGCATGCAAATCGAATACAAGCAGCAATTTAAGGGCTGACGCCATGCTTCGACAGCCGACACCCGGCCAACCGAGGGAGCGGTTTTAAAATTCGTCTTAAAGTCTGGTAGCGGTAGACAATCTTCCGCTAAGCAATACAATTTTCAGCATCCTGCCGAGGATTGTTGTTCTGCTGCTCATCCCACCACCCCACCACTTGGGCAGCGCTTTCTTCGCGAAAGACTAATTGAATGGGTGGCGATCGAGGGTTTTCAGTGCCTTTTCGGTCGCCACTCTTCCTCTTCGGCAAGGAAACCCACTGCATAAGCTCATTTTCGCCACTGGCGATTTGATGCGTGTGCCGCTGATTTCGTCGGTTACACTGGAAGTCGTGGTTGATTACCGACCCGTCCAAATGTAAAGCCCATCTGATCCCTCCAGAGGAGAGACACCGTTGAAGATTTTGATGCTATCCGCTGTCGCGTTGCTGCTGATTCCCTCCATACCAGTAATGGCAGAGACAGGTGATCTTAAGATCCACTTTGAATATGGTGGTGATGCACCGGCCCCAAGTGCCATCGACGTCAACAAAGATGTTCAGTTCTGCGGAAAATCCAAGCTAATGAACGAGCGATTGTTGGTGAATCCGAAAAACAAGGGCGTTAAGAACGTTGTTGTTTACGTTTACACCGGCCGTGGTGGCTCCAAGCTGGATGCCGTTCCAGCTGCGAACAAGACGCTGACATTGGCAAATGACGCTTGCCGTTTCGAGCCACACATCGTCATTGCCCAAACCGGTGACACTCTTAAAGTTACCAATCCTGATTCGGTTGGGCATAATGCTAACCTTGGGTTTTTCAACAACAAGCAGCAGAACTTCACCATCCCGGCAGGTCAGGAAAAAACCGTCGCTCTCGAGGAAAATGAGCCCGCTCCGATTCCTGTGGACTGCAACATTCATCCTTGGATGAAATCTTATGTCGTTGTTTTGGATCATCCTTTCGCCGCAGTCAGCGACGAAAACGGTGACCTAACGATCAAAGGTTTGCCAGCCGGTGAGGAGCTTGTTTTCCGCGTTTACCACGAGGCTGGTGGTATCAAGGAAGTGGAGATCAACGGAAAATCTGAAGAGTGGAGTCGCAGTCGATTCAAGGTAGACGTCAAGCCGGGCATGAATGATCTGGGCACCGTGGTGATCCCAGAAGATGCCCTGAGNGCTGATTGATGTTGACTGGCTTTNANGTCCAAATCGTCGGCGACTTCCGCGGCGAGTGTTTCCAGCTTCTGGTGAAAAACTCTTCACCAGAGCTTTTCGGGGCAGCGGGCAATAGTGTCGTCAGTTGGTAATTCTCACTGCGTTGCCAGCCCTCCAGCTTTCCAAATCGGCACAAACCGAACGCACCACGGAATTCTCTTCGGTCCGATTCACCATCTGAGTGGTCGTTTTCCTGGTTGCGGTGTGCCGGTCGCCCAAGCTTTGATGCATGTTATTGCGTAAATATGCGGTAATCACGCATGGTATCGGCATTCTCGGTGACGCCGCGAAACCCCTTCAGCGGGGCGACCGCAAAGACGCGCGTTGCCGCGGGTGCGACAATGGGTAGCGTTTGCGGTGCAGGAGTCTTCACGGTTCAATGGGAGTTGGAGCGTTCGCCTCGTGATTTCATTGGTAGTTTCTTTCTTGGCAGTATCTGTGCGTATTGCATCATTTCTAACCGTTGTTTGTTTCTTCGTCGGGTGCGACTCCCGAATCGAGACCTTTCAGCCCAACGAAGTTTTTTCGTTAGCGTTAGCGAAGACACGTTCGACGTCCACCGAATTAGCTAGTCAGGACACAAGTCGCGTTGTTGAGGAGTTGTACGGAACACCTGACGAACCACGCTGGCCAGATACAGCTGCAGCAGAGAACGCAGTGGCCGATGAGCGGAATCTGGTTCGTTCAAGCGGGCCAGTGAGCAGCGAAAAAGATGGAACTCACNTAGGTTTGTTCCGTGAGCACTGCGTCACTTGTCATGCGTTGGAGGGGAGCGGCGCGGGGCCTGCAAGTGTCTTTCAGAATCCCTACCCTCGTGACTTTCGACACGGAGTGTTCAAGTGGAAGTCTACNGAGCGTGGCCAGAAACCGACACGCCGCGACATACGNGAACTGCTNACAGAAGGCATTCCNGGGACGGCCATGCCGTCGTTTGCATTGCTCGACCCTNAAGATCTTGACGCCTTGGTTGATTACGTNGTCTTTCTNTCAACGCGGGGAGAGGTCGAACGCAGGATGACTGCNGCGGCTATCGATGAACTGNACTACGGTGAGACCTCTCCAACAGCNGACTTGGTTCTGAGCAGTCGGGACGACACGGAGGGTGGCGANGTCGTGCAAGAGGTAGTGGACCGTGTTCATAANGATTGGGCGGAGGCAGAAAAGTATCAGGTTGACGTCCCGGTGTTCACAGAACTCTCCGGCGAGCAACTGGCAGCTTCTGTCGCGAGGGGCAATGAATTTTTCCATGGCAAGATTGCCAACTGTGCCGGTTGCCATGGGCCAGAGGGCGATGGGAGCCTTCCGACACTCGACTATGATGATTGGACCAAGGAATACACCACACGCATTGGCTTGACACCCGATGATCGCGCAGCGATGAAGCCGTTCAGGGATGCAGGAGCATTACGACCCCGAACGATCGCTCCCCGGACACTTCGCGATGGTGTTTTTCATGGCGGAGGCGATTCAGCATCGCTGTATCGACGCATCACGCAGGGAATCGCTGGTACGCCGATGCCGGCTGTCGAAGTCGTCAGTGAACCAAATGGAAAAGGATTGACGACCGAGCAAATTTGGGATCTCGTAAGATATGTGCAGCAACTCTCGACGTCACAGTAAACTGTAGGAGAACGGGCAGTCAGGGTTCCAACATCGGATAATTGATGACAGATCAACCACAGCGGACAAAACAGTTTTATCGCTCCAGCGGTGCAATCGTTGGGTTGGCAATAGGTTNCGGCGTCATGTCACTCACCGGGTTTACAGGGATGGTTGCGTCCGCCTTGTTCTGGGGCACTGGCTGCGTCATCGGCGGGATGGCTGCTGAACACTTATTTCGTCGGAACAGCAATCAAGGTCGTTGAGCGAAATATGGCTTCCGAATCTACNCTCATCGAGCAGAAAANCTCAGGGCAACTCGTCCATCGTTTGTGCGTACTACTGGTGTGTCTGGTCTGGCCGCTGATATGGGTCGGTGGCTTGGTCACAACCTATGATGCCGGGATGGCTGTTCCAGATTGGCCAGGAACGTATGGCTACAACCTCTTTTTGTATCCTTACAAAACGTGGTTGTTGGGGCCATTTGATTTGTTCATTGAACACGGGCATCGTCTGTTGGGTGCTGTCGTTGGTTTGGTCGCGATCGCAATCGTCATCTCAGCTTATTTCAAAGAGTCACGACGATGGGTGTTCGTCCTGACCATCGGTCTGCTCGTTGCTGTGATTACNCANGGGCTCCTTGGCGGGATGCGGGTAGTTCTCGGGGANCGTACGTTGGCTATGGTTCACGGNTGTTTTGGGCCTGCGTTTTTTGCCCTTTGCGCCGCGACTGCGGTGATCACGAGTCGTCGTTGGAATGAGTATTTGAGCCGTAAGAACTCGATTCACGTTGGTTCTGGTCTGATCGTGCTGTTCGCGCTGATCCCAGTGATGAGCTATTTGCAGTTGGTTTTGGGGGCACAGCTTCGCCATGTGCAGCCCAACGCGGCGCCCGGCGTTTTTGCGATGATTGTCGCCACTCATGTGATCGGGGCACTTTTGCTGTGGTTTTTCACAGGTTTGGCTTGGCTCAGGATCCGACGCTGCGGCGATTTGACGCTGTCGCGGCCAGCAGGATTGTTGATAGGATTGGTGGCTGTTCAGATCGCGTTGGGCGTGGGAACATGGGTCGTAAATTACGGGTGGCCGGCTATTTTGGCCTGGGTGCCGGGTTCGGCCGGATTCTTGGTCCGTGCCAAAGGTTTTTCCGATTCGATCATCGTGACCTCGCATGTAGCAACGGGCTCACTGATTTTGGCTCTCTCAGTCGTGCTTTGCGTTCGGTTGCTGAGAGTGCGGTATTGNTGCAATAGGCCGACAAAACAGGTGGTTACCGAACAGACGGTTGCCAAGTCTTCACCGAAGAACGAACAAAAAACAAACGAATCGTTACTTGAACCAGTCACCGCCTAGGCGGCTCTCACAAAACCATGGCAACGGACCTACTTTCAGCTGAAACGGCGACAACGGTGCGCACNGCAGCGCGCTCTGGGAAGACGCCGGCGCAGGAAGGTAGAGGATCGATAGATTTGTCACCAACGGAATCCAAGGCAAGCACCGGGGTTGTGTCAAACCATGGGGAAGGGCAGGGCGGTTCGAATACCACCGTCAATGACAGCAATTCTGGCAAGCGTCGCTCAGCGGTATCGCTTCTGTTGTCCGATTTTCTACAACTCACGAAACCTCGTATTGTCGTCATGATTCTTGTGACGACGTGTGCTACGGCAATGATTGGAGCTTCCGGGCTCGTTGCTGCAGGTAGTCTGTTTTGGTTATTACTGGGCACTGCTGCGATCGCTGGTAGTGCCGGCGCGAGCAATCAGATTTGGGAACGCGTGATTGATTCGCGAATGACCCGAACTGCAAATCGACCAATTTCGTCCGGTCGAATGTCACCCATGCCCGCTGTCATTTTCGCTGCGGCTCTCGGGGGTGCCGGCACCGCAATCCTCGCTACTTTCTTCGGCCCAACCCCTGCCGCCGTCGGGGTTGCCACATGGCTGTTGTATGTGCTGGTTTACACGCCCATGAAGGTTCGCACCGCTTGGAATACGACTGTGGGTGCCATCGCAGGCGCCATTCCCGTTTTGATTGGTTACACCGCAACAGGCGGTCTACTAACCGATTGGACGGGTTGGTTGTTGGTGGGCGTTCTGGTTGCTTGGCAGTACCCGCACTTTATGGCGATTGCTTGGATGTACCGGCGCCAGTATCAAGAAGCGGGATTCAAAATGACAACCACTGAGGAACCAACTGGGCGAAGCGCGGGCTGGCAAAGTATCGTTGGTTCAGCGGTATTGATTGGGATGGGAGTCACACTTTGTTGGTTACCCTTGGGCATCAGTGGTGCGATCGTAGGTTCGATCGCCGTGATTGCTTCCGCCTGGCCAATGTTGCTTGCTTCGATCCGGTTCGCAAATTCTCCTGATGACCAGACTGCACGTAAATTGTTGCGATCATCTTTGCTCGTCCTTCCTGCAGTGTTGGCTGTTGTCACATTGCGTCTTTTCTGGTGAGTGCTCTGGTGAGCGACAGCGGATTGCTTGAGCCGCAACCTGTTTGCACGGTGCGGAACTTGCATCATCACTACGGTGAGCATCACGCACTTCGTGGTGTTGATATTGATATCCGCCCCGGGCGGGTTTTTGCGCTGCTGGGCCCCAACGGCAGTGGCAAGACCACTCTCTTTCGCCTTCTGTGCACGCTTCTACCGATTCAGCAAGGTCAAGTTCTTGTCGGTGGCTTCGACAGTGCCAGCCAGCCATTGCGTGTACGCGAGCAAATTGGAATTGTGTTTCAATCTCCAAGTCTCGATATGAAATTGACAGTCGATGAAAACATTGCCTGCCAAGGAGCGCTTTATGGAATTCACGGCTCAGAACTGCGTCGACGTCGAGACGCATTGCTGGAGCAGTTGGACCTTTTAGATCGGCGTGATGATCGGTGCCAAGTGCTTTCCGGTGGATTGAAGCGGCGAGTAGAACTGGCCAAAGGAATGTTGCATCAACCGCGATTGCTTTTGCTCGATGAACCCAGCACTGGATTGGATCCGTCAGCTCGTCTGAAACTTTGGGATGCCATTCGTGAAATGGCCAGCCGGGGCATGGCTGTGTTGTTGACGACCCACTTACTGGAAGAAGCTGATAAAGCTGATGATATCGCAATCATGTCACAGGGGAAATTGATTGCAGAGGGAGCACCAAGTGATCTGAGGGCGGAAATGGGCGAAGGGGTGATCACCATCGTGGCAAATGATGCTTTGCGTGCGGAAAGTATTCTTCGAGACCAACTTGGACTTACACCACAAAGATTGCATCATCAAATTCGTTTGAAAGTTGAGTCGCCCGCGAAACTTGTACCTGTTCTGGTTGAAACGCTCGGTGAGGAAGCACAGTCGATCAGTCTCGGGCGACCTAGCTTGGAGGATGTCTTCATCGCGAAGACTGGGGAGGCATTCAATACATGAGTATCTTAAATTCGAGAATGGGCGACGGCATGGTGAGCTGCCAGTTCCGAATCCCTATTCGAGCTAAGCAGCTGGGCCAAGGAGCATTGAGCCAATGAACTTTGCGCCCCAGCCCATCACGGAAACACCCATCACTGAATCGCCCGTCACCAACAGCATGGAGGAGGTGCCTACGCGTCGATTTCGTGTAGGAATGGCAGCTGCGTGGATGTTGGCAAAACGTGAGTGGATACGTTTTTTCCGCCAGAGGAATCGAGTCACGGCCGCCATTGCTCAGCCACTGCTGTTTTGGCTTTTATTCGGAACGGGTCTTAGCGGAGCTTTTCAAAGTGCAGGTGAGCTCAATTTTCTGCAGTTTTTCCTGCCAGGCACCTTGGCACTGATTGTTCTTTTTACTGCTATTTTTTCGACGATCTCTGTTATCGAAGACCGCCGTGAAGGTTTCATGCAGGCAGTCTTGGTCGCTCCGGTGGGGCGATGGCCCGTGCTGGTTGGTAAAGTTCTTGGCGGCTCGGCGATCGCGTGGGTTCAGGCAGTCTTTTTTCTATTGCTCGTCTGGGTAGTAGGAACTGCTGATCCCGGTGGGGCAGGGTTGCCCTTGCTGGGGCTGTTGGCTTTGGTAGCACTGGCGATGTGCGGCCTCGGTATGATTGTTGCTTGGCCAATGGAAAGTACGCAGGGATTTCATGCCATCATGATGCTCGGCTTAATGCCAATGTGGCTTCTCAGTGGTACCTTCTTTCCAATCCCTGCTCTAGGGCCCGATGCAAGTATCGGGCAATGGATCCTTGGTGCTATCATGCGGGCCAATCCACTGAGTTACTCAATGGTCGAAATGCGCCGTTTGCTTTTTCCAGAAATTGATTTTTCCGCCGCGGGTTTCGCACCTTCGTCCGTCATTTGTTGGACCGTTACTGTGTTGGCAGCCTCTGCTACGTTGGCTGTTGCATGGCAATTGATGAGGGGAAGCCGCAAAGTAGATGTGATTGTTTAAAGGGCTTGTAATGCGAACTGCTTGGAATATTACTTTGATTCTGCTGGCTGGTGCCGGCCTGGGGCTCATAATACGTCCCTACCTGAGACAAGCAGAGGTCGAGCAACCAGGGCCAGGTGATATTGTGTTCAGGAATGATGGCAGCGATATCAAAGATGATCCCGATGCACTTTCCAATATCGAGAATCCTGATCCCAGTCATCCACCAGATGATGAAGAATGGCTCAGCAGATTTGAGTTGATCGAAAGAAACGGAGAACTCGTCAAAAGCGAACAACTTTTGGGCCAGCCTTATGTGGTCAGTTTCTTCTTCAGCACCTGCCCAAGTATTTGTGTTCAACAGAACCAGAAATTGAAAGAACTACAGGAAGCATTCAAAGGAGAAGGGGTGCGGTTCGTTGCGATCTCAGTGGATCCGGAAACGGACACTCCAGAGGTGCTTACAGAGTACGCAGCAAGATTTGGCGCGGACGCGGAGCAGTGGTTGTTCATGACGGGAGATTTGACCTACATCCGACGGATAGGGGGTGAGATTTTTAAACAACCTGTGAATAAACAATTTCACACCGAACGCTTCGTTCTGGTTGACCCAGAGGGGAAAATCGAAGGGTTCTATAATTGGCCGGACAAGCCACAATTTAAAAAATTGCAGGAGAAGATTCGAGAAATGATTAACGGAGAAAAGTCATAATGTGGGAATTTCTAGCTGGCAATTTACCGCACCTCACCGCGGCTTTGAATTTGACCGCCACTGTTCTCTTGCTGATGGGATTGATCAGTATCAAACGGGGTAGGGCACGACGTCATAAGACTATGATGCTTTCGGCCCTGGCAGTCAGCGCGGTCTTCTTGTTGATGTATTTGCTGCACAAGGTTTCGCTTTACATGACGATCGGTGAGTTCAATAACACCTTCCCAACTGATACTGAGGTGGCGCCGGATGCAGCACGCTACACGTATTATGGGATTCTGTTAACGCACCTGATGCTAGCAATCATTGTGCCCGTTCTTGCACTGCGAGCGATCTTCTTGGCCATGAAGGGACGGATTGCTGAGCACAAGCGACTGGTGCGTTTCGCATTTCCTGCATGGATGTATGTTTCGGTCACCGGCGTGCTTGTTTATTTGATGCTGTATCAGTTTTACGGCTAAATCAGACGCAATTTTTGATTTCGGCTCAAGTTTCTGCCACTTATTGCCGAAATTCGCCTTCCGCCCCATTCTCGTGATTTCCTAACCTCCGTCGTAGTCGTCTACCTGACTCGATGGAGCGAACGCGGTTGAACGGGCTGTTTTTAATTCGATTAGTTCTTTGCTTGTTTCTGACCGGAACGACGTGCGCGCTGGCGCAGGGGGTTTCGATAGGTCAGGAATCAGGGTCACCGCAGGACTTTGCGAGCGGGCAGGGCCCGACGATCTTTTCCAAGAGTGGCAGTTCTCTTCCTATTTTGGAAAATACTCCCTTGGACGGTTTGGGCGGCGGGCCTGAGTCTTGGACCAGTCCAGAGGGGCTTAGCAGCAGTCTCCAAGTACTGTTGCTGTTGACGGTATTGAGTTTGGCACCTGCTGTTTTGCTGATGACGACCTGCTATGTCCGAATCATCATTGTGCTGGGGTTGCTGAGGCAGGCCATTGGACTGCAGTCATTACCGCCAAGCCAAGTGATGACAAGCATTGCGCTTTTCATGACTTTGTTTGTGATGTCGCCCGTGTGGTCGCGTGTTTACAACGATGCGATCAAACCGTACACGGATCCTGACGTATCGATGACGATGGAGGAAGCCTACGAGGCTGGCTCGATCCCGATTCGCGAATTCATGTCCCGACAGATTGATGTTGCTGGCAACCATGATGACGTGCATCTCTTTTACCAATACATGGATCCGGACGCACCTTTGCCAAGTAGTTTTGAAGATGTGCCTCTCAGAGTGCTGTTACCTGCCTACATTTTGAGCGAATTGAAGACAGCGTTTCTGATGGGTTTTCAGATTTACCTTCCCTTTTTGATTGTGGATCTTGTGGTAGCGAGTGTCACGATTTCGATGGGCATGTTGATGTTGCCACCGCAGGTGATCTCCCTGCCTTTCAAATTGCTGCTTTTCGTTTTGGTCGATGGGTGGCGTTTGGTAGTGCAAATGTTGATGGACAGCTTTGGGACCTTGCTTTGACGGAGTGTAAGAATTGATGGATGCTGCAACAGCAGTTGATTTATGTCGTGAAACCCTGATGTCAGCAGTGATCATTGCTGCGCCAGTGCTATTGGTTGGCATGGCTGCAGGTTTATTGGTTGGATTGATGCAGGCTTTGACGCAGGTGCAGGATCAGACGGTCGCATTTGTTCCGAAAATTTTGGCGATGGCGGCTGTACTTGTTGCTTGCCTTCCATGGTTGCTGACCAGGATGGTCGATTTCACGAGAGTTGTGTTTGAGAATGCGGGCTCACCCTGATGGAGATATTGACCAATTGGTTGATGGAGCATCTTGTGCTTGGCGTTTTGGTCATGACACGGATGAGCACCCTGTTGATGTCGATGCCAGCGGTGGGCGTGGGCGTTCCCAAACGCGTTCGTGGGTTCTTGGCGATCACCTTGACAGCATTAGTGCTCCCTCCCGTGGCGAGTACTACACCGATTCAGGATCTTCCGCAAATCGACAACCTTGTTGAACTGGCGATTGCGATCGCGAGGGAGGGTTTGATCGGTTTGTTGATTGGCGCCACCGTGCAATTGATTATCACGGGGCTACAAATGGGTGGTGAGATGATTACCAGCACGGGTGGAATGCAATTGGGTGATGCGGTTGATCCAACCACATCAAGCAGCATGCCATCAGTCGCCCGTCTGGTTGGTTTGTTAGTAACCGCTGTGATGCTTCTGGTGGGTGGTCACCGACTACTGTTGGGTGTTTTGCTTGAAAGTTTTCACGCAGTTCCAGCTGGAAATGTTGTGTTCCATGATTCGATGATGGATTTGGTTGTGGAGCAATTATCTGCAGGAATGGCATCGGGAGTTCGGATCGCAGCTCCGGTCATCGCTGCTTTGCTGCTGAGTAATCTAGTCACCGGACTGATCAGTCGCACGTTACCCCAAATCAATGTGTTGGCAATTGGATTGAGTATCAATGCATTGGCAATGCTTGTGATTTTGAGTGTGACCATTGGATCTGTCGGCCTTGTGTTTCAGAGTGAATTGGCGACGGTCGCCGCGAAATTAAGTCGTCTTTGGTAGCCATGAATCGAGCTAGGAGTTAATCGAAAATGGCTGATTCCAGTGGCGATAAAAAGCACTCAGCAAGCGAACGGCGAAGACGTCAGGCCCGTGAAGAGGGGCAGGTCGTTCGCAGTCAGGATTTGACGTCCGCTGGTATGTTGCTNGCAGCTGTCGGAACCTTGTGGATGTTTGGGCCGCCAGCGGCTGAGCATCTGGCAGCGGCTCTTGTTGATGCACTATCGATAACACGCATGGAGTCGCTCGAAACAAACGACGCTGCGAATTGGCTGCTGGGGTATGCAGGCCGTCTCGCTCTGGCAACGGTCCCGCTTTTGCTCGCGATGCTGGTAGCTGGCGTGCTCGTCAATGTGACGCAGACTGGTGTGGTTTTCAGTACCAAGAAAATTGTTCCCAAGCTGAGCCATATCAGTCCACTGTCCGGAGTAAAGAAAATTGTCTCGCTTCAAGGTGTAGCGAGACTGGGATTTGGACTTTTTAAGGTCGTTGTGATCGCGGTTGTTGCCTTCTTTGCCATTGCCTATTACGGCGATGCTATTTTGCTAATGGGTGAATTAAGTGTCCCGCAGATTGCATCTACTTTGTTCCGCTGTCTAGTTGGAACCTGCGTTTGGATTGGTTTGGCATTATTCGTATTGGCAATTCTTGAATTTGCATTTCAAAAATGGAAGCATGAACAGGATCTGATGATGACAGATCAGGAGGTTCGGGATGAGCTGAAAGAAACGGAAGGTGATCCACAGGTAGCTGCCCGACGCAGAATGGTGCAGCGGCAAATGATGATGCAACGAGCTGAAAGCGAAGTTCCCAATGCAGATGTGGTGGTCAGTAATCCGACAGAACTGGCCATTGCAATTCAATACGATCCCTTGACGATGCCTGCACCGATCGTCGTCGCTAAAGGGGCAGGGGTGTTGGCCCAGAAAATCAGGCGGTTGGCATTGGAAAACGGAATTCCTGTGGTGGAACGTAAACCATTAGCCCAGGTCCTGTATAAAACGGTCGAGGTGGGGGATGTGATACCCGCTGATCACTATCAGGCGGTGGCTGAAGTGCTGAGATATGTTTACCAGTTGCAGGGAAAAGAGATTCCGAAGGCTGCTGCCTGACCCCTGCGGGATTCGGTTTTTATTGCTGGAGAGGGGTGAATGGTGACTTCGGTGCGAATCTGCTTCGAGAAGCCCCGNACCTCTTTTTCGAAGTGCCGCTCAATGATTCTGAGGTTTTTCCAGAACTGGTTTTGAATGCTTTTCGAAAAAAAACGAGGAACCGTTGACGTTCATGTGCTCTCTTGCCTAACATGTTGGCATGTGTCACCCAACCCTCAATCTGCTGCTCCTACTAATTGAGCGCCAAACAGGCGGATGATGAGGGTTTGGATGGACCGCTGAGGTCTTTCGCACGACAAAACAACGAACCCGAGTCGCCCAGCGACTCGGGTTTTTTTGTTCCGGTCGCTGGCTAACAAACAACTGTTCAAAGGTAATACCAGAAATGTCGCATCCGAATCCGGCCCACGCAGCCAACGGCGATGAAACCGGTCAGTCCGAGCCACGNATGATTCGTATTTTTGATACCACGCTTCGCGATGGTGAGCAGTCACCCGGTGCGAGTATGAATCTTGCTGAGAAGCTGGAGGTGGCTCAGGCCTTGGCTGAGATGGGCGTCGATATCATCGAAGCTGGTTTTCCGATCGCGTCACCCGGCGACTTTGAGGCGGTGAAACAGATAGCCCAGACCGTCAGNGGATCAACGATTTGTGGTTTGGCGCGTTGCAGTGANAAAGANATCGATGCGGCGTGGGAGGCNGTGAAGTATGCACCCAGTTCACGCATTCATGTGTTCTTGGCGACCAGTGCAATTCANCGNGAGTTCAAGTTGAGAATGAGTCCGGATGAAATTGTCGAACGAGCTGTTGCTGGGGTGAAACGGGCCGTCAGCTATTGTGATGATGTCGAGTTTTCACCCGAGGATGCCTGTCGTACCGAGAACGACTTTTTGTGTCAGGTTGTTGAGGCAGCGATTGATGCCGGGGCGAAGACCGTAAATATTCCTGATACGGTTGGTTATGCGACACCNGGTGAAATCTATGATCGTTTTCGTATGTTGCAGGAACGCGTGCCAAACATCGGGAAAGCNGTTGTGAGTACGCATTGTCACGATGACCTCGGCATGGCCGTTTGCAATAGCATGGCCGCCGTTGCAGCGGGGGCGGGTCAGATTGAATGTACCATCAATGGAATTGGGGAAAGAGCGGGTAACGCGGCGCTGGAGGAGGTTGTGATGGCGATTCAGACAAGAAATGATTTTTATCGTTGCACTACAAATATCGATTCCAAACGCTTGGTTCCGGTGAGCCGCNTGGTAAGNAAAACTACTGGCATTCAGGTGCAGAGAAANAAGGCGATTGTTGGGAAAAATGCGTTNGCGCATGAATCNGGNATTCATCAAGATGGCATGCTGAAAGAACGCAGTACTTACGAGATNATGTCGCCTGAGGAGGTTGGGTTCTCCAAGACAGACTTGGTTCTTGGAAAGCANAGTGGCAGAGCTGCGTTGGCTGATCGGGCAAAGACACTTGGATTCACATTGACAGGTGAGCAGTTGCAGATTGTCTTTGAGCAGTTCAAGTCCTTGGCTGATAAGAAGAAGGAAATCTACGATGGAGACATCATTGCATTGGTGCAACAGCAAATCAGTGGCAGTGTGGACGAGCAATGGACACTCGTGGACTATGTCGTGACCAGCGGAAAGTCACGTCAGCCTCATGTTGAGCTGACCCTGTCCTGCGGTGATAAAGAAGCGACAGAGTGTATTGAATTAGGCGATGGCCCCATTGATGCAGCTTTTTGGGCCGTCGAGAAAATTACAGGAATTGAACTCGTTTGCAAAGATTTTCGCGTTCGAAGTGCCACGNTGGGGCGNGATGCGATCGGNGAAGTGAACCTTGAGGTTGAGCACAAAGGACGTACTTACCGTGGCGTCGGGGTGAGCACTGACAGTGTGGAGAGCACGATTTTAGCCATGCTAAATGCGATCAACAGGATCATCTCTGAAAAGTCGCTGCCCCAGGACGAGTCAGCGGGTAGCTGACGTTGTCCGATTGGAAGCAACGCTGCAAGTTAGCCATTGGTGACGCTGATTGCAGACGCTGATAGTGCTTCACATCTTCTGGCTGTTACTCAGAAGATGTGGCTTCCTCGTCACCATCGGTAGGTGGGAACTTTAATTCTCCCGTGTTGGGATCGGGTCGAAGCAGCAATGATTCTTCATCGACCTCAAAGGAATCTTCGCCTCTCAGCATGCGGATCTCCGGATTTGTCGATGGCTCTGAACCTGTTTCCAGCACATCGCCTACATCCAAAGGCTCTGGATCAATCTCAGATGCCAGTGCATCCGTCGTCGGGTGTCGCTGTTCGACNGAGTCATCAAATAGTTGCACGTCGTCCGCNTTGGCNGATTGGATTTCATCGTGGCTGGGNAGAGGGTCAAGTTCATCATCGCTGATGANCGAAATTACTTCGGGNGNTTCNCTGGACGTGATTGAATCGTTGTTGATTGATTCAGCTGGTGTTGGATCAGCTCTGTGTGTCATCGCGGGACGCGGAAAGATCTCATCCACATTGCCTCGCAACACTTGGCGGCCAAGTTCGATTGCACGTTCCTCGCTCCAGCCATTTCCTTTTACGAAATGATCCGTGAGGATGCCGGACAGAATCTGCCGGTACATGTCAAACTTGGGCCAAACAAATTCGAGTTTGTACGCGTCACTGTAGTAAGCAATCTGTTTCGTCTGGGGAACTGCCTCAAGTCTTGCTGCTGCGTCTCTTGCGATGAACGAAGGTGTGTTGCTGTACCACCAGTGCCCATTGGTAATCACATTTGGGAAAATCCAGGCGTAGCTGACAAGTTCTTGATTGGTCACACTCGCTAAAACAGAGACGGGGAATTTGACTTGTGGGAATGAATTAAAGAGTTCGCGATATTGAATCAAGGAAACCCTGCTGTCGTACAGGTCCTGCCCTTGGTACACGCCATCCGGATAGACTCCGCGGTTAACGCCAATCATCAAATCAAATGGCAGGCCATACTCATCACATAATTCTGCCAACGTCCAAAAGACACTGCGTGAAAGAGCTGTCTGGTGAGCTGGGGCTGCCATGACCCCATTCTGAAGCACGTCATTCAACGCTGTTGTCGCACGACCATCACTGACACGAGTGGGGGAAAAATCAGGGGGTAGAGAGATCGCACATGCACGCGCGCCACGCCCGACGAAATGTTCGAATCTTTGACGCAGTGATTCGCGAAGGTTGGCAAGTGAACCATTCAGCTCGATCCCAGTGCATGCGGCCAAACGTTCTCTTGTCTGGGCTTTGGAGAGATGGAAAACAAGGTCGTCAGTTCGCAGGCAGGGGATGTACGTGTCACTGTCAAATCCCTCGAGGTCATCATCGAAGTCATTGGTCAGGAAAACGGCTTCGACATTACTCTGGTCGAGGACCATCTGAGGCCATTCAGCAAGTTTCATTTGCTTTTCAGATGTTTCGTACACCTCTTCCCAGTTGGATTCATCCAGCCGCTCACCAGTGAAACCAAAAAACTTACGGCATATTTCAATCAGCCATCGATACTGAGCGGTGTTTTCAAGGGGAGAAAGGTTGGTTACCAATCGTCGGACCAACTCTCGATCGCTGAGCCCATCTTCCTCTATTTGATCTTTGGGCATTCCGGCTGAATGCGCAAGTTCCGTGTAGTAGTGATACCCAAGCAAATCAGCCAGGGTATTAGATGCTGGTGCATGGGGATTGATATGAGTGTGTGGATCGATCAGGCGAATGGAAGCAATGGCTTCGTAGATGGAATCGCGAACGGTGTCAGTCATGGATGGAATTTTGGCCACGAGTCAGGAAGAGATTGAACCCACATCGGCACGAGTTGCCTTTCACAGGATACCGGTTTCTGGCATCCGGCGGGGTGTCCCATAACAACAGTTTCCCGAGCCGTGGAGGTTCAACAAAGGGGGGGAGGAACTCAAACATTCGGATTAGGCATGTTTTGCGTTGCGAAAATGGAGTGGCTTGGCGGCTTTCTTCTGGAATTCATGCCATTTTGAGGTCGCCGCTGCGCTACACTAAGGCATAGAGCAAAACGCCCGACCGCGTCGGAACGGAGTCTTCTCCCGATCGGAGCGTTCTCACTCCACCTTGTCCTTTGTGTCTGTCTGTATGAACCAAGACCTACCACCAAGCCGCTCTCCTTCTAAATTGGATGATGGCGTCGATAACTCGGATGAGTTGATCTCTCAAACGACGCGTGGTGAGGTTCTCAACACAGAGGAAGTTGCAGACTCTTCGAAAGTAAATGAGGCAGACGAAGAACTGAGGTCCTCGCAATCCGAGCGTGAGGTTGAGCAGCAGAGAGAAAGAGAAGAGCTATCGGGTGCCAACTCAACAGGGCAGTCGTTGGGGAATGTCGAGCGGGCTGGCGATGGCTCGTGTGATGAACTCTGTTCCACGGGCGTGCGGGAAGAATTTCCGCTTCCTGGTTTCTACGAATCTCCAAACCATCCAAAGTTAAGGTTGGGGCATGAACGGTCCATCGGTGGTTCGCAGCCAACTGAGGAAATGCCACTTGGTGCAGGCAAGCATGTTGATCCGGTGACGGAACGCAGCGGTTTCCAGCAGGACCCATTGAGGCAGAGCCTGTTTTTGCTGGCGACAATGGCTGTGCTACTGCTGGCGGCACGCTACTTCGTACCTCGTATCGTTGAGGAGATTCGATACAGTTGGCATCGAGGAGAATTGCGAGCGGAGTATGAATCGGGATCCGAAGGACTGCGGAACGTCTCTCTCGATACGTTGAGTAGGGCGTATCAAATGGTTACCTCAACCGTTGGGCCTAGTGTAGTTCACATCGAGGTTGAGCAGCCATCAGCACTCACCGATATCAAAATTCGGGGTCAGCTAATGCCTCTCTACCAACCCCAAACCGATCAGGGCAGTGGGGTAATCGTCGCTGACAACGGATACGTGCTCACGAATCGCCACGTGATTGACGGCGGTGAGGAAATCTATGTGACTTTGGGAGATGGGCGTCGCTTGAGTGCTGCGATCATTGGTACAGATCAACAGACGGATTTGGCTGTCTTGAAAGTAGATGCCGATGAGTTGATTCCAATTGAGTGGGGCGATAGTGATCGTTGCCGAGTGGGGTCACCAGTGTGGGCTGTGGGTAGCCCATTTGGCTTGGACCAGACAGTCACGTTTGGGATTTTAAGCGGAAAGCATCGGATGGTTGAAGACAGTACGCACTACCAGGACTTCATGCAAAGCGATGTCGCGGTGAACCCAGGTAACAGTGGGGGCCCGCTCGTCGACGCTCGTGGATCACTGGTAGGCATCAATACAGCAATTGTTGGTGAGAGCTATCAGGGAGTGAGCTTCGCTGTTCCCAGTAACGTCGCTAAGCAGGTTTACGAACGC
>PAUV01000058.1 GCA_002712845.1 Rhodopirellula sp. | reverse complement strand
CCATCATGCATGGTCAATTGCAAATTGAATCGACCAGTATCTTCACCTGATTGTTCGTAGGTGCCCACGCCAATCACTTCTCTACCAGTGGTCCAGACGATTTCACGCACCTTGGCGTCGAAAGCTGCACCAGAAACCAGCTGACGAAGTACAAGTTGCAGTAAGTTGGTTGCATCAACTTGGGACTTCGCGGCCCGATTTGCCTCGGAATCGCTGTCGGGTGATTGACTTTCAAAAGTTTCTTTCTGATCGACTGCTCGTGAAACCGACGGTTCGGTGGGCAGTTGCTGCGCGTTCAAAGCGTCAGCGAAACGAAGGTAGGCCAAGACGCTAATGACGACCGCAATGATTAGCAGAGTTCGTGCAGAGTGTCGTTGAGTCGCCTTCATCCGTTACCTCACGGGATTTTTGATCACCGATTTTTACTGTTCTAGACCACTGCAAAATTCGGGTTTCACGCCCAGAAACGCCATCTGCCTGATGTGACGATCGATCTTCATGAACCGGTTGTACCGATTTTCTCAAAGATACCGCGTGTAACGTGCCGATGATCCACACAGAAGCCGGTTCGCCCGGACTTCACGGATAAATACCCTGCAGCCTCGCTGATCCTAGATTAGTCCTGCTGGCAAAGTCCACCCAGATCGAAATTTAAGACTGACTTAACACTACTCAGCTAAGTAGAAGCCCAAGGAACGGGGGAAACGATGAAACGAATCGTCACTCATATGTCGCTGTTGGCGGCCACGGCGATGCTCGCCACCGGGTGTGTGCCGGTTCGCCACAACCTGCCACCCGAACAACAGCTAATGGAGCCAGGACCCGGTGTTGGTGGCCCTGGACCCGGGGTACTCGGTGCACCCTCGGTCGCTCCGGGAATGATGGGAGGCTCGATGATGGGAGCTTCCATGATGGGAGGCCCAATGATGGGCAACCCACAGATGATGGGTAACCCGCAAATGGGTGCCCCCATGGGCAACCCAATGATGGCACCCCCGATGATGCCTGCACCAACACCTGCGGCTCCGCCAGCCGCCCCAGCACCTGACACCTCTGCAGCGTCTGCTGTTGGTGATATTGATCTCGTCAACTACGCAGCTTGCGGGCCGGGTTGTAATCTGCTCGGCGGCGGCAGCATGAATATTCCCCCTGGTGGCGGTATTTTGCCCCCGGCTGGAATGTTGCCCGCTGTCCCACCAACATTACAAGTGACGTTGGCACAGCCTGAGGGAATGCAAGTTCGGTATGACGCCACTGGTAGTGGGGGCTTCGATAGCGAGCCGCTCGTTGTCCCAGCTCGGCAGAACTTCCCACAAGGAGGGCTGTACCGCCTGAAACTCACCAATATTCCTGCTCGTGAGGGCGTTGAGCTGTATCCTACTGTGGAACTGGCTTACGCTAACCCACGTACTGGTGCTTACCTCGCTCATAACTCGGTTCCTCTTCAGTTCACTGAAGAAGACTTCGACCAAGTGTTGACCGGTAACTTTGTCACCAAAGTGATCTACCTTCCGGATCCCGACTTCCAAGGTCCTGCTTTGGCCGGCATTGATACGCTGGTAAGTACCCGCCTTGATCCAGGCATCGACCCAATCGTCGAAGCTGATCGTCGCGGTTCGATTCTTGCTATCATCCGTCTGGGTGACAAAGACATCGAGATGAGCGGTTCCAACGAGATGATGTCGACTGGTGGCATCATGCGAGCACCACTTGCCGGACTTCCTGCAGCATTCGCACCAGCGATGACTGAGGGGTGTGGTAACTGCCCCGGGAATGGAGCTGCCATGCCACCTTCGCTGCCCGGAATGATTTCTGGTGTGACGACACCTCAGTACGGAATGCCAATGTCGGGTACGCCGATCGGGTTGCCAGGACCACCCCACATTCCTTTGGGACAGCCTGCTGGTCTGAAGAAGCACGTGATGCGTAATCACACCTCAATCAACATCCCGAGACCGGTTGAGAAAGTGAAAATGAACGTTCGTCAGCAACCCGGCATGAGCTATCCAAATCCTGTCAGCCGGGTTCGGATCACCGAACAGAACATCCATCCGGGTGTGCCTGCTGGACGCGGCATGTATCAGCACGGAAGCCAGCGAGTTGATCCAAATTGCCCACCCCAGTAATTGTGGGGTGAGTTGAGTCAAATGCGAAACGCGGTGCAGATTGATCCAGTCTCACCGCGTTTCTTTTAGTTCCGTTGTTTGTATTGGTTGTATCTTTATCAGCCAGTTGACCTCCCCTGGGTTTAACAGTGATGGCTTACGGAAACGCCCGGTCGCTGGGATTCGCTTGCTGTATCACCGCTATGTTGGTGACGCTTCACGACGCCAATGCCGCCGACCCATCTGATTATCTCGGTAAGACAGGCCGGCATCGTTTGCTGACTGGTGACATGCCGCCCGGTTACTTAGGCCAGGCTCGGCTCGCTGGACGCGGATTCGTCAACGGTTACTTTCAACCTGTGGCACTAACAGGCCCCCAGGGCACTCGTTTTGCCTTGACAAGAAATGGCGGCTACTCCGAGGGGTCTGAGCTTTTGCAGGCAGGCTTGCTCGTCGGAAGCGTCTACCGCTTTCAGGTCACGCGAATTCCAATGATGGAAGGTGCGGAACTTTACCCCACACTCGAAGTGATCGACCGGACCTACCCACCACCAGGGCTCGCTACTCGCTACCCCATCGTTATTAATCTCGATCAGGAAGACCTTGAGTCCGCCCTTGCAGGAAAGATGGTGACACGAGTCATCTATCTTGAAGATCCTGAGACCGCTGTGCCCATGCAGCAGACCCCTGTGACGAATCGTCCCGTCGAAGTTGCCGAATATCAAGATGCCTTGGAGGTCGCAGATCGTCTGGGACGTCCCGTAGCGATTGTGCGTATCGGATCGCTCGCTCCTCCGAGAACACCAGCACTAATGCCCGGTTTCTTTTTTGGATTCCCAACATGGGCTCCCATTGAAACTGTGAGCCAAAATACTGGCGATGCGAGTACACAAGCTGCCGTAGCTGTGCCTGCCACGGCTCAACAACAACAGTATGGTGCGTCTTCTCTGAACGTTGTTCCAGCCGTGACGGTTACGGATCAGCCCCTTTTTAAATAATCCAACGCTCGCCCTTCACGAGATGATGATGCAATCTATTAAAAACCTGATGCTTGTTGGCATGGTTGCGATCTTGAGCACAGGTTGTGCGTTTTCACCACCTAGACCCGAGCCACCACCTGGTGCAATCGGACGTGAAAACCCCATGTCGCAGCCTGCTGGGCAAATGCCGCAATGGGGGGGACCTGCGATGGGGGGACCTGGCATGGGGGGACCTCGCTATTCCGGTTATCGACCCCAACAAGGCTATCCACCGCAAGCAGGTTTTCGNCCCGCTGGTGTCTATCCCACGNCTCAGCCTATGCCTGACCGGCAGACTCTTGCCCATGCAGTGGCACAGGCCAGCTTCTCGTCACCTGCTGCCCACCAGTCGAGCGGCGCAAGTTGTGCTTGCGGTATGCAACGCGGAGCAGCATCGGAAGTTCCTCAAGTACAGGCGTGTAGTTGGAATCGGCTCGGTGGCTGCCAGCGTTGCAACCCATCTCCCTACGGCTACATGATGCCCCCACCCGTTCCGATGAACGCTTATGGGATTGATCCGCAAGAATTCATTTGTGATGGCGGTGACAATCCGCCCAACGTTGCTGTGCGTCGCGATGATTCGCTAACAGGACTNCAGCCTGAGGATACCGTTGTTCATTACACGACCGCTGCTGGCGATATAGAGGTCGAGGCCAGCAATAAGGTTTGTTTGTATGCACCACGTTTTCTCTCGGTGCGAAAAATCACTGGCGCGCTGGCCGGCGGACGCGCGATCGGTGCAGCTCAATTCGACAAGCCNCAGGGGACTAGTCGGCTGGACCAGCCTCTGCCTCGCCTGACGATGACAGATAGTGTTGAGTTGGCTCATGCCGATGTCACTCGGAAGATTGATGCCATGCGAGAACGAGTTCGAGGTGTTCCCGTCGATTCGGTACTTCAGTTGGAGCAAGCTAGTGATGTGATGGCTGCGCTCGTCGGTTTGACGATCGATCAGCTCAATCAGCTGCAGGATGATGAGAAGGTAGCGTTGGAACAATTCTCGTTGGCAGCTATCTCTTGGGCATTNGATGAATGCGTCGAGGCTACGATCGAAGANTTGAAGGCACCTTCGTTGGTGCGTGATGAGTCCTTGCAAGGCTTGACGATTTATGAATTTCCAGAGGCAGGCCGGTTGCGAATCCACAAAATGGCTGATCGCACTGATGCAAAACCNGGCGAAATCGTGAACTTCGCAATTCGTGTCGAGAATGTTGGCGATGCCCCTGTCGACCGAGTTGTGCTCACCGACAATCTCATCACTCGTCTGGAGTATGTGGATGGCAGTGAGACGTGCAGTGCGGGTGCAGAGTTCTTGCCTGTCAAGAATGATGGCCAGTCTCTTCGCTTGCAGTGGAAGTTGACTGATGTGCTTCGGGTTGGCGAGAGTGCAACCATTCGCTTNAAATGTAAGGTTCGCTAGGAAGGCNGTGGCGCCAACGACGGTTGGTGTTCNTTGAACACCATGCGGTNGNCCACAAGTTGNCAAATCGAAGCGTAACGCAAAGATTTCGACGTCTGCTGTTTTGTACTTCGCGATCCCACCTCTCATGGGGCCAGATGCAATCACTCACGCAGTAGGCTTGCACTCTCTCAATCACTTGGGATCTCGTTTGGAAANGAGGCCGTTCGTGACGTGTGCTTGTCTCTGCGANTGGGCTGATGTGTGTCGCGTTGTCGGTTTGTCCGTGTTAGCGGTCTATAAGGCACGCCAGCAAATCACCCAGCAGTAGAGTGCCATACTGTCCTTTTGGCCTGCTGTTGGAAGCCAACATGACTCCAATCTGGTTTTTCATCTGTGCCCCCAAAAACATCGAAAACTGGCGATGTGAATATGATGGGGAAATTCTCACTGAAGTTTTCTAAGGAAAAAATTGGTGCATCGGATCACACAGATGGCAGTCGGTTCAGGCACGATCCTGCTGATAAGCCACGCAAATGGGCCGTGATTTTGGTCGTCTCGTTTGCCGTCTTTCTGTTACTCGGAGCTTGTGGCGTGATCGGTGGGGCGCTACTTGTACCCGTAATCGTCGATGTTTCCTCCACTGCTCGGAAACAGCAAGTGATTCAACAATTGGAGGGAATTGGCGAGGCGTTGAATGCTTATCACGCGGTTCATGGTCGCTATCCTGCATCCTATACAAGGGCTCGAAGTGGGCAAGTTGGCTGCAGTTGGCGGGTTCTCATTGCTTCACACTTGCCTGGCGTNGATGCGTCGCGTCTTCCTGTATCGTCTCAAACCTGGGATTCACCAGATAACTTGAGATTGGGCCTTACGGTTCCTCGTGTGTTTGTGTCGCCACTGGTCGCGGTTCCGCCTACAACAACAGAAACACATGTTTTTGCGGTCATGCATCAGCAAAGTGCGATCTCTCACCCCGACAGTGAGAAGGAAACCGCACACACGGGTAACGTCGCTGTCGGTGATTCACAAAAAAAAATACTCGCTGTCTATTTGCCCAATCATACAGCTCACTGGGCTGCACCTGTAGACATGACGCTAAAACGACTGCAAGATGAGGTGGCAAACATCACACCTGAGAGCCCCGTTGTTTTTCTTTTTACCGATGGCAGCATCGTAGCCTTGGAAAAACCTCTGGNCCCGTTTTTGGTGGATGACATTGTCACNGGNCNTAGTTTGTCACGCTGACAGGTGAATTGAATTAACTGGTGAACCGCGATCAAGTATCGGACCGATGGAGCCACTTATGCGATGGAACCCGCTGAANAAGAANTCTACATCGAGGGTTGTATCTAGTGTTTTGGNGTGTTTGTTGNTGGGTAGCGTTTGGCTGTTGGTTGGCTGTCGGGACAGCTACCGAGATGATTTGGACTATTCGTACGGGGTCGAGCAAACATGGTCCATCGATGAGGTCCCTGAAGGTGAGTTTGTTCAATTCGAATCTGTTTTCTGGGATCCGGATGACACGGTCTCCTTGCGTCAGCTGATTTCGATTCAAGCGATTGCCTCGGGACGTGATGTCCTAGAGATTGGAACAGGGACCGGACTGATCTCGGTTCTCTGCCTGTTGAGCTCTGCAAAGTCAGTTGTTGCTACGGATATCAATCGCGCAGCTGTAGCTAACGCNNCCTACAANGCAGCGATGCTTTGCCCAGACCGATTGCTGGATGTACGGCAGGTTGATCATGATAGTCCAGCGGCGTTTGCGGTGATTGAAGACGATGAACAATTTGATCTCGTGATCTCAAATCCACCTTGGGAAGATGGTGTTGTGGGCAAACCAGCGGATCATGCTTTCTATGATCCCGGGTTTCGTTTGATGGATACATTGCTTGACGGTCTTCCGTTGCATCTCAAGCCTGGTGGACGATGTTTATTGGCCTATGGCAATGTTCAAGCGATCAGACGTCTGATTTCTGAGTCGGAAAAGCGTGGCTTTGTCGTGAAAGTACTGGATGATCGAGATCTGGATTCGTTGCCAGAAGATTTTTTGCCGGGGATGTTATTAGAAGTTCGTCCCTCGACGGTTTTTCAAAAAGTGCAGGATGGTGATTTCAAATTCTCCAACGAAGTCAATTCGGAATTGGGGGAAGATGAAGATAGGAAATCCTTGTCAGAGAAATCAGACGCGAGTTAAGTCCCCACATCTGACCGCAAGTCTGCTCCAAAATCTGACCCCGCGAGAGCGAAAACGGAGTAGTCTTCCCAGACTCGTGAGCTAGGTGTTGAGTTGCGATGCCATCGCCCATGTGTCTGTTTTCCAGTAGATAGATGTGATGTCATTGGGGCAAGNCGGCTTGTTTCGCNTGCTTGATCTTGAATNCGCCCCTGTTTGTGGGTATCNCGCCCTGTAAACAAAGCTGGTTTCCAAGGTTCATCAAGACCTCTCTGANCCATGNAAGTNNNGCCCAGTTACGCTGCTCCCANAGGGTGTCTTCCAGACAATNNAGNTCGCGATCAAACACCTNGCTGCACCNTTTGAAGNGGTTGGCCGACAGTGAACCTCGAAGTAGGTGTTGTCGAGATGGAAAAAAGAAACTCTTATTTGGCTTGCGAACGCTACTCACAGGTCATTACCATGGGGGTAGTCTCATGATGCATTTATTTCTATTTCATTTCGACTGGATCTGTTCCCAGTCACGTTGTGGGACACTTTCCACGCGAGCACTTAATAGATGATCCACTATACATGTGATCGTTGTAAGCGCCAGATCAACACCGATAATCAAACACGATTCATCGTGCAAATTGATATTCAAACTGCGGCCAGTGAAGTTGAGCCGGAATTTGAAGACGATGTGGATCACCTGAACGAATTACACCAAATTCTGGAGGGGATGCACGAACCTGTCATCGCGACTGATGAAGAAGCGGAAACAAGTCATCACGGTCGGTATGATCTTTGCCCGGAATGCCACCGACAATTCCTTAAAAACCCGCTCGGGCGTGACGCGGTTCTTGCCCTCGGTTTTAGTAACAACTGAGCATGGTGATGCTTCGGCAATGAGCATTGATGCTTCCGAGTGATCAATGCATTAGTTTTCGTTAGCCGACTCATGCAATCACTGCCACAGTCGCCGTTTCAGCGGGATGTGAGGTCCATGATTCTATGTGCCGCTCATTTCTTAATCGGTTGTTCGTTCAATCGTGTGAATGAAGCTTGGGCATCAGAGTAGTTGAGTGCTGCCAATCGGCATGGCATGGGAAGCTTTCGGATGTCGGAATCCAGACGCGGGTCTGCTTGGTTTAGCATCAACCTTTGTAGTAGGTCACTGCTGGGCTTTTCGAGCTCCATCTTCTGTGTCATTTTTCGCAGCAGGGTGGACAGGGAATTATTGGGCTTGGACGCGGTTTCTTCTTTGATTCTGTTGCGGAGTTGATGTTCAGCGTTTGCCATTCTGCGAGCGACCTCGCATGCGTGAATGTCATCCGAACGACAAACTGCGATAACAAAATTTGCTGAACCCAAGGTCTTGGTGGATTGTTCCCAACTGGCGAATGATTTGTGTTCTGATTGAGCGACAACTGAGATGTCGATCAGGCCTGTCCGCCACGTGTCGGGAACGTCAAGCACTAACTGGAATGTCTTTTGGCCTTCCAGAATTTGTTGGGCCGTCCATCGCAGTTTGAAGTAGACACCGGTTCCCCGGTTAATCGTTCCCGCAGCAGTTACGGCATGGACGGGAGCTAGACGGTCGAATTGCAGTGAATCGATATTCTTTCTGGTGTGATCTAGACCTGCATTGCCGCGTAAACTTGAGAAGTAGTCGCCATTCACACCAACGCCCAGGGACTGGTGCTTTTCTTTTGATCGTTTGACTTGGATATGTGTTGCGATATCCGAGCTTGTCTCTGTGCGGGGACTGTAGTCAACAATCGATGCAAATTGTCCTCGCGGTTGGCAGCGTACGAGCCATTGGTCGATTCGAGCCGTCTCTGGAGAACTGATCATNGATGATAGTTTCAGTTCAACTTGCANTAACGCTCTACCCCTACCTGATTCGACAACATCTGCTGCGACGCTGGGGGGAATGTCGAAATGCACAATGGAGTGGCTATCGGCTGCAACACTGACAATGTTGGCATGCGAGATTGAAATGGCAAACAACAGAAAGTAGACACGAAACTGCATGATGTTCCTTTTCCTTGCGATACGGGANGCATCGATTCACTCAGGATGAAAAATGGCCGGCTCATCCGGTTGGCGAATCGATAGGCTGATTCGCAGCCATTTCCATCGTGGAAAAGAACTTGCAGAAGCTCATCAAAGCTTGGTCTTTTTGTCGGCTTCCGATTTTCTGCAGCAGCAGAAAAATAGCCANCCATGNTGCTCGGTCAATCCATTTTGTCGGCANGANNGGNAGGTNTCGATTGAAGCANNCCNTCCCGCGTGCTGTGAAACTGCACGAAAGGANANTTGAAATTNATNATTTCANNTGTGAAACANCTGNTAGCTGTGCATNCTNGGCAGCTCGCTGCCTTCTANAAGAATCGCGGNTTCTTCAGACGACAGTTGGGCTAGACGGACTCGTGCACATTCTCGTGAAGTGAAGTGCTCTGCCAGACGCACATAGGTTGTGTGGTGTCTGGCTTCGCTTTCAAACAGGCTGGCGTAAAAATCTGCTAGAGCGGGGTCTCGGTCACGCACATGTTCGCTGAGTAAACTGAATCGCTCGCAACTACGAGCCTCGATCAAGGAAGCGATTAGCAAGCGATCGACAGCTCTTTCGGGTTCCTGGCTGCCAACCAAGGCGTTTAGCTTGCGGCCATAGGGCCCGGCAGCGAGGCGACGGAATTTTATTCCACGCTCGTCAAGTAAACAGAGAACCATTTCGAAATGTTCCAGCTCTTCTTCGACGATCCGAGTCATTTCGCGGCATAAATCGCGATTCTCCGTGTAGGAGTTCATCAAGTTCATTGCCGTGGTTGCGGCTTTGCGCTCGCAGTGGGCATGGTCAATGAGAATTTCATCCAAGTGCTGATCAACCTGATTCAGCCATTGGCTCGTCGACTCGGATTTTAGATGAAGCATGATAACTGTTACTGTGCAAAGAGAGCCTTGGCGAAAGCTGCAGCATCGAAGGCAGCGATATCATCAACACCTTCCCCGAGGCCGACGAACTTGACAGGGAGCTGAAATTTTTCGCGAATGGGCAGGATCACTCCGCCCTTTGCCGAACCATCAAGTTTTGCAAGCACAATGCCAGTGCAGCCGGCGGCATCACTGAACCCTTGGGCTTGGCTGATCGCATTCTGGCCGGCTGTGGCATCCAGTACGAGCAGCACCTCGTGCGGTGCCGTGTCAATTTTCTTTTCCACAACGCGTCGAATCTTTTCGAGTTGTTGCATCAGATTGACCTGCGTTTGTAACCTTCCCGCGGTATCAATGATCGCAATATCCGCACCAATCGCCAAAGCTTTTTCAACTGTCTGGTAGGCGACACTGGCAGGATCAGCTTCCGGCTTGCCAGTTACGATTTCACAGCCGATTCGACCTGCCCAGACCGTGAGCTGTTCAACGGCCGCGGCTCTGAATGTGTCACCGGCTCCCAGCACGACTTTACGGCCGGATTGGTGAAGATGATTTGCCAGTTTGCCAATGGAAGTAGTTTTGCCGCTGCNATTGACTCCGACCACCAGAATCACGGTGGGCCCTGAATCGGTGTACTGAATTCCAGTTGATTCTTGCGCCAGCATGGTTTGTGTTTGCTGAGTAATCGTCTCCAGCACCTCTTCCAGTGATACGACTCGCGCTCTCAGGCGAGTTGCGACATCGTCCCGGATTGCTTCGGCTGAAGCGACTCCCATATCAGTCCGGATCAACCTTGAAAAAAGCTCTTTCAAAAAATCGTCGTCGACCAGCGTCCCCTCAGCTTTGAAGAGGTCTCGAATATCAGTGCTGAGAGCTTGCCTTGTTTTTGAGAGCGCGCCCCGCATCTTTGAGAACAGCCCACCGGAAGATGGTTTGGGTTCTGAGCGTGTTGCCGAAGCGGTGGATTCGTTCGTCTCGGATGGGCTAGTCGGTAAGTCGCTCTTGTCTCGGCTTTCAGCCGAATCCATTTCTGACTGACTCGTGGGCAGTTTTTCGGACACTTCACTTGAAGCTGCCGATTTCTGCCCCAAGGCAACATCTTCCTTGTTTTTCTTGGACCGCCAAAACGCCATCGAAAAGCTCGTCTCGAGTCGAGGAATCGCAAACTGCCGGCCCACACGGGCCAGTCGACCGGTAATTCTGACGTATCACAGGCAGATCGGGTAGGCCGACGACAAATCGACACCAGGCTGGAAACCGACGTTTCAAGAACCTTGGAAAACCGTTCAAGTGATGAAGCATTACTTTTTGGCAGCGTTTCTTGCTCAGACTCGCCGTGGCTTTCCAGAAGCTGGCGGTTTTAGCAGCCGAGGATGCTGCGATAGGCAATCATGTGATTGCAACGAATTTGCGGGAAAATTGGCGTCGCAGCAGCTCATGGTGTCAGATTTACACTGAATCCTCTTCCTAATCCATATCCCTTCACAGGCCTACCCAAAGCCAGCAGTTGGTAGGCCTTCGTTAACCACTACTGAATGTAGGGCAGACGACAGATTCTTGAGTGTTTTACGGCTAAAACACGTTCTTCTTCTTGCAGCTGTCCGATACCTACTACAGAGAAAAGTAGCATGATTCGGTATTTGTCGACGCCGTTCCGGCGACCGACGCGGCCTTGAGCAACCGATTGCGGAAATGTTTTCGTCTATCCGTCGACACCTTTTGGTCGCACGGAATCATGCAGTGCAAATTGCACCTAACCCGAAATGGATAACTGGGGAGTTAATAAAGCAAATGAAGCTTAGCAAATTGGCGCTCGTCGCCGCGCTTGCATGCGGTACTTACGCTGGCAATGTTTTTGCCGATCAAACAAACGAAATTCAGTTGGTTTCCTGCGAGTCAGATTGTGACTGTGGCGAGCCGGTTTGCGGATGCGAGCCTGCTTGTGATGACGCATGTGACGCGGGTTGCGACTCAGGTTGTGATTCAGCAGGCTGTGGCCTTGGCCTCGGCGATTGCGGAATTGGAAGCTGCCTTGACTGTGGCGACTGCTGCCTCGGCGACCCGTACACTCTCTTCGGTGAGTGTCACGGAATCACTGCTGGTGGTTGGATGCAGTTGGGCTACTTCACAAACCCAACGATCAACTTCAACACGTACTCCGATAAACTTCAACTGCAACAGGGATGGTTGTTTGCCGAAAAGGCAATCGACTCCTCCTGTGGATTCGACATCGGTGGACGAATCGATTACATCTACGGTACTGATGGACCTGACACTCAGGCATTTGGTAACCCAGATGGAACGTACGACTTCCAAGATGGTTGGAGAAATGGCAACGAGTACGGTTCGGCATTGCCACAACTGTACATGGAAGCCGGTTACGGCGACCTGTCGGTGAAGGTTGGTCACTTCTACACCATCATCGGTTATGAAGTAGTCCAAGCGACTGGCAACTTCTTCTACAGTCATTCGAACACCATGTACAACAGTGAGCCATTCACTCACACTGGTATTCTGGCTACTCTCGAGCATAGCGACGACGTGACACTTTACGGTGGATACGTACAGGGTTATGACAGCGGATTCGAGGACAATGGCGATGCATTCCTTGGTGGAGTTTCGCTCGGGCTGACTGACCGTTTGAACGTCACTTACGCAGCTATCGGTGGCCGCTTGAATGAGGCTGGCAACGGTAACCCAGCGTTCACTGAAAACGAGAATGGTTACATGCACTCGGTTGTCGCGTCTTACGACGTCAGTTGCGATGTCCAGTACATCATGCAGAGCGACTACCTGGATACCAATCTTCGTGAGTCCATCGGCATCAACAACTACTTGATCAAAACGATCAATGATTGCACTGGTGTTGGAGCTCGTTTCGAGTGGTGGAACACTACACCAGCAGTTGGTGGCCCTTCATTCGACACCTACAACCTGACGCTTGGTGTTAACCATCGTCAATGTGCAAACCTGACTTGGCGTCCAGAGATTCGCTATGACTGGTACGACGGATACGACGGAAACGAAGACAGCTTCAAGTTCGCTGTTGATGCTGTTATGACTTTCTAAGGCACCAAGGAATCCGTGTGCGGGGGGTGCCGAGCGTTTCTCCCCGACGTTAGCAATCGCCGAAACCGCGGATTCATTGAAAAAATTGACCCGGTCGCCCTGCTTGGGGCGGCCGGGTTTTTTTATGCGCCGTTGGTTCTGACCAGGGATCCGTTTAGGGCAATCCTTCTCACTGACCGGAACAGATTCACAAGCGTGTGATAATTGTCCCCTTCATCGACGGAAACTTCCGCGTGGCGACTTCAGAAGATCAGGTTAACCGTCGATCACTCAAATAACCGAATAGCCCGATTCACGTGAGTTTGACTGTGTGATGGATTCCCCCATCACCTTTTCATCTGACTGAAAGATTGCTCAGCGCATCAGGCTGGGGCGATTCATTCAAGAACCCGAACCATTGGGAGTTCACCAGCGATGAAACTCACGAAATTGGCATTGCTTGCAGCGATTGCTTGCGGAACCTACGCAGGAAATGTTTTTGCTGACCAGACCAACGAAGTTCAACTGGTTTCCTGCGAGTCGAATTGCGACTGCGGCGAGCCTGTTTGTGGATGCGAGCCAGCTTGCGAGGATGCATGCGACGGTGATGCATGCGACGCAGGTTGTGACTCAGCAGGTTGCGGAATCAATCTTGGCGACTGTGGCTTGTGCGACAGAGTTCTAAGTCTCGCGTGCCGCGATTGCTGCATCGGGGATCCTTGGCAACTATTTGGAGAGTGCAACCGTATTTCGGCCGGTGGTTGGTTGCAGACCGCTTACCAGTCAGATCTGCAAGGATTTGGTTTGGGGACCTTCGGAGGAAGCAACTTCAATAGCTACCCTGAGCATTTCCAGTTGCAACAAGGTTGGATGTTCGCAGAGAGAGCGATCGATGCATCCTGTGGTTTGGATATCGGTGGACGCGTTGATTACATTTACGGTACTGACGCTCCAGAACTGCAAGCGTTTGGAAATCCTGGTGGCACTCGTTTCGACAACTCTTGGGACAATGGAAGCAACTATGGCTCGGCACTGCCGCAGCTTTACATGGAAGTTGGTTACGGCGATCTTTCCGCCAAAATCGGTCACATGATCACCAACATTGGCTATGAATCAGTTGAATCCACAAAGAACTTCTTCTCGAGTCATTCATTCGCGTTCAACATCTCACAGATTTCGTATACGGCAAGCGGTGTGGTTGCTACGTATTCGGGACTCGACAATGTCACTCTGACTGGTGGTTGGATTGAAGGCGTCAATACAGCGTTTGAGGACAATGGTGACGCATTTATCGGTGGCGTTGCTCTTGACCTGACTGACAGGCTGTCCGCTTCCTACAACGTGGTGGGTGGTAAATTGAGAAGCAACCTGGCAAGTGGTCCTCTCGCTCAGGGTTATGTTCACTCCGTCGTCGCTGCCTACGATTTGCGGTGCGATCTCAAATATGCCATGCAGACAAGTCTGGTCGACCTGAATGATGGCGATGTAACAGCCGTTGGAATCAGCAACTACTTGTTCAAGACTGTCAACGATTGCACTACATTGGGTGCAAGGTTTGAGTGGTTGAACACCGATGGACTTGCAACGACTGGCGTAGAGGAAGATCTTTACGAGTTGACTCTCGGTATGAATTACCGCTGGTGTGCAAACCTGACGTTCCGTCCCGAGCTGCGATGGGATTGGAGCGAGGACGCTGTTTCCGGCGACAAGGATGACCGATTCTCCTACGCTACTTCAGCCATCATGACTTTCTAGAGTTTCCAAGACTCTCCGTGTCTGTGAGCCGTTCGTTGATCTNAGAATGATTCGAAAGGNGACATAGCTCTACCAAGCTTTGAACCCGATTGCCTGCTAAGGTGGTCGGGTTTTTTTCTGCTTTTTGGGTTGGTTTCAAATGTCGCCCGAAGGCTTTTGGGTGTNTACNGTTNGAGTGAGNGGGGCAGTCTGCTTGATTGNCGCGTGGGTATCCGCACGGCCTGCGGTAATTTGGTTCCCCGCACTTCTCGGTGTGTTTTCCTTGCGGGGTATCCGCTGCCTGAAAAATGCGCAGCAGCGACGGACTCAAGGGAAGTTAACGCACCTTTCCGTGGCAGCAACGATGCCTGAGTGCTCGATAGCTTGTTACCAAAAAATGCGTTTCAGCTAAGTGAGCCTTTGCTTTGGCGAAAAACGCCACACTTTCTGTTGTGCTGCTTTGAAAAAAGGCATGCGGCGTTTGTTCGTGCCCTGATTCTGAGCATGTGGGGCACGTGCGCAAGAGCCGTAGGCACCCGGGGCGGTGGTGACGCCTAAGAATGTAAAGTTTTTAAAGTGTTGCAGAGCAACAGCTTGCGATCTTGATGGAACTTTTCTTTTTCTGCTTTGGCGCGCGGCTTGCCTAGTCGTAGCTCCGACAGTTCGATGCCTCTATCGCATCAACGCCGTCGACTCAATGAGCGATCCAAAGTTGGCCCGGGCAGGAGAGACAGGTGTTTTGTGAAGTCCGATTTGTCGTCGAGTTGAAGCTTCGCCGGTCGGCGAGGTAACTTTTTCAGGATTCATTTGCAAAAGGTAAACCCCAAGATGTATTGTACGTTGCGAGCACCACTGCTCACAGGATTATTGTTGTTTGGGTTGGCGGGCCTTTCCGCAGCGTGGAGCAACCCCAGTTTAGCTCAGGATGAGTCATCGGCGTCAGATGTTGCCCCTGAGGCGACCGAAGCGGCAGTGCTAGATGCGATTGCGGCAGACGAGGCTGCAGAGGCCGAGGTGGTTGCTTTTGACGCGGCGGATTCTGCGTACACGATCAATACTTTGATTATGTTCATCTGTGCCGTGCTTGTCCTGTTTATGCAGGCCGGTTTTGCCATGGTAGAAGTGGGACTAAATTCCGCTAAGAACACCGTCAATATTCTTGCTAAGAATGTGATGGATCTCTCCGTGGGTGTAATCCTGTTTTTGTTCGTCGGGTTCGCGTTGATGTACCCGGGGGACAATTGGCTTTTTGAGGGCGTTCTGGGCGAGCCAAGTTCTTTTGTCGCCCGTGACAATCCGGACGCCCCAGGGGACTACAGTTCATCCGCGGACTTCCTGTTTCAAGTAGCATTCGCTGCGACTGCCGCAACGATTGTCTCGGGTGCCGTCGCAGGACGTATGAAGTTCGGTGCGTACTTGGTTTACAGTGCTTTATTAACAGGTCTGATCTACCCCATCAGCGGCTCGTGGAAATGGGGTGGAGGATTTCTTGACGCGATGGGTTTCCAGGATTTCGCGGGAAGCGTTGTCGTGCACGCTGTGGGTGGATTTGCAGGCTTGGCAGGCGCGATCGTTCTGGGGCCAAGACTGGGCCGGTTTACCTCCGATGGTAAAAGTGTTCCCCTTCCCGGCCACAACATTGCTTTCGCTGCTCTCGGGGTCTTCATTCTTTGGATTGGCTGGTACGGTTTCAATCCCGGTAGCCAGCTAACGTACGCTGGAGCGTCGAACGCCGAAGCAACCACGTACATTGCCCTAACCACGACACTCGCTGCATCTGCTGGGGCTGTCGCTGCGTTGCTCACTGCCTGGGCGTTGTTCAGCAAGCCTGACCTCACCATGGCACTGAACGGAGTGCTTGGTGGTTTGGTAGCGATCACTGCCAACTGTGATCGTGTCGCTCAGTGGGAATCACTCGTTATCGGTGCTGCTGGAGGAGCATTGGTCGTGTTGGGCATTCTGATGCTCGACAAACTCAAAATTGACGACCCCGTCGGTGCGTGGCCGGTGCACGGGCTCTGCGGAGTCTGGGGCGGTATCGCGACCGGGATCTTCGGCGACCTTCCTGACGGCATTGAGACAGTAGGTGGCTTCATCATGGTGCAGTCGATCGCCACGCTCGTCATCTGCTCGTGGGCCTTTTTCACAATGCTTGGTGTCTTCCTCGCTCTCAAAGCGGTCGGTGTGCTGCGAGTCTCGGCTGAGGAAGAGCAAGCTGGCTTGGATATCTCTGAGCACGGCATGCACGCCTATCCATCTGATGGCGTTTCCGGTGGTGCTATCGCCTAACCCGACTACCTACCGCGGCCCCGTTGTTGGTCTTTCGGATCTGCAGCGGGGTCACCGGTAAGGGGAGAGGTTTCAAGCAAACGTTGAAGACTTCTTGGCTCTTGCCTGGGCCAGAAGCTCCCAGCAACCCGGGTGAGCGTCCGCCTCGCTCACCCGGGACTGGGTTTTTTTCTAGGCAAGGCTAGAGGACTTCATTGAGCCAGCCCGTATGGGCTGGCTCTTTTTCTTTGCCCAGCAATTTCTACGATCGCTGGGTTTTTCTTTCGCGTTGGGCTTTTTCTTTAAGGTTGAAGTTCTGCCCGCTTTTTCCACGGCACCTCGATAGGTTACTGTAGGGGTAATACGTTGTCATCTTCTATCCTGCAGGGCTCCCGTATCCGTGAAATTGATCATCGCCATCATCCAGCCAAGTAAGTTGGAATCCGTCAAAGAGGCTCTGACCGAGGTTGAGGTGTTTCGTCTGACGGTCATGGACTGCCAAGGCTTTGGACGTCAAAGAGGACAGACGGGGGTCTATCGGGGCCATGAGTTCAGCGTCAATTTGCTCAGGAAGGTGCAATTGCAAATCGCCGTGAATGAAGAGTTTGTCAAGCCAACTGTTGATGCGATTGTTGCGGGAGGCAGATCTGGGGATGAAGGTGAAATTGGTGATGGAAAGATCTTTGTATTGCCAATGGATGATTGTGTGCGAATTCGAACTGGAGAGCGTGGTAACGAGGCGATCTAGTTGAAGCAGGCAACAAGTTTGTTTGTCAGTTATTGCTGCGTAGCTTCCAGTGTTGTCTTGTAGTGACGCTTGT
>PAUV01000057.1 GCA_002712845.1 Rhodopirellula sp. | reverse complement strand
GCTGCGTCGGCGGCTGGTGCTGCGTCGGCGGCTGGTGCTGCGTCGGCGGCTGGTGCTGCGTCGGCGGCTGGCGCTGCGTCGGCCGGCTTCTTCTTCTTAGAGCCAGACTTCGCAGCCGCGGGCTCCTCTTTCGGCGTATGGGGATCACTGACGTTCGCAATTTTGATTTGTGCATTCTTCACAAGCCAACGAACGACCGCAGCGATCACCCTTGGATCACCAGCCAAGCGTTTTGCCAACGCTTCCTCTAACCCTGCCACTGCTACGGTCGGATCCTGAATCCCTTCCACNTTTTTAGCGATTTCAGCAAAGTCGCTGCCATCGCCTTTTTGTGGATTCAGAACTCGAACGGCTAGCAAGGTTGGATCGTTACTCTGCTCATTCGACTCTGCCTTGAGTCGTCGTCCAAGTCTTCCAAGCATGCGAAGCGAGTTGGACTTTTGAATCGCTTGACCAATCGCAGGATCACAGAGCGACGTTTGCTGCCAAGCGGCATGCAACTCGTCCCGTCTTTGAGCAATCTTTTGCTCGTTTTTGATCGCTGCGGACAAAGCCCACAAACTGGATTCGTTCAAACCGCCCAATTCATCGCATCGGTAGCGTGCAAGGAAGGGCGGTGAGAAGCCTTGTTCCAACAGGGGCTGTGCGAGTTTTAAACTGGATGCATCGCAACGCCCGCGTTGAGCAATTGCTTCAAAATCGACGCTCATATCGAGTCCGTCTCTACTTAACTCTTCCCAACATTGAGCGGGTCGAGCTTCTTTAGGAAGTGTTACTTAGTCGCCCCGCGAGACTACACTGCCGAGATCATGGAAGCATTTCTCGGGCAGGAAATCTCTTGGGCATTACCGTCGCTGCCTATCGCAACGGAACTAGCACAAAATGGAAGCCTGCGAAGATAGCGCCGCGACGCAAGAATGTCAACCTATGAGCATCTGCGGGCGGGTCTTAATTCGCCCAAATGTCGATCTTTCAGTGCTCGCTGGCCTCTCGTGAACCGTTCGCTCTGCGACCAGCACGAGCGTTCAGCTCGCAACTAGAACGCCGGAAACGGATTTCCGAGCAACTGGACCTCCGCTTGTGCGACCAAGAGCCACCCTCAAAACGCTTCCTACGAAGTGTTCGGCCACGCAAATTTGCGTGGCCGCTGTCTGATCCTACCGAGATTCTATCGGGGATCATTTCGCAGTTTGGGTGAATCGCGCCTCACGCACCACCGTCACTTTGATTTCGCCCGGATACGTCAACTCTGCTTCAAAAGCCTTGGCAATATTTTGGCAGATAGCGGCTGCCTGTTCATCTGTGGTGAGATCACTACTGACGATCACTCGCAATTCTCGTCCCGCACTGATTGCAAACGCCTGCCGAACGCCGTCAAACCTTGCGGCAATTGACTCCAGCTCTTCCATTCTCTTGACATAACGCTCCAACGACTCACGGCGGGCTCCCGGCCGACTGGCACTGCAAGCATCGCCGGTAGCAACCAGCATTGTGTAGGGGTGCTCCGTCACAATTTCATCGTGATGTCCCAACGCTGCATGCACCACTTCAGGCCCCTCACCATGGCGTCGAAGCAGATCAGCACCAATTTTCGGATGCCCACCTTCTAGCTCGTGGTCAGCAGCTTTCCCGATGTCGTGAAGCAATCCACACCGCCGAGCAAGATCGCCATTCATNCCCAACATCTCCGCGACCANCCCAGAGACAAAGGCCACCTCAACACTNTGTCGAAGNACATTCTGACTGTACGAGGTCCTGAAGTGCAGGCGTCCCAACATCATGATGATTCGATCGTGCAGCCCCGGAACATTTACTTCATCGGCGGCTTCCCGCCCTTTTTGCATCATGAATGCTTCGATCTGCTTTCCAGTTTCGCCAACGACCTCTTCGATCTTCGAAGGATGAATTCGCCCATCTGAAATAAGTTTCTGCAAAGCTCTACGGGCGATTTCTCGACGGACAGGATCAAAACCACTGACGATCACCACACCCGGTGTATCATCAATAATCACATCGACGCCCGTAGCTTTCTCGAATGCCCGAATGTTCCTTCCCTCGCGACCGATAATCCTGCCTTTCATGTCATCGGTGGGAACATCAACCGTGCTGGTAGTGGATTCTGACGTGTGGGCAGAAGCGTAGCGTTGGATAGCGGTCAACAACATTTCTCTCGCTTGCGAGTCGACCACATCACTCAGCAGTTTTTTGTGTTTCAGCAAAGCTGACCCACGTTCATGCTCCAACTCACGCGACATGGCTTCCATCAATTTTTCGCCAGCCTGCTCGCGCGTCATGCTGCTGGCCTGCTCAAGAATCGCAGTCTGTTCTTTCAGNGTGCCATCCAATTGCTCGCGTTGCTCCGTCAACCCTTTCAACTGTGCTGCCAGGCGAGTTTGGCTTGATTCAAGCCCACGTTGCTGCTTTCGAAGTGAGTCTTCCTGCGTCTGCAGTTGCTCATCACGCCGATCCAGTTTCTTCTCCCGCTGCAATTGACTTTTACGCCCAGCGACNAGTTCCTCGTCAGACTCNGCTTTAAGAGNCAGCGCGGCCTCCTTGGCTGCCACCAACATCTCACTGCGTTCGGTATCAGCTTTCCGTCGCGCAGATTCAAGAAGCCGTTCAGCTTCCTCTTCGAGCTTGGCCTTTCGTTTTCTTTCAATGAGTTTGAAAAAAACAACGGTGATTGCAGCCCCGACTATCAAGGAGATCAGGATCTGCAGCATTTGTTCTGGAGTCATTCAACTGCCCTCTTATCAGAGGACTCAAAAACCACCAGTCTGGGGAGGTCATCCCCACACGTTCCTGCCTGCGTGATTCGCCCCAACGCCCTTGCTGTGCGCAAGAATCATTGGTCCTCAACAAACGGAGGAACGTTTCCTTGGAAAAAAAGTCGCGAATGCCGCTCTGTGCCAACAATGAACCATGGCCACAAAAAGCCAACGAGCCACACTGATCGTGGGCTCTCGGTTCGTCTAGAAAGCCTGAATTCCGCCGGATCTCGGAGATACTTTTCTCTGAGACACGATCGAATATCCGAAAAGCGACCTCAACACCGGCTGCAAAGCCATGCATGTATCGCAGAAGAATCGAATAAAGAAACGGCCACATGACGATGCTGAAGTGACAAGCTGGACAGAGCAACCAACGCGGCTAAAGTTCAGCCCGATTGGCGACAGGTGATTCTGTTGTCCGTAGTAGTTGTTAATCTTGGTGAATATTGTCGAGGGACCACGCATGGTCCCTCGCAAGCGATAGCGTAACAGTTCATCTCTTGCCGCGATACAACGCGGCTGCGAATCCACTGTCATTCCGAAGCTGCAATCGAACGAAATCATGAACAAGCCCCCGGAAATTGCCCCAAGTTGGTCGAGGTTGCTTGACCTGATGTCGGCAAATTGGGCCACGCAAAAGTGGCGAGACGTAGGGGTTGTGATCGGTTGCAGCGGCGGCGCCGACAGCGTTGCTTTGCTGCGACTCATGGCAGAACTGCGTGCCCAAGGAAAAAATCCTCCCCGCGGCTTTGTGATTGCTGCACACTACAACCATGCCCNGCGCGGCTCCGAATCCGACGCTGACCAGCAATTTGTCCAGATGCTTGCTGAGCAANTGGGACTGAGATTTCAAACGACGCGCACCCAATCCGACGAAAGCAGCGAAGCCGCTTTGCGTTCCATGCGAATGCAGTTCCTGACTGACACGGCGCACGCATCAGGTGCCAGATACATCGCAGTGGCACACTCAGCAGACGACAACGCCGAGACCGTGCTACACCACCTTCTCCGCGGCACTGGACCTGCTGGACTGACCGGTATCAATCACACTCGACCCATCGGCACGGACCTCGTGCTCTACCGCCCATTAATCACAGCTTCAAGACAGGAAATCCGCACGGCACTCAACGAAGTTGAGCAACCGTGGCGAGAAGATTCCTCGAATCAACAACTGCACTATCAACGTAACTGGATACGCCACAAGCTCATCCCCACCATCGAACGCCGCTATCCGCACGCAGTCGACGCAATCAACCGTGCCGTTTCAGGACAACGGGAATGGCGAAGCCTCGTGGATCAACTAGCCCGAACATGGCTCGATAGTCACCAAATCGGCAGCCCATGCACGGGAGTNGAGCAAGACGAAGTCGCACTGAAACGCGATCATTCAACCGACCGTGTCGTGGTCATCTCGGCCATGCAAAACCTATGGGCCAAGATGGATTGGGCCCGCGGTGCAATGGCTCGCGATCACTGGTGTCGGCTGGCGAACACTGTGAATTCGCAAACGCTCGAAAGATATTCGCTGCCCGGTCCGGTTGATGTCGATGCGACCCAACAAGTGATCACCCTGTCACGCAAGAGCCTACCCCCGTCCCCCTCAAACGATACCTAGAAACACCCCCTCAATAACCGGGAAGGCGAGATTTTTTCGAACTTGCCCCAAATCCAAACCGTGCTGATCAAGACATGGTGAACGCAGCGACACACACCAACAGATGCTAACGCACCGCTTGTCGTCTCCCAGCCTAAGCCAACTAGCGGAAGCCAAAACACGCCGACAAAACCGGACTTTGCGGAGCATCAGGAAGAGTTGCGCCACGGCATTAAAACGGCAAAAAGCAGCAACTTCTAAAGCAGCGTTCCCCAAACAAAACACGTAAGCCGCGGGAATCACGCCGAAAATCAGATATTTCGCATCCGCAAAAAGCATCCTCGGTTCGACTTTTGCTTGGGTAGCGATTCGACGAATTATGTGCCAAGTTGGCAGATGTCGGGATACCATAGTTGTCCAGACCTGAATCAAAATTCACTCCATCACTCAATCCGTAGTTTTACTCCGTGGCTGAAGACCTCTATCAAACGCTCGGCGTCGGTCGCGACGCATCAAAAGACGAGATCAAAAAAGCGCATCGTAAGTTGGCACTGAAGTACCATCCGGACAAGAATCCAGATGACAAGGTTGCGAGCGAGAAGTTCAAGCGTGCGCAGGAAGCCTATGACGTTTTGAGTGACGAAGAGAAGCGGGCTGCGTATGATCGCTACGGCGCTGACTTCGAAAAGATTCGCAGCAGTGGCTACCAACCTGGTGCCGGTGGTTTTGATGGTCTTGATCTGGATCAGGTTTTCGGAGGTGGCAGAGCGGGCCGTGGCGGTGGCGGTGGACAAACGCAATTCGATGGATTCTCAGACTTTTTTGAGCAAATGATGGGCGGTGGTGGTCGCGGCCGAGGTGCGGGTGGCCGCCAACGGCAGGCTCCACCCCAAAAGGGTGGGAACACACGTCATGAACTTGAAATACCTCTGCAAACTGCCGTTCAAGGTGGCAAGACAGAGTTCTATCTGAATGACGAAAAAATCTCAGTGAACATTCCCGCTGGTGTCGAAACCGGATCCAAAATCAGGCTCCGAGATCGGGGACAACCATCTCCCAACGGCGGGGCCAACGGCGATCTGATTCTGTTGATCAAAGTCTCCGATCACCCTTGTTTCCGCCGCAATGGCCGCAATTTGGAATTGAATCTTCCCGTTAGCATTGGCGAGGCTGTTCTAGGTGCAAAAATTGACATTCCCACACCCTCAGGTACCGTCGCCCTCAGCATTCCGGCAAACAGCAGCAGCGGACGCAGACTCCGTCTGAAAGGGCAGGGTGTCAAACAACGCGATGGATCTGCAGGCGACCTTTTTGTCGTCTTGCAAATCGAAGTCCCGAAGGAAGCCGACGAAGATTCCCAAAAACTCGTTGAGCAATTTGATGCTCGAAATTCGCTCACGCTTCGCGAAGGTTTGCTGTTCTAGTAAGGCGTAGCCGTCGTGACATAGATAGCTGCTGTCCTAGGTGCAGCGTCTGTGCGTTGGATGCCTGTTCGGTATGTTGAAGCGTGAATACTCAGCGAACCCCGGCGGGCATGGTTGTTCCATCTCGTTATGAACCCTCGCACGCATACACGTGCTACCAAACGACAACACAGTCCCACACCATTTCTGGCGGTTTATTTACAAGACCCAACATGCATTATTCGTTCGGCAAAACACGACGTGTCACTCGCAGTGGAGATTTCACCAAGATCATCCGCTTGGGAACATGCGTTGCTGACGGCACGTTGGTCTTGTTTGCCCTCCCGATGGCGGCGAGCGATGAGGGCATGCGAATCGGGATCACGATTCCCAAGAAAACAGGAAATGCCGTCGTACGTAACCGCTGGAAGCGACTGATACGGGAATCTTTCCGACAACAACAAGCAAACCTCCCTTCGGGCTACGAATTTATCGTACGCCCTAAGCGAGGTGCATCGCTGGACTGGATCGCGATCCAGAAATCGATTCCACGCTTGGCTAAGAAGGCAGCCAAGCGTGCAAGTCAAGTAAATTCAAAGTGATGAATCAGGCAGCCACTTTGTTCGCGCAACTGGCGAAGTAATCAGTAACCACTTCGATCACGCGACACTGCTCGGATTCGGTCAAACCGGGGAAGATCGGAAGGTTCAGCACTTCCTCGCTGGCCCTCTCTGTTTCCACCAGTCTCGAGCCATCGATCTGCAGATGAGTGAAGCACTCTTGCTGATGCATTGGAACAGGGTAATAAATTTCACTTCCGACACCATTCTCCGCTAGATGTGCTCTCAGCGCGTCACGCCTACCACCGGCAACACGAATGGCGTATTGATTCCAAACATGAAAAGCATTCGTGTCATGCGTTGGCAAAGTGATGGCATCTTGATCCACCAGATTTTCTTCCGTCAACATTCGGCCGTATCGCTCGGCGATGTTTGAACGAGACTCTACCGCAGCCGGCAGATGCTTCAATTTGACTCGCAGGACAGCGGCTTGAAACGTGTCCAATCGACTATTGATTCCTACCACCTGATGGTAGTAACGAGGTCGCATGCCATGCCCTGCAAACAATCGAAGGCGATCAGCGGTGGCCGCGTCGCAGGAAGTCATCATGCCGCCATCGCCCATACCGCCAAGGTTCTTGGTCGGATAGAAACTGAAACAACCCACCAGTCCCCAACTGCCAGCTGGGCGAGAATGATAAGCGGCGCCAATAGCCTGAGCTGCATCTTCGATGACAGACAAATCATGCTCACAAGCGAGCTGACAGATCCTATCAATTTCCGCGCACTGACCGAACAGATGCACGGGAATGATCGCCTTTGTTTTCTCGGTAATCGCTTCAGGAATTTTGTCAACGTCGATGTTGAATGTGTCAGGTCTGATATCAACGAAGACCGGTGTTGCTCCAAGTCGAGTGATGCAACTGACAGACGCGAAGAACGTGAAGCTTGGGACGATGACTTCATCGCCAGGCCCAATATTAAGTGCCATCAGAGCCAGCAATAACGCATCGCTTCCCGATGCGCAACCCACCGCGTTGTCAACCTCGCTGTAGGCGGCAACTTCTCGCTCCAGTTCCACCACGTCAGGGCCGAACAGAAACCGTCCGCTATCGACCACGGCGGCGAGTGCATCTACAAATTCGTCGCGGTGGGGACGATTATCTCGATTGATGTCCAACAACGGGACATTTTTGATTTGGTCAGCCATCGTACAACCTTCCGTGGTTGGGCTAGGGCGGGAACAGACTTCAGTCAGGTTCCACGTAGAATTAGTCCGAGTGGGTTCAGCGGTCAAGGTCATTCGANCCGTTCGAGCCGAGGANAANCCNCCGCGACGATCCGTCCGTGTTTGCGATAGAATCTCANTCGATCGGAGCATGATTATGGAGNGGAANCGGCAAAAAGCCATTTNCTAACTGCTATAACCGCCTCCGAACCCTCTTTTCTGCCCNTNTAAGACCGCATCGGATCTGTGATGGACAACATTCTGCTTCTCGCTGGCGCCTTGGTTCTGATCATTTTGAACGGTTTTTTTGTGGCAGCGGAATTTGCATTGGTAAAAGTCCGGCCATCTCGAATTGACCAGATGGTCCGGNAGAAACGGGCATTTTCAAAGACGGCGCAATGGTTGGCCGAACGTCTGGACAAATCCCTTTCGGCTTGCCAATTGGGCATCACGATGGCGTCATTGGGTCTGGGATGGGTTGGTGAACCCGCCTTTTCCGAACTGATTGAGCCTGTTCTTCACGCCATGGGAATCACTGATCCAGCCGTGTTGAAACTGTTCGGGTTTGGCACTGCNTTTCTTTTNATCACTGCCTTGCACCTCGTCGTAGGNGAGCAATTTCCAAAAATCTACGCCATTCGCCGCCCAGAGGCGATGCTGCTGTGGTGNGCNGCACCGCTTAAATTTTTCTACATCATTTTATACCCCTCTTTGGCAATCCTGAATGAAACCACTGCATTCCTGCTGAAGATGTGCGGCATCACCGGGACCTCAGAACATGACGGCCCCTCTTCAGAATCAGAAGTTCGCGANCTCATTACACAAGCACACCGNCATGGTTACCTNTCGCGNGATGAACACTCCCTGATCAATAACGTNTTCGAATTCGATGACATGATTGTCCGCCGTGTCATGGTTCCNCGNAANGAGGTTTCGTTTTTCGATGNCAANGACNCACTTCCGCACATCATNGANCAAGTCCAACGCACCAAACACACTCGCTACCCGGTTTGCAACGGCTCGCTCGACGATGTCATTGGCGTTGCCCACATCAAGGATCTGCTCGGCATCGATCTAAATACGCCTGATTTCAGTATCCAATCCGTAATGCGTCCTCCCAAAAAAGTTCACGAGACGATGCCAATCAGTCTTGTGCTGCGTCACTTTCAAGCAACACATCAACTTCTTTCGCTCGTACTGGATGAATTTGGATCGGTAACCGGGGTCGTCACTCTGGAAAACGTACTGGAACGGATCATTGGCTCAGTCGAAGATGAGTTTGATTCAGAACAACCCAATATAATTCCCGCCGGTCCTGACGAATTTATCGTCGCAGGAGCGACAAGCCTTGCAGAAGCGCGACGCGAACTGGGAATCCCGCTTAATGAATCTGATCAGGCCGATACCATCAGCGGCCTGTTAATGGATTACCAACAGAAGATCCCCAAGCCGGGAGACACTGCCCAACTCGAGGGAGCGACCGCAGAAATCATTGAGGTGCGAAGTGATCACGCGAGTAAGATTCACATCGTGATTACAAACCAAAACCCGAAACAGTAATCACAATCACGAAAAACAGTCAATCAAAATGAGGCAAACCCTATTGGCCATGCAACCAGTCGATGGCCTGCTCACGGGTGGTGATTTTTTCATCCAGTTGAAGCTTCCTCAAACTCGCAAGCATCCTGCCGAACTCCGGACCTGGACGCAAACCGAGAGCCTTTAAATCACCGCCACTTAACAAAGGAGCAGGATTAAGTTTCTCTGCCGGCCAGGTGAGGGCAAGATTGGCAAGATCACAACCATCGGTACTCATTCCATCAACAGCAGCCATAGCTGCAGCCAAATCAAGAATGACACGAACATCGCGAAGGATCAGCGCGGGTTGAACGGTGGACCATGGCAAGCAGTTTGCATCAATCAATATCTGCCAATGCTTCAGCGCTGCTGCAGCCTGACGCAACTCCGCACTGGATAACCGCCAACGCTGACTGATCCCTGTAAGAACACGCTCCGGCAACACTGCTCCAGAGTCCGCAATCACTGCTGCGAGACAAGCCAATGCGAGCGGGAAGGTGCGAGACCCGGCAACTTGCGTTAGCTGCTCAAGGCGATCCATGTCGATTCCTGCCAAGTCAGGTAGAACGACGCGATGAATGCCGCTGCCCAACATTTGACGCAAACCCTCGCAGGCGTGTGGAGAAACCAAAACACGCCGCATTTCTGCACCAATTCGTTCTCCACTTACACCAGACATGTCATCGGCATGCTGCTGAATCGCAGCCAAAGTTCCGGCATGCATTCGAAACTGCAGCGTNGTTGAAAATCGAATNGCCCGCAGCATCCGNAAGCGATCTTCACCAAAACGTTGCACAGGATCGCCAATGGTCTGCAGAACTCCGACAGCCAAGTCAGCTTGGCCTCCTACATAGTCAATGATCTCACGCNGNTGCGGATCGTANAATANACCGTTGATGGTGAAATCCCGCCGCAACGCATCATTGCGNGCGTCNCCATANTGAACNGAATCTGGCCTGCGACCATCGCTGTACTCNCCATCACTNCGAAAGGTTGCCACCTCGGTTGGCTCNACNGTCNCCCGNACAGCACCTCTNACGCNTTCCACCTNGNAANGGCCGTGCTGCCCGCCGGTGTCCGCATCGGGATTAGAAGCATCGGCATTAGTTTCGCTCGAGACCGAATCATCCGTGCGTTGCCCCTTCCCACTTACGGGGGGCAGAACTCCTATCACACCGAATGAAGCGCCAAAAGCAATCGTTCGCCGCTTGCCGAAGACAGCACGCACCGCATCTGGCGTGGCATCCGTGGCTACGTCGTAATCCTTAGGATGACGTTCCAACAATGCGTCTCGAACGCAACCGCCAGCAAAATAGGCAACAAACCCCGCGTCGCGGAGCTGCTGGATAATTCTCAATGCTTCGCCGGCATCAGAACCGTGAAGGTATTTTTGCAATGCAGCTTCGATAACAAATCACCGGCAAGGACATGAAACAAGAAAAGATTCGGACAGGCTTGAGGTTACACAGACTACCGGATTACACACTCGATTGTCTTGCCACATCATGCATGTTAAAAGCTGTGTCATGAATACAGCTCAGCAAGATCCGTCGCGGAGACGGGGCGTCGTCGGCGTGATTTTTCGTGAAGACCGCCTGTTAGTCATTCGTCGATCGCTCACCGTCGTGGCTCCGGGGCTACTTTGCCTGCCCGGTGGAGGAATCGAAGAAGGAGAGACAGAATCCGAAGCTTTGGTTCGCGAGATGCAAGAAGAGCTTGCAATCGACGTCACGCCCAAACGCTTGTGTTGGCGAAGCACCACAAGCTGGGACACCGAGCTTGCGTGGTGGATCGCCCACCTCGACCCAGCGATCACACCCATTGCAAATCCAGATGAAGTCGCGGAAGTCCATTGGCTCCGTCGTGAAGAGATTCGTGATGCAGATGACATGCTTCCCAGTTTGCCAAAGTTCCTCGACGCTTGGGAACGCGGCGACATCGATTTGGTCACTGATGTGTGACACTGGATTGCGACAGCCAAAGCGATAATCGAACGTTCTCAGCAGGCGAAATCAGACGACAAAAATAGAGTCTCGCGAGCGTTCGCGACCGGGCACTTCATGTGCCCGGTCCGTGGGGTTTCGACAACGTTCGTTGACAAGAAGTCACGACCGCTGAACGATTTCAGCCCGTGGCCGCAAGCTGACTGCGCAAACCCCACGCGAGGCGAACTCGCGGAACAATTGAGAGGACCTAGGGGAACTCGCCCAACTCGGAGCAAAGCACCTAAACCGATTGCTGTCAAAGACTTGCAATCAAATACTTGTTTCTGTAGGTCGTCAAAAAAGGGCACGATCTCGAAGACCGTGCCCGTTCCATCAGCATTGCTAGGGTACGCGCTTGCCGCGTTCGGTCAACTGCAGATTTTCGATTTCACTGACCCGAGAAACGACCTTGAGCGGTAAAGCGTTTGATAAACGCAGTTTAAAAAATCTGACACTTTTCGTAGCGAGGATGGCCGCACAGCCCGGCTGGCCGCGCCGTAGGTAGGGGAACCATCCTGGAAGGGGGTATCTGGATTATCTGAGCCGCCCAAAAGGCGTCAAACCCGTCCAAATGCCCCAACAACCAAACGCCCTATTTTGCCCATTTTCCGGCCGGTTTCTCGCCATGTTGCCAGTCGGTACGCTTAAAGCCTTATTGATCTGGCAAAGAAAGAAGGGCTCGAACTGCTGATGAACGATACAAATGTACACTTAGCGATTGATCTGGGCGGTTCTAGTGGCCGCGTGATCGCGGGATTTGTTGACGCTGGCCAGCTGCAGCTTGAGCAAGTTCATCGGTTCGCCAATGAGGCTGTCTGGATTCAGAATTCACTGCAATGGGACCTGCCAAGTTTATGGCAGGAAATTCTGACGGGACTGCGAGCAGCATCGGATCGCTATCCCGACATCGCCTCGGTTGGTGTCGACTCGTGGGGAGTCGATTACGTCCTGCTGGATGAACAAGACCTCTTCGCTGGACCTGCCCGAACCTACCGCGACCCACGCACTGTCGGAATTCTGGAGAAGGCATTCGAAATCGTGCCCCGTGAAGATATTTTTGCAGCGACGGGCATTCAATTCATGGTCATCAACTCGCTCTATCAACTGCTGGCAGCTCGCCTTGCCGATGAGACGTCGCTCAAGATTGCTGACGGATACCTGATGATTGGTGATTGTTTTCACTGGTTGCTGACTGGTAAACGCAGCATTGAAGCGACCAACGCCTCTACTTCGCAACTCATCGATGCCAGGACTAAAACATGGAGCGACGAGTTGATCACGCGATTTGGTTTACCCCGTGACATGTTCAGTGATCTCATTGAACCGGGGACCACACTCGGCCCCGTGCAACCATCCGTTGCATCTGTCACGGGACTGGAAGATGTGCCGGTCGTTGTACCAGCCACACACGACACGGCCTCCGCTGTACTTTCAGTACCTGTGGATGACTTTGCTCCTGAAAAACCCACATGGTGTTACATCAGCAGCGGTACTTGGTCACTGATGGGATGCGAACTTTCCGAACCACGAGCCAATCCGCTTTGTTCTGAATTGAATTTCACCAACGAGGGCGGGGTCGGTGGCAGCACTCGCCTGCTGAAAAACATTGGTGGGCTGTGGGTATTTCAACAGATTCGCAAATCACTTGAACGGCGGGTTACCCCCCCTTCTTGGGACGACATGGTCACAGCGGCTAAGTCTGCGGAGCCGTTCGCGTTGTTGGTCAACCCAGACGATCCGTCACTGGTAGCACCGGAAGACATGGTCGCGGCAATCGAGCAGCTCGCGGATCGGACAGGTCAGGCGCCTCCAACGGATCATGCCGTACTATTTCGCGCGGCTTTGGAAGGGCTTGCCCTGCGATACCGAGCCTGTCTGGAGATGCTCGAATCCCTCGTTGAGAACCATATCGAGACCATCCACATCGTGGGTGGTGGATCACAGAACCAGCTGCTTTGCCAAATGACGGCTGACGCCTGCAATCGCAAAGTAATCGCAGGTCCTGTCGAAGCGACCGCGATCGGGAATGTGATGATGCAGATGATTGGGACTGGCAGCCTCGACTCGGTGGCAGCCGGTCGAGTCTTGGTGCAGAAAAGTTTCGACACCCAGCAATTTGAGCCTCAGAATCCTGATGCGTGGACCGAGCCAGCCAGCCGATTTGCCAAGCTTTAACGGTAACTTGGTTTGTCGGACCGCGCGAGTTCCCGACAAACCGCGCGAGTTCCCGACAAACTGCAGGTCGGTCCTACGCAAACCGCCCTCCTCGGGCTACATTTCACGCTTCTCAACCACCATTCCCTTTATCCCCAAGCGACCGATGTCAACGGAACAACTTGCCGAGCGCAAGACTGAAATTCGCAAAGCGGCCCACGCCGCCCGGAAAGCCCAGGCCGATAAGGAGCAAGTGAGCGTCCAGATCACGGATCGAGTGATGCAACTGCCCGAGTATCAAGCAGCAAATTGCATCATGTGGTACGTCGATGTGCGTGATGAGGCGAGAACCCGACACGCACTTCCCGCTGCCCTCGCCAGCGGCAAGCAGATTGTTATCCCCTACTGCGTGGATGGCGAACTCGAGCTCTTTCATTTGGAGACGATGGATGAACTTGAGACAGGCATGTACAAGATTCTGGAACCGCGAGCCGATCTTCGGGAAGTCGCAGAGAAACGCATCGCTGTAGGCGATCTTGACTTGATCCTCGTGCCCGGGGTTGCCTTTGATGACCGTGGTGGTCGAACAGGACACGGCAAGGGCTATTACGACAAACTGCTCGAAAATGCGAAAGCCGAAACACCGCTGGTTTCGCTTGCATTCGAATGCCAGATGTTTGACGAAATCCCGATGCAGGATCACGACATCTTCATGGACAAAGTTGTCACTGA
>PAUV01000056.1 GCA_002712845.1 Rhodopirellula sp. | reverse complement strand
AGTCGTGCTGTCCCCGGTAGATGCAGCAAGGGAGCTGCCAGCCACAGTGTGGGAAGGCGACGGGTGAGGTAGCGAACTGCATCGGCACCTCCGTGCCGGCGTCCCGCCTGATCCACCACGTACATCTGCTCCATCATCATTTTATGGGTCAGGTCAGGGTAGTTCTGAGCTACCCTGGGGTCATGAAGCGAGATGTAGGCAAGTCGGTCTCCGCAGCAATTGAGGCGTTGCAAAGTCCTGATTTGCGATTTGCAAAAGTTGCACTGTCCATCAAAGATTACGACATCCGCGTCGGGAAACTTATTGGGATCGGGCAGCTCGCTTGGCTGAATCATGAGATTTAAGTCCAAAATGGGCGTAATCGCCGTCAATTCGTAAAAACGGGAAGTTTCGCCCTCAAAGAAACGGGTTCAAGCCTCGTATACTAACTGTACGGTAGATATACAGTGTAGTCAGAGTCATTTGCCAGTCGTTTCGTACATTTATAGGCGGGTGTCAGGCGTGGCTGTAGGCCTATGAGCGGGAGCGGTGAGACACCGGTCCTCAATCCATTCTCAGGATCGAAAAAATGAATCGTATCGAAGCCAAAGTTCGCAGTGCTCGCCGTCGCTTGATTCTTGGGCATTTTGGGCAGGCTCTTTGTGTCACTCTGTTTGCAGGGCTGTTGGTTGCAATTGTTGCCATCGCACTGCCAGCGATTCGATTCATGGATGTAAATGTCAGTACTTGGAATTACACCTGGATTGGGGGATGTCTGGCTGCAGCATTCGCTGCCGCTGGGATTTATGCCTTCGTCAAAGCTCCGTCGGTTGAGATTGTTGCAGCTGAGTTGGATCGACGCTTTGGATTGCGCGAGCGACTAAGCAGTTCGATCGCAATGACTGAGGTCGATCGTGATAGTGACTTCGGGTTAGCGCTTCTCGCCGATGCCGATAAGAAAGCGGCCAAGGTTGATGTCGCCCAGAAGTTCAGGATCAAGCCTACTAAAATCGGTTGGCTGCCCATGTCGATGGTTCCCGTACTGGTCGTTGTCTTGATGTTGGCTGAGCCAATGAGCGAGACCAACGCCGGCACGACGACTAAAGTCGACAAGACAGAAGTGAAGCAAGTGCTGACCGCTGCCTCCAAACTCAAAAAGAGAATCCAGCAGCAGCGTCGAAAGGCTGAGGCAGAGGGCCTGAAAGAAGCGGAGGACATGTTCAAGAAAATGGAGTCCCAGCTCGACAAAATCACGAAGGCTAGCGATATGAATCGCAAGGATGCCATGATAGAGATGAACGATTTAAAAAAACAACTTGAAGAACGACGCAGCAAGCTCGGGTCCACCGAGCAGATGAAGCGGGCGTTGTCGCAAATGAACGGCTTGGAAGCAGGACCTGGCGACAAGGTTGCAAAGGCGATTGAGCAGGGGAATCTGGAAAAAGCAAAAGATATGGTCAAAGACCTTGCGGATAAGATGCGCCAAGGTCAGCTAAGTGAGGCTGAAAAAGAACAATTGAAGAATCAGGTTCAGCAAATGCAGAAGGCTCTTGAGAACGCGGTTAAAGAACACAAGCAGAAAGAGAAAAAGCTTGAGGATCAGATCGAGCAGGCACGTCGAGAAGGACGCAGTGGTGATGCTGCGAAGATGCAACAGAAGTTGAATCAGATGCAGCAGAAAAGTTCACAAATGCAGAATATGAAGCAAATGGCAGAGTCCATGAAGAATGCTGCAGAAGCATGTGAAAATGGTGATTCCGCCCAGGGTGCTGATGCGCTGCAGCAGATGTCTGATCAATTAGGCCAAATGCAGCAGGAAATGTCAGAATTGGAAGACCTTGATTCAGCACTCGATTCTCTCTCAGAATCCAAGAGCCAGATGCGTTGTCAGCAATGCGAAGGTGGTGGGTGTAAAGAATGTCAAGGACAAGGACAAGGACAAGGACAAGGACAAGGTCAAGGTCAAGGTCAAGGACAAGGTCAAGGACAGGGCCAAGGCGATGGGCTCGGTCGTGGCACAGGTCAAGGCGATCGGCCTGAGTCCGAAACAGATACCAACACCTACGAAACGCAGGTGCGGGGAAAAGTAAAGAAAGGAAAGGCCGTGATTACCGGGTTTGCCGATGGACCCAACCGCAAAGGGATCACTCGGGAAGACGTCAAACAGGCTATTCAGGGATCGTTNTCCGAGAAGAGCGATCCTAGNGAAAACCAGACACTTCCCCGAACCGAGCGCGAACACGCTCAGCAGTACTTCGATCAACTNCGCGAAGGCACTGAGTAAAGCAGGTTCTAGAGGTCAGCTAGAGCCTCGTCGATTAGTTCGGCCTGTTCCAGCTTGTGTGCCGCCATGCTACCGGTGCTGGGGCTTGCCGACTCAACGCGGCTTATCCGCTTGAGCTTATATTTCTCAGACAAGTCGTCGCTGAAGGTTTGCTTGATGTAAGGCCAAGCGCCCATATTGGTCGGCTCTTCTTGGACCCAGTACACGGGCTTACCTGCTGGAAATTCGTTTACTGATGTCAGAAGTTCTTCCACGCTGAGCGGGTAGAGCTGTTCGATTCTCATGATCGCGACGTTGTTCAGCTTCTTTTCTTCTCGTGCCTCGATCAGGTCGTAGTAAACCTTGCCGGTACACAGGATCAGTCGATCGGCGTCATTGAGAGAGACTTGTTCATCTGGCAACACTTTTCGGAAGGTACCGTCGGTCAAATCCGACAATGGGCTGATCACGCGTGGATGTCGGAGTAGACTTTTTGGCGATAGCACGACCAGCGGCTTTTTCCACTTGCGGATGACTTGGCGACGCAACAGGTGGAAATACTGTGCAGGTGTCGTTGGCTGGCAGACCTGAATATTGTGCTCAGCAGCCATGGCCAAAAATCGTTCAACGCGGGCGCTACAATGTTCAGGTCCTTGCCCTTCGAAGCCGTGCGGCAGCAACATCACCAATCCGCTGAGTCGATTCCATTTGTCTTCTGCACTGGCAATGAATTGGTCAACAATCACTTGAGCGCAGTTCCAGAAATCACCGAACTGAGCTTCCCAGACAACCAAGCCATCGGGGCTATCCAAGGAGTACCCGTATTCGAAACCCAGGACCCCGGCCTCGCTTAGCGGACTGTTGTAGAGTTCAAGTCTGGCTTGATCAGAACTGAGGTTGGCCAGCGGTGTATAGGTGCTGCCATCCTTTGTGTCATGAAGAACGGCGTGCCGTTGGCTGAATGTACCTCGTTGGCAGTCTTGGCCTGTCATCCGAATAGGATGACCATCAGCGAGCAGCGATGCGAAAGCCGCTGCTTCGGCGCTCGCCCAGTCGAGAGGATGTTTGCCCTCGGCCATCTCTCGCCGCTGCATCATGGGGCGTTTTAATTTTTTGTTTGCAGAGAAGTTTTCCGGGAGTCGTGTCAACGCATCCAGGAGCGTGGAAAGTTTNTCTGTGTCGCAGCCAGTTGGGGTATCNGCAAGTGGTTCCGGGCCACCGAAGTAGTCACTCCAGTTCGCGGCGAGTGTTTGAGTATCCGGGACAAAAGCTTCATTCTTGCTTGCTGCAAATTCCGACTCCAGCTTTTCCGTTCTTTCCTGCTGAATCCCCTCAGCTTCCTCCGNACTGATTTTTCCCAGTTCNAGGAGTCGNTTCAGGTATTGTTCTCGCACNCTGGCTCGNCGATCAATTTCAGCGTACATGCGAGGTTGGGTGAAACGAGGTTCATCACCTTCGTTGTGTCCCCATCTGCGGAATGCGTAAAGGTCGATCACGACATCCCGCTGGAATTCCTTTCGAAAATCCATAGCCAGGGAAACCACCTGAGCAACTGCTTCGGGATCTTCGCCATTGACATGGAAAATAGGGATCTGCAGCATCTTTGCGATGTCGGTAGCGTAGGTTGTGCTGCGTCCCTCTTTNGGNTCAGTGGTGAAGCCGACCTGATTATTAATNACGACGTGCAGTGTGCCGCCNGTCTTGTAACCCTCAAGTTCGCTGAGNTTCAATGTTTCCTGNACCACTCCCTCNCCTGCAAACGCNGCATCACCGTGGATCAGGATGGTCATGACCTCCTGTCGTTGTTCATCACGGCGGCGATCCTGCTTGCATCGGGTACGACCTTGAGCGACTGTATTGACGAATTCGAGATGGCTTGGGTTGAAGCACAATGAGATATGCAGATTGTCTCCTGAGGCGGTCGTCCAATCGCTGCTGTAGCCAAGATGGTAGCGAACGTCTCCGCCACCTCGGTTCATTTCCGGGTTGGGATCGTCAAAGGACCAGAAAATGTTCATGGCCCGTTTTTTCAGGATGTTAGCCATCACGTTGAGGCGGCCGCGATGGGCCATGCCCATCACGACTTCTTTGACGTTGTGCTGGGATGCTTTTTCCAAGGCGAGGTCGAGCATTGGAATCAGAGTTTCGGCACCTTCGAGTGAGAAGGTTTTGGCACCGACAAACTTGCGACGCACGAATTCTTCGAAAATGGTCGCGTCTGCGAGTCTGGCATAAATTCGCCGCTGAACATCGTGTGACAATTCAAGGCGATTTTCAGTGGTTTCCATGCGGCGTTGCAGCCAGTCACGGATATTGCGCCGGTCGATGTGCATGAATTGTGCACCAATGCTCCGGCAATAAGTGTTTCGTAANCGGGTCAAAATGGCATCAATCGTGCCACCAAGCTCTGTTTCAACAGAGGCCCCNTTGAAGGGACGNCTCAGATCTTCCTGNTTCAGCCCATAGACNTTCGGATTCAGTTCCGGGCTATCTGGGCGATCAAAACCCAAGGGATCCAAGTTGGCGACCAANTGACCTCGGACACGGTATTCACGCACCAAGTTGTTGACTCGATCCTGAATGCGGGCAAGCCACAGGGCTTGGGCGGTGGCGTCGTTCGTGGAGCTCTGCCCTTTTTCGTTCCCGCGGGTTTTGGCGCTGCCGCCACCCTCGGACGATGGCCTGTTTTTGCTGGAACTGCCGTTTCCCACGAGAAACTGCTCAAAATACTTTCGCCAGTTTTCNGANACGCTGGCGGGGTCGCGAACGTACTGGACGTACAAATCATCAATGTAGTCCAAGCTGTAGCTTTTCATGGTGACAGCAGGGCCAATGAAAGTGGGCCGATTCGAGTAGCNAGATCATCAGGTGATAGATGACCTGCTCAAGGATCANATGCGGTTTGTAATGGGTTGAACCCTCGGGACGNGCTGAGGTTCAACTGAGCTGTGTGCAATTTAAGGAATTACCATCGGGTGTGGTAGCGGCTCAGTGGGACTTTCGTTACCAGATTTACCCGAAAACTGTTTGTGTTGTGGCATTTCTGGTCTCCGCCACGGGTGGTAAGTTTGGAGCCCGCCAGACTGTGTCTTTTTTTCTTTCCAGACTTCCGGTTGATGGATTCGATGGCCGTATTGATTCAAGTTCGTGACGCACAAAAAAGGTTCGCTGACCAGCTCGTGCTGGATGATGCCGAGTTATCGCTGGTGGATGACGTCAAAGTGGGCTTCATCGGACGAAATGGGGCTGGAAAGTCGACCCTGCTCAAGGTCCTGTTGGGTGAGGAAGACCTCGAAAAAGGTGAGGTTGTACATCATCCGTCGCTCCGCATCGGTTACTTGAGGCAACATGACCCTTTTCAGCCGGGCGAATCCGCGCTTGATTTCCTGATGAGGGACAGCAACGAGCCGGATTGGCGTTGCGGCGAGGTGGCAGGGCAATTCGAGTTGAAGGGGGCCTATTTAGAGGGGCCGGTGAAATCACTTTCTGGCGGCTGGCAAACTCGTGTTAAATTGGCGGCACTGTTGCTCAAGGATCCCAACCTGTTGATGCTCGATGAGCCCACCAACTTTCTGGATCTGCGAACGCAAATTCTGTTGGAACACTTCCTCAGGGACTTTAACAAAGCGGCCCTTATCGTGAGCCACGATCGCTCGTTCCTTGCTGCAACCTGTTCGCAAACGCTGGAATTGTCTCGTGGCAAGCTGACAATGTATCCGGGTAAAATTGATCCATTTCTTGANTATCGTGAAGAGCGACGGGAGCACGATCGGCGGGTCAATGCCACTGTCGTCGCTAAGCAAAAACAACTGCAGAAGTTCATTGAGAAGAATCGCGCCAACGCGTCAACCGCCAGTCAGGCGAGGAGTAAAGCAAAGCAACTTGAGAAGCTCCAGACAACAGAGCTTGAGGTTGATGAGCCAACCGTGCATATCCGAGCACCGCGAGTGAGCCCGAGGCAGGGTACCGCTGTGCGATGCGATGCGATGGCGATCGGATATCCAAACCATGTTGTGGCTGACCAGATTACGCTCGAAATCGAGCACGGTGAGCGGGCAGCAATCGTGGGTGACAATGGCCANGGTAAGACGACTCTTCTGCGTACTCTAGTGCATTCTCTCGATTCGTTGGGTGGGCAAATGAAGTGGGGGTATGGGGTCGAAATAGGAACCTACGCTCAACATGTTTACAGCAGTCTCGATGAACGGCTAACGGTGCTTGAGCAACTCGAGTATTCATCTGATAGCGATACAACGCGNCAGGATCTGCTGGCGATGGCCGGGGCTCTGTTGTTCCGCGACGAGCATATCCAAAAGAAAATCAAGGTGCTTAGTGGAGGAGAACGTGCGCGGCTGTGCATGGCTGGCTTGTTGCTGGGAACCGCTAATGTTCTCGTGCTTGATGAACCCGGAAACCACCTNGATGTGGAAACTGTTGAAGCGCTGGCCGAGGCACTGGAGTTGTATAAAGGCACAGTTGTGTTCACGAGTCACGACAGGCACTTCATGCAACGAGTAGCTACCAGCGTGATCGAGGTGCGTGATGGGAGCGTGAAAAATTATTTCGGCAACTATCAGACGTACTTGGAGTCAGTTGAAAAAGAGATTGATGATGGGGAGCGGGAACGTACGGGGAAAGTCAAAGGTGCGTCAGGCGGACCAGTCGNNAAAGGGGGNGTGGGAGATTACCGAAANGCTCAGCGAGATCAGCGGCGTGCTGAGAAAGAACTGAAAAATCTTGAAAAGAANATCGCGCGGCTGGATGATGAGAAACGGGGAATCAACGATAAATTGCTCTCGGAAACGGACCCAGATGAGGCTGTTCGCCTGCATCAGCAACTCACCGAACTCACCGAGGAACTGAATCTATGCGAAGAGAAATGGATGGAACTTAGTGGGGACATGTGACAGGCCGGTTGAGCAGCGTCGCGAAGATCCTTCGTGCTGTGGAGGCAGGTATCCGTGTCGAGTAGGTTTCAGCAACTTGAGCTGGTCGGAATTTCGCCAGATTTCTAAAGGATGCTGTTGGCATGATCGATTCGTCGGGCAAGAATGATCCAGTGGCGGTACTGGACCTGGCGGCTATGTTGGATTTGGCCAATGCCGGTCAGCTTTTACCTCTCTTTTTGATTTTCACACTGCTGTTTTGCAATTGAGTTCGAATGTTTGTTCCGCCTCTGCATATTGGTGATCTGGTCATCGACCCTCCTGTTCTGCAGGCGCCGATGGCAGGATTCACGAACGCCGCTTTTCGTGAAGTCGTTCGGCAGTTTGGTGGGGTTGGATTGTTGGCCACCGAAATGGTCAATGCCCGGGGATTTGTCTGGATGGACGAACACGTCGCTGAACATCCAGATCGTTTGTGGGGAGTGGCTGAGGAGCCTCGGCCACTGGCAGTTCAGATTTGGGACAACGACCCGGAAACGATGGCCAAAGTGGGACGCCGACTGGCGGAGGAATATCAGGTCAGCGTGGTCGATATCAATTTTGGTTGTCCGGTCAAACAGGTGACGGAAAAAGCACACAGCGGCAGTTATCTGCTACGCGAGCCTCAGCGGATGTTCCAGATCATTCACCGACTGGTAGAAACTTGTTCTCCGACACCGGTGACTGCCAAGATTCGCCTTGGATGCTCACGCGACTCTGTGAATTGCAATGAGGTCGCCAAGGTGGTTGAGGAGGCAGGAGCGGCAGCATTGACGGTACACGGCAGAACAGCTCGTGATATGTTTCGTGGCAATGCCGATTGGGACCGGATCAGTGAAATCAAGCAGCATTTGCGAAATATACCACTGATCGGAAACGGTGATCTTGACTCCGCGGAGAAGGTTGTAGCAGCCTTCGAGAATTACGATGTGGATGGGGTGATGATTGCCCGAGCCTGTTTGGGCAGGCCTTGGTTATTTGCGCAGGCTGCCGCCGCCTTGCGGGGTGATGTTATTCCACCTGAGCCAACCTTGGATGAACAGCGGGATGTGATGCTGAATCATTACCGTCTGGTTGTTGATCGTTTCGGGGAAGAGAAGGGGACCATTCTGATGCGCAAGTACGCCTGTTGTTATGCCCAAGGGAAACGTGGAGCGAGGTTCTTTCGGACGCATGTGGCAAAAGTTTCAGGATCCGCTGAGTTTTACAGCGTAGTGCGTGATTATTTTCCTGGTTCAGAACCAGTCGATGCGGCTTCGACAGAATTGGCTACCTAGGCAGATTTATCCCAAGTCGGGAGAGTGCCTCACGGCTGCCTCATGGGCTTTACTCGCTGCGTTCAAGCCAACAAGCGTTGAACATAAGCCTTGAAATTCCGCATGTCATCCGGCAGTTCGCCGGGTCCCACAACCAAAGGTCCCTTTTCAGGTTGGGTGTGCAGGCCATGGCTTCCACGTACCAGCTGGGCATCCAAAGGAATGACATCCATCTTGTAACGCATTCCAATCTTCTTCTGCGCCAGACGCGACATGGCCCTGACTTTGCTGGTGATGAACAGCTCGCATGGGTCGTAGCCAGGTTTGCGATGAATGTCGACCGTTCGGGAGAAATCGGGGGCGAGAGAATCGTCGAGCCAGTAATAGTACGTGAACCAGACATCCGGTTCTGACAGTGCGATCAGTTCACCACTTCGGGGGTGATCAAGTTCAAGTTCGGCGGGGCGGGCAACGCGGTCAACTCCGGGAATGGATTGCAAAGCCTTGGCGACCTCATCGATCTTGTCAGGATTGCGCACGTAGATGTGGGCAAGTTGGTGGTCAGCGACTGCGAAGGCATCCGATTCGCCGGGCATCATCATTTCACCAAAGGGACCAGGTCGGACAGTCAACCAGCCCATTTCTCGCAGGTAGCGATTCAGGTGAACAGGTCGTTGGACTGGCACTAATCCATACTCGGAAACAACGATGACTTGCGCATCAATGTCGTTTGCTGCGTCGATAATTCTGCCAGCACACTGATCCAATTCGGCGACTCTTTGAGGGTCATGGTCTGGAAGACGCTGGAAGTCGTAATCAAGATGCGGCAGGTAGGCCATCGTCAGTTTGGGACGATTTTCTCGCATCACGATCGCGGTGGCGTCGGCGATCCACTCACTGCTGGGAAGCCCGGCATTGGGGCCCCAAAATGAAAAGAATGGAAATGGTCCGAGACGTCGGACCAGATCGCACTGGGTGTGATCCAGAATGTCAAATACTTTCGATCCGTCACATCCGTAATGTGGTTTTGGGGTCGCGCTGTACTTCACAGGGGCCGATTGATTAAACCACCAAAACATTTTGGCAGTTTCAATTCCCTCATAGAATTTTTGACCCGAGATCAGTGAGTTAGCTTGTTGCCAGAAGCGGATTTCCTGTGTGTCACGGTAGTACCAGCCATTTCCAACAATGCCGTGTTGAGCTGGCGATAGACCTGTCAGCAATGTGGCCTGTGATGTGCATGTCACAGCCGGTAGCGGGGATCGCATTGGCTGTGACCCACCGAGTGCTGAAATGCGAGGAGCGTATTTCAGCAGTTCGGGTGTCAATCCGACAGCATTGATGATGCAAACGCGTGTCATACAGGTGGTTTCAGAGGAAGGGATGAGTCAGCGGGGAATGGTTAAGCTTCCTCTGCGTTCCCGCCTTCTGCAATATCCAGTTCACCGGCTTTGTATTTTGCCCAGTACTTATTCAATTCCCGTTTGACGATACCACTCAGCAGGAATACTCCCAGCAAGTTGGGAAAGCTCATCCCGAGAATCATCAAATCGCTGAAGTCAAGAATGTTGCCAGCGGTAACGATTGAACCAAGCACTGTGAAGCAAAGGAACAGGATTTTGTAGACGATCGACAGTCTTGCCCCAAAGAGTTGCACCCAGCAACGTTCGCCGTAATAAGACCAGCTGATACAGGTCGAATAGGCAAACAGTACAACGGCAAAATACAGGATGTAACGAAACCAGTCGTAGCCACCTGTGGTGAAAGCAAAAAGAGTGACTTTCGCTCCCTGATTTTGAGCAATCGCTTCGGTCATTTCTGGTGCGTTGTAGGCGCCGGTAACGATCACGACGAGAGCGGTGATGGTGCAAACCACCACGGTATCAATGAATGGTTCGAGTAATGCAACGATTCCTTCGCTGACTGGTTCATCTGTCTTGGCTGCAGAGTGGGCGATCGCGGCCGAACCCACACCAGCTTCATTACTGAATACGGCACGTTTTACACCGATGACAAGTACGCCGAGGAAGCCGCCATAAATTGCGTCAGGCTTAAACGCTTCGGTCCAAATTAGACTGATCGCAGCAGGTATGCCATCGAAGTTGATTGCCAAAATAAATAGGGCGGCAAGAACGTAGGCCCCACACATGAAAGGAACAATTCTGCTCGCCACTGCACCAATGCTTCGCATTCCGCCGACGATCACAATGCCGACCAATGCAGCCATGATCACGCCGTAGATGACGGGGAAATCTTGCAAGATGGGGACGTCACCACGAATGGCTTCCAACGACTGCCCAATTTGAAATGCGTTGCCGCCACCGAAACTCGCTCCGACACAGAGCAACATGAAAAGGACTGCCAGAAATTTCCCTAAAGGTGCCATGTTGATCTCTGCCAAACCGACCTGTAGGTAACGCATCGGGCCACCCAGAACGTGTCCGTCCTCATCTTTGGTCCGGTAGAGTTGCCCCAGAGTGCATTCAGCAAACTTGGCAGACATGCCCAAAAGTCCAATCGCGATGATCCAAAGACAAGCTCCGGGGCCACCTGTTCCGATTGCGATTGCAACACCGGCAATGTTGCCGAGGCCAACGGTGGCTGAGAGGGCGGCTGATAACGCCTGAAAGTGAGATACCTCGCCAATTTCGCCCGGTTTGTCATACAAACCACGCGTCAGATCAATCGCATGCTTGAAGGCACGAATATTGATGAAGCCCATTCGAAGAGTCAAAAAGACTGCGCCTGCTAATAACCATACGACGACGAATGGAATACTCGTCCCCAGCCACGATTTGGTTCCAAAATCAAAAAACAGAACGGTAGCGAAAGGACTGACAACGTAGTTTCCAAAGATTTCGTCGATTTGTGCAGCAAGGCTCGCTTCTACTTCCTCTGCAGTTTCCACTACTTCCGAGGGTTGGGATTCTGGCGAATCTGTCTCGGAAGCCCCAGCAACAGAGCCGGCTTTGCCGGCTGGTTCGCTGGCTGGTTCGCTGGCTGGTTCACCGACGGCTGGTTCACCGACGGATGGTTCACCGACGGCGGGTTGATCAGAGGTGGGTGATCCGTCGGTCTGGGCCGCGAGAGATCCGATGGGAAGCCAGGCAAGAGCCAGCAAAAGAAGTGCGAGACGTGGGGTAGGCATGATCCACTCACTAGCAGCTGTGGGTTGAGTAAAATTGCGGGAATGATCACCCGCTGCAACACAGGCTAAAGCCTTTCGCGTCTTAAATCGACACCACGCAAGAAGAAACCACGGTCAGAACGGTTGTAAAATTTCCCGCGGTCTCCAAGTTTTGTTCGTTTCGAGAACGACAAACGTCTCTTTCTATGCGGAGACCTCGTGACGTCTGCGGGAAGTCGATGCGAGCACGAGTTGAGACGAGATGGGATCGTGTGATTGCGGCTTTGAACGCCAATTTGCCAGAAAAACCGTTAAAAAACTCGTAAACAACATCGTTCGGAGTCGATTTCGTGGCGTGGGAAGGCCCGCGAGTGGGACCGAAAAGCCGCGTTTTGAGGCAGGGAGAACCCTGATGATGGTCAAAAAAGCCATAAAAACAGCGATCTTGGAAGCTTCTACGGCACAGAATCGCCAGAAGCTGAAAAGAAAGTGGTCAGGGGCGGGCTCGAACCGCCGACACCGGCCTTTTCAGGGCCGTGCTCTACCAACTGAGCTACCTGACCTAGGTACTTTGATATTGCCACTTTAATCATGACAAAAACAAATCGGAAGCACCTTCGTCGATCAATTCGACGAGAAGCGATCGTAGGGTATGATGCGTAAGGTCGTCAATCGGTTCACCTCTTCTCCATTTGCGGGTTTCGATCTCCGCAAAAAAATATTCTTCTGTTTTCAAGGTTCGAACAGGCTTGTCCATGAGTATTCGTGAAAGTAATCACTCACCTCGGTTTCGGCCGTTTACAGCTTTGATAATGCTGTTGCTGGTCGTTGTTGCTGGTAGGCCCACGTTTGGCTACACGCCGACCGATCCGGTGGTGACGAAAATGGTCAATCAGGGTGTGTCGTATCTCGAGAAATTGTCGGACAAGGATTTTGGCGGTGGTGATCCTTTCTCCGCGATCGCCGGCGAGGCGGTTTTAATTGGGTATGCCCACCACAAATGCCGGCACGATCCTGACAGCGCGGCTGTGAAAAGAGCGTTGAGAAATGCTAAGGCAGTTGTAAGTGCTTTGACCAAAGGCGGGGGGAAGACACCCCAGAAGCGAACCTATGTCATCGCGATCTGTGTTCTGCTCTTCGCGGAAGTTGATGCGGATGCCTATCGCAGCGAGCTGCAGACTCTGCAGCAGTACCTGGTGCAATATCAAAGCGGGAATGGCGCGTTTTGTTACCCGGATGACGATCCCAAGAAAAGTGGCGATATCTCGATGAGTCAGTACGGAATGCTGGCTATCTGGACGCTCGACCGAAACGGTATCCCACTCGATTACAACCGCGTGACTGAGAGTCTGCAGTGGTTGTTACGCGTGCAGGATCCGGGTGGTGGTTGGCCGTATCATGCGATGGACCCAGGAGCGGGTAAGGGTAATATCGCGCAGAGTAAACGTGAAATGACTGATTCCATGGCCTTGGCTGGTGGAAGTAGTCTATTGATCGGTGGCGACGCGTTGAGGTTGTGGGGTAACACGGATGCTGATGCGGATACAGGAATCCCCGGGTTACCCAAGGCAATCAAAATTTACAAAGAGGACAAGAACGTCAAACGCCGTAAACGGGGCTCCATGAGCGAGACTCCGATCAAGCGTTCTATTGGCTTTATGCGGGGTTGGCGTCAAAAAAATCCATATAAAAAATCAGGGATCGACTGGTACTATTACCGAATTTATACGCTGGAGAGATTTGAGAGCTTCGTCGAAATTGCCAACGGCTCACCTAAAGATCTCAGTCCTAGCTGGTACAACCGAGTTGTTGATGAATTGAAGCAGACACAGGGAGCTGATGGGGGATGGACGGATCGTTCACAAACTCGACCTCCTGTGAGCACGGCTTTTGCACTGCTGTTCCTCATCCGTAGTACACAGAAAACGATCTTCACGATGAGTCAGGGTAGTCTTCAAGGTGGATACGGCTTGCCCAAAGACACCACTGACATTCGTGTTGATGGCACTCAGATCAAGGGGCGTCCTGTAGCTGCTCAAGTGACGGATATGCTCGACATCCTTGAGAAAGACGGTGCCGGCGATACGGAAGGTAAATCAATTCCCGATGATCTTGAGTTGGATACCGACCCAGCAGTGAGGGCTTCACAAATGGATCGCCTGGAAAGATTGGTTAGGGGTAGCCAATCTTGGCAGGCCCGCCGAGTGGCAGCGCGATTGCTCGGGAAAAGTGATGAGCTTCGTGTTGTGCCGTCACTCATCTATGCTCTCAGTGATCCTGATACGTCGGTACGCCGTTACGCGAGGGATGGCCTCAGATTTATCAGCCGTCGGTTCGACGGATTTGACTTGTCAAACGATCCGACTCCGGCCGAGGTCGATCAGGTTCAGGGAAAGTGGCGGGATTGGTATCGCACCATGAATCCAAAATATGTGTTCTTGGACTACGATCTGTAGGCCGTGCACAGGATCAAATTAGTTAACGCAGACTCGACTTAAGAACAGATTGATAGGTTTTCGAAATGGCATCAGCTATGGGCCAAAAAACGACCGATGAGACAGCCCAAAACGCATCAGACCAAACACAGGCTGAGACGCGGGTTCACCAACGGGCGGCTGAACGTGAGAAATTGCGGACCAGCCGTTTTGATCTGGTCACATCGTTTCTGATGGCTCTTATTCTGTTCATCGGTACGCTGACGCTGATGGTCGTCATTATTTTCCTAACGACTCGCTGGGCATTTCCGCCTCGTGCGATCGAGCCGATCATTGAGAATCCAGCCGGACGGGGTGAGAATCCCGAGGGCTTCGAGCGAGATTTTGAGCCGCCAGGCGCCGAGGAAGTTGAAGAGTTAATGGAGCCGACGCTCCAGGACACGATTGAGGCTGTGACGGATGCTGTGAGTTCAGTAGCGGCGACACTCGTTACCACCGATACTACGGCAACCGCAACGACGGCGGGAACAGGGGCGGGAGACAGTCGTCCACCGGGCCCTGCTGGGGAAGGTGAGGATATTATCCCGCGATTCGAACGATGGCAGCTTAACTTCACTGCCCGCGATATCGGCTTATACGCAAAGCAACTGGACTTTTACAAAATTGAGCTCGGAGCGATTGGTGGATCGATTCAGGGAGTCGATGTTGCGAGTAATCTTTCAGGCAGCCCTAAGAAATATCGGGTTGTGAAGACTGAGGATGAGAAAAGACTGTATTTCATGTGGAATAGTCCGAGTCCTCTGATGCAGTTTGATAGGCAGTTGTTGGGGAAGGCCGGTATTCCGCTGCCGAATCGTCAAATGCTTAAATTCATTCCAACGCAGTTGGGAAATGAATTGGCCCAAATCGAAAAGGCTTACTGGGAATCAAAGGGATACAACTCCGTGACTCAAATCGCGAAAACAGTCTTTGAGAGTAAAGCAGATGGACGCGGCTACAAATTTGAGGTCACGAGTCAACGTTATCGAAAACCAAAAAGGTAAAATGGTTGCGGTCGCTTCGTACGCTCGCCCTTGTGAGAGGTGAGCGATTGCGGTGCGGTCGCGTGAGGAATGTCACCGATCATCGGCGACGAAGAGGGGATCAATGACCAATTCGTCCAATGGTTTGAGGTGATCTGATAAGACGCAAGTTACTGGAACTGAGGAACGGAGAGGAGCGAAGGATCGACTGCCGACAGGGGGGAATCGACGATTCACCCCTACGAGTCCCCCCCGAAACTGCGAGATTTGTCCAAAATTGCAGTTCAGGGCCCGTCGAACCAAGTAGGAAAAACTCAACTCGAATATGCTGTTAGGAGCCAACCGCGAGAAACAGGTAACTGGATCACCTCAATTACGGTCATCCATCACCTCGATTCCCGTTTTGGGTTGCCTCTGATCCTGATGGGCGTTGATGACGCTCGTTACTTTTCAAAATGCAATCAGACCCCAGTGAATGGTCTGAACGCTCATCACAATGAACTTAATATTTCTGGCTACGAAGTTAAGGAACTGACCGCCGATGCTACTTGCTGAAATGTCCCTTTTCGAAATTATCTCCAATGCTACTTACGGTGCTCTTGCTGGCGTCGCTCTTTGGGGGTTGTATTGCATTGTCATTGTCTGGTCACGGGTGAATCAGAAGCGTTTTAAGTCCGAGGAAGAGCAAGATTTCTTCATGGACGATGTTGAACAGATGCTCGCTGGTGGAGATTTTGAGGGCGTCACCGAATATTGCGATGGTGACAAGCGTGCGGTCGCCCAGATTGTCGGGATGGCCGTTGAGCATCGTGAGATGGGTTACAAGAAGGCCCGGACTTTCGTGATGGACCGCTTTCAACGCGATGTAATGAGTGATGTTGAGTACCGGCTCAGTTGGGTCAGTACTGTAATCAAGAGTGCTCCAATGATTGGACTGTTTGGAACCGTCTTTGGAATGATGGGAGCATTTGAAACGCTTGCGACATCTGAGTCTGTTGAGCCGTCCGCTTTGGCGTCGGATATTAACATTGCCCTTCGCACCACCGCGTGTGGATTGGCCATTGCTATTCCACTCATGATTTTGGTTGCGAACGTCAATATTAGAATTGCAAAGATGGAAGACCTCGTCGGCGCAGGCCTGGTCCGTTTTATGACCGTCTACCGGGAAGCGTTGGCAAAGTATTCGTCTTCACGCGGTGGCACAGCAGCGTCAACGGTTGAGCCTATGACTTCGCAGTCCCGTGTGGAGTGAAGCTTGAGTCGGTGAAACGGTACCCATTCTTCTTCTCAGCGAGGTGAAGACTGGGAATGATCAAACGCGAAACTTCTGATACCAATTTGACTGAAAGATGAGTGATAACCCAAATCTGATAGAAGACGACGAGGATGACTTTGCGTTGCCTCGCAAGAAACGCGACGACGATGAGATGGACATCACGCCCATGATCGACATTACGTTTCTGTTGTTGATTTTCTTCATTGTGTGCTCAACGATGGATCCAACAAAGATCGGTACGATTCCCGAGGCAGATAATGGTCTCGCGATCGCCGCCAAAAATTCCGCAGTCATTTTTATTAACCCGAGTGGGGGTGACGAGGTCATCCTGTCGCGAATGGATGGTTCCAACTTCAGTACCGATGAGGAAATTCAGGAAACCGAAATCATCGAGTACATCACAGAGGAACTCGAGAAATCGTTGGGGGACAGCAAACAGCATGTCATGCTGTTTGGAGATGCGAATGTGAAGGTTGGAAAGGTAACACGCGTTCAGAAAATCATCGGAGATGCTTTCGAAGATCTGGATTCGACTTACATTGCCGTGAAAGAGCAATGACAGAAAAATGAGGGTCGGTCACGCGATCCACGCCCGACGATGAGGGCCTTTGTGATGCTGCGGCGACTACGTATCGGAGTCTGATTGAGCAGCTTGAAATCGTTCCTTTGCTTTCTTTCCAAAGCTGGGAACGTTTGTGTATTGAAACGTTGGATGCGTAATAGAAATTGGGTTTATTTTTATGTCGATCGAAGTCAGTTGCTCGGAGTGTGGGGCTAGCCACCACGTCAATGATCGGTTGGCAGGACGTAGTGTGCGTTGCCCTAGCTGTGACGCGGTCGTGCCTGTGCCGGACAAGTCGATTGGGGCGGAAGTTGAATCTGGTCTGGCTGGTGGCAATGATGCAGGTGAACGAAGAGCGGAAGTTGTTGCTGCCGAACCTATCGCCGTTGAGTCCGTAGATAAAAAAGATAAGACACGAGGTGTGGCATCGCGGGAATCCGCAACTGCGGCCTCGGTGGCAGCGAGTTCTGCAGCTGCTGAAGAGGAAGATGAAGATGAAATTGATGAGGTCTTGATCCGGAAGAAACGTCCTGAAGAAGAGATGGACATGACTCCGATGGTTGATGTCACGTTCTTGCTCTTGATCTTCTTTATGGTGACGGCCGCCTTCAGTTTGCAGAAATCAATTGAAATGCCACGTCAGCAGACCGACGCTCCGAGCACCCAGGTCACTGATGAAGAAGATGATGAGTTGGAAACGATTGAGGTTGAGGTTGACGAATTCGGTGGCTTTCTTGTGATCGCGCAGGACTGGGAACGCGAAACGGTCGGAAAGCAGGGGTTGATTAGGACTTTCAAGGAAGCACTGTCTGCCAGCAAAGACGCGATGCGGCTCAACGTAAAGGTCCATGAAATGGCAAAGCTGCATTCGTTGGTCGATGCCATGGATGCAGGAACCATTGCTGGCTTTGCCGAATTGGAAGTCGTGCAAGTTGAGGAATTTTATTGATGACCAGACAACAAACCTGATGACTCATCGAACCCCATTTTGCCTTGATCAACAGCATTAGCCCGGATGGAACCCTGGTGGTGCCAAAGCAGAAACCATTGACTGATAATTTTTCACTGTAGAAACCGACAAAGACATGCTTGCAAACGAATTGATCGACCGCATAGAGCGACTGGGATTGCTTGATCAGGAGATCATCGAAGCGCTTCGCGAACAATTGGAGCAAAGCGGTACGCGAATCACGCCTGAGGCAGTGGCCAAACTACTCGTTGACAATGGGCAGCTGACGCATTTCCAGGCGACCAAATTGATTGGTGAATTGCGTAGTGGCGAATATGAGGAACCGGTTACTGAGACGGCTGCGGATTCAGATTTGACAGTCGGTGTAGACGAAGTTGCAGTCGTGGTGGAGGATGCCACACCAGTTGAGCCTGTTGCGACCCCCGTATTCGAAGCGGAAGCCGTTCCTGTAGAAGTGGCTGCGGTTGGGGTCGAGGCAATTGGTGGTGGGATGTCAGAGGAAACACCTCGTGAAAGGCCAACGCCTTCGCGAAAACGGCCTGAGGAGCCCAAGACGGTTTGGGACTCGTTCAAAATCTACGGCTATGTCGCGATTATCATTCTTTTCTTGCTGATTCTGGGAGCTGGTTTGGCGATTCTGGGTCGGGAAGATGCTGATGCCTTCATTGCGAGAGCGAATTCAGCTTACGACGACGGCACTTACCAAAATGCCCAGGGCGACTATGTCGCGTTCCTCGAAATGTTCGGCGATGAGCATCAGTACTCATCGTTGGCACGCACGCGTATCACAATGACTGAGCTTTATAAGGCTGCAGAGTTCAAGCAGGAGCCAGAACAGGCAGTGAATCTCGCGAAAGAAAAGCTGCCAGCGATTGCTGAAGAGGAGGGTATGAATGAAGAGCGATCGAACTTAGCCCTTCTCATGGTGAAAATTGCTCAAAACCTTGCCTCGGCCGCAGGCCGCGCGAAAGAGACGGCTCGAAAGCAGGAACTGCTCGCAATACTTGATGAGCAGCGGGAACTGATGAACAACGCCGCTTACATGTCTGCTTCCGATCGTACGAATCTGGAAGGAAAATTACTGTCCTTGGAGGAGGACCGAGCCCGTGTCGAGCGTGATATTAATCGCAATATTAGTCTCGATAAGGCTGAGGAATCGATGATGACTTCGCTCGCTGGGAAGAATACCAAAGATGCGTACGATACCCGTACTGCACTCCTGCGAAATTTCCCCGACCTGAGGGAAAATGAGCGACTCGTCAAGTTGATTTTGGAAGCCAGTGACATTCAGCAGAGTTTGGTTGAACCGTCAGCGGATTTGCCAGAGGTTGGTGATGCGGTGGTAGAAGATGGTGGTGCGGAGTCAGTGCTGTTAACCACCTTGGCAGGAAAGGTTGCTCCCGAGTTGCGTGGAGTCACTCTTTACTTCCGAGCTGGTGGGTCGATCTTGGCGTTCGACGGTGAGAACGGAAAACTGAGATGGCGAAAATTTGTTGGATATTCGGAAGAACTGCCACCTTTGCGGCTCGAAGATGGCGTGCTGCTAAGTGAATCCTCGACATTAGAAGTTTTGCGCTGCAGCGAAGATGATGGCCGTGTGTTGTGGCGAACAAAAGTAGGCGAGCCGTTTGGGCAGCCGATCAGTAACGGTGATGAAATCTATGTGTCCACGAATTCTGGCCGTGTGATCTGTCTGGACGTCGAAAGTGGTGACGCAAAATGGGTTTCCCAAGTTCCTCAGAATCTCGATGTTGCGCCCGGTGTGGATGATCGAGCTAAAAAGGCTTACGTCGTCGGCGATCATAGTAATCTGTATCTGCTCAATACACGTGATGGATCCTGTGTCGAAAGTTTCTACGTAGGCCATGAGCCGGGAACTGTCAGTGTTCCACCTGTTCCACTGCTAGGCCATGTTTTTGTCATTGTTAATTCTGGCAGTGCCTATGCAAACCTCAGGGTGCTTCGCGTTAACGAAACTGGTGGGCAGGTTCAGGAAACCCAGAATTTCCGGCTCACCGGAAACGTTCGTGTCCCACCAATCATTCAGGGGCGCAGACTGATCGTATTGACTGATCTGGGTGAGGTCGTGGTGTATGACATTGAACCGACGGCGGAAACTAATCAGGTGACCGAGGCNGCGAAACTGCCACCGTTTTACGAGCAACCTACACCCACACAAATGGCTGTGGGACGAAGTCAAATGTGGATCACTGGTACGAGAATTGGTCGTTATGAGTTGCAGATCAATACCGGTCGGGTCATTCGTGATTGGATCAAGCATGAGTTTGATACATTCATTGGGAAGCCCTACTCGGCAGATGATGCGTTGGTGTATGCAAGGGTTCTGCGGGGCACCTCGGCCATTCGTGTCACCGCCGCCGATCCCAAAACTGGAGATGAAATCTGGCGAACTGATGTTGGAGTACCTGTCGCTTTGTTGAGCAAGCCACCGGGCAGCGATGCACTGCAGAGTGTCACCACGCAGGCCGCCCTGTTTGAAATTGATGCAGAGGCTGAAAAAGCAGGGTCGACCGATGGTCCCATCGAAAACCCGGGTGAGAAGTCAGTAGCGATCAGGTTCGAAGAACCAATCGCCATCGACGAGAGTCGAAGTCTGATGTTGAACCAAGTCGATGGTCAGTCAATCATCGTTTACGAGCCGCAGCGAGAGCTAGGTAAGCTTCGGCAATTAACNATGAGCTTCTCAGCTGGAAAGCCAACAGACGGCGGAGTNGTGGCGGGAGGTGGNTTGTTTTTGCCANTGAATAACGGNAGGGCTGTGCTGATGGATTGGCGCACTGGAAAGACCATTGGAACGCCGTTCCAACCTGCNAGTGATCCAAACAAAGAAGTCAATTGGACTAACTCGCTCACGTTGCCCAGTGATCCCGACCAAGTTGTTCTCGCTGATAGCCGCAAGAAGATGTACCGCTTACGCGTAGGTGATCAGATTCGGGAACTTGCTTCCACGGATCTTGAGTTTGACCTGCTAGATCAAATTGCAGGAGTGGGCAACACAGTCGTGGGTGCCACGGCTGGTCCAGCAGCTGATTTCATCGTTGGTTTTGATATCGTTAGTCTGAAGCCGAAATTTAAAACTTTGCTCGACGGCCGAGTGGTATGGGGACCGGTCGCAGTCGGTGATTACGGTCTCTATCAGACTGATGACTCACAGTTGCGAGTGATTGATGCAGAGGGAAAAGCGTTGTACCAGATTCCAACTCCAGCTGGTTTGCCAGTCGGTAAGCCGATCATGAGTGATGGCAGGATCGTGCTGGCAGGGAAGGCTGGCTGGATCATCGTGTTTGATCCTGAAACTGGAACTGTGACTGGGACAACCGATTTGGGCCAGCCAGTTTCTGCTACACCACTGGNCGATGATGGCGTGCTGGTGGTGCCTGGCACTGAGGGTGTCATTTACCGGACCCCTGTCCCTGCCAACTAATTGAGTTCACACCTTTCCCATTGTTCAGTTGGAATACTTCAATGAGCATACGAATTACAAGTTTGCTTTGTCTGTTGGTCATTGGGCTGACCGTGTGGCCCTGCGCTCGGCCAGTGAATGCTCAATTAATCAATTTTGCGCAGCAGGGTGAACCCGGTGATCCCGGACTTGAGCTGTTGCAAGAAGAGCCGCATGATCTTCTCTTTTTGACCGATAAAGCAGGTGGTGGTTGGGCCAAGGTGCTGTTGTTGCAGTTGCCCGGCAGAAGCATGCCTGCGGACAGAAGCGGTTCGTTGAAGCTAAACGTCCTAGGCATTGAAGGAAAAGATTTCACGGCCAAATGGACTGATATCAAGGACATCGATTTTTGGGAAAAACGTCTCGAACGCGAGACGAAAGAGCGGATCCAACGCGGTGACTTTAAGGGGGCTTACCCCTTCATGTCTGTCCTGATTCGAGACTTTCCGAACCGAGCCGGATTGCGAGAATTGCGATGCGAGTTCCTTTGGTTGGATGCAATCGCCCGTGCGAAGCGAAAGGAGTTGGGCCCGACTCTGGCAATGCTTGAAGAACTGCGACGGTACGCGCCCGAATACAAACGATCCGACGTGCTCGGTGCAATTGGGCGAACGACTGATCAGTTGATGCAGCAGTTGATGGACGGCGGTGATTTGGATCTGGCCCAGAAGATGCTGGCTCGCCTCGAGAAAGATTATGCGAATGATAATTTGCAATCAATCAAGAAATGGAATGCAGAGTTCCTGCGGATGGCGACTGTAAAACAGAATGAAGCCAAAGCAGCCTTGGAAGCCAAAGACTATCGTCTTGCTCGTAAGCTTTCACGCGAAAGTGTGTACCTGAAGCCGGATATTTCCGGTGGAATCGAACTCGTTAAATTGGTAGATCGCATCTATCCATTGATCAATGTTGGAGTGCTGCAGACTGCCACCGTGCTGGAGCCAACGCGACTCGATAACTGGGGAGCTCGCAGGTCAGGGCGTCTGTTGTATCGTACTCTGTTCGAAATGGAGGGCCCTGGGCCCGAAGGTGGAGAGTACGACTTCATCTTTGGAGAGGTCGAAATGAGCCCGGATCGTATGCACTTCGAGCTGATGCTTGAGCCTGAGAAATTGCAGCCACCTCTGGATAAGGTAAGTGGTCCATTTCTAGCGGATGTGATGGCCAAGAGAGCTCAGGCTAGTTCGAGTGATTATTTTTCGCCTTGGGCTGCGGCTGTTGACTCGATTGGCTTGGAAGGCCCTAAACAGATCTCCTTCAATTTACGCCGCCCTAATGTGCTGCCGACCAGCCTGTTGCAAATCCCAGTGGATGGTAGTTGGTTTGGGGATAAGCCACTTTCACCAACTGGTGATTATCGCCGACAGGAAGTTGGTGACGATGAAGTTCGGTATGTACTCTCGGGCGCTCCGAAAACAGAGACGCAGCCGCGTGAAATTGTCGAAGTGCGATGTGCTTCTGCGGCAGACGCAGTCAACCTTCTCCTGCAAGGTGAAGTCGACGTGCTGGATCAACTGTTTCCCGCTGACGCTGTAAGGCTGAAACGCAGCAAGTCGATCAAGGTAGCAAATTACCCGTTGCCTACGGTCCACATGTTGGTGCCGTGTTCTGATCATGCGTATATCGCCGAAAGAACGTTTCGACGTGCTCTGCTATACGGGATTAACAGACAGGACATTTTGAAAGGTGAACTACTGGAAGGTCTCGAGTTTGAGGGCTGCCGTGTGCTTTCCGGTCCATTCCCCGCCGGTATCGAACTCAATGATCCATTGGGGTATGGCTACGATGAAAAAATCGAGCCGCGACCTTATGAGCCACCGTTGGCAAAGCTTCTTCTGGCGATGAATACGAATCAGATGAAGGCAATGGCTGCACGCAAAAAATTTGAAATGCCGGATTTGAAACCGATACGGCTGGCCTTTCCGCCCGATAATCTTTCGCGGGTTGCCTGTGAGGCAATCAGCACGCAGTGGAAGCTGCTGGGACTGGAGGTAGAGTTGGTGCAACTTCCTGTGGGCCGAACCTTCCCGAAACCGGATGAGGATATCGCCGATATCGTTTACGTTTCGGCTGCAGTATGGGAGCCGATCATTGACGCCAGGCGGGTGCTTGGACCTGAGGGTCTTGCCGGCAGTGAAGACCAACTTGTGGGGCTCGGCTTAAGACAACTTGAGCACGCCAAGAATTGGCGTGAAGTGCGGGATCGATTACTGGATCTTCACTCGATTACTCATCATGAACTTCCTGTCTTGCCCTTGTGGCAAATGGTGGAGTCGTACGCTTATCGGCGGGAACTGGTGGGGATGGGATCCGACATCGTTTCGCTTTATCAGAACGCGGGAAATTGGCGGCTGGGACAATGATGCGCTGGAATCTACTGACAATCGTTTTTTTAATCGTCGCGTTCAATCACAACGTGGGTTGGCATCGTGTCGGGGCAGCGATGCAGGTTGCTGCCGGTCAAGAGTCTGACGCTGCGCCCGTTTCGGAACAAGCTGTTTCGGAACAAGCTGATGCGGAACAAGCTGATGCGGAACAAGCTGATGCGGAACAAGCTGATGCGG
>PAUV01000055.1 GCA_002712845.1 Rhodopirellula sp. | reverse complement strand
TCTCTCTTACTATCGACTACCGTGAAGTAGTTGATTCAAATGTGCTCGCGTCTCCACATCATCCTCCCACAAAACGGTCGTACAGGGTTCTTGCGACACTGATTTCTGATGTGCCTGTGATGACAACGCGGCCATCCCGGAAGAGGGTTAAACTGTGGGTGTCGTTCGGGAACAGACGTACAAAGAATGGGTTGGCCTGTACGCGACCAACATTTTTCCAGCGTTCCGCCATTAGTGTCAGGTCGATTTCCGCATCGCGGCTTCCAGCGATCTGAACAGCATCACGTCCGCATAAGGTGGCCGCAGCTTCAGACTGAACTGTTCGGTCACCTTCCAAAAACTGATATTCGTCATTCCCGCAGGCTGGGCAGGAATCGCTCAATGAAGGCGAGATGTTTAATTCACGGAAGCGATTGCTCCATAGATCGATCGACAACAGGGAGGTATGCACATGTTGGCGATTTCCGGATAACCACTTAATCGCTTCTGTACTCTGCAGGCTCGCAACGGTGTGCGTCGCAGACCCGACTACGCCAGCGGTGTCGCAGGTGTCCACAGCTGAGGCAGGGGGAGGCTCTGGGACGAGGCAACGAAAACAAGGCCGCCCCTCTCCGGTGAATAGCCGAACTTGTCCAACCGCTCCCACGCAACCACCATGCACCCAAGGCGTCTTGGTCTTCAGAGACCAGTCATTGAGAAGGAAACGAATTAGAAAATTATCAGCGGCGTCGATCACCAAATCGACATCATTCAGAATGTCACAGATGTTTCCGGATGAAACATCGGCGACCACAGGGTGTAATTCGATATTGCTATTGATGGCTTTGAGTCGATTGCAGCTGGCATCAGCTTTGGAACGCCCGTCGATCGCATCCTGTTCGATGTACAGTGCTTGTCGTTGCAGATTGGTCCATTCGACAACATCACGATCGATGATGACAAGTTTACCAACGCCAGCGCGGGCCAGTATTTCTGCGGCCACGGTTCCCAGAGCGCCAGCACCCAAGACCGCGACCCGCGAACCGGTAATGCCTTGGTGGCCCTCGGACCCAATGGGGGCAAATTGAATTTGTCGTGCGTATCGGTTAGCCGGAGAATCGCTGCTCATGAAGACGATGGTCGATCAAATGCTGGGCGGGTAAGTTAGTTCCATGAAGGCGATCTTGCCTGCTCGCAGGGCTCGACGCAAGCCACCAAAACCCTCAGTAGCCATGTTACACCATGAAAGACTGTTATCTGCCCAATTTGCTTCGGCTCCGTGAGCGATCAGAATTGTTGAGAAACCTTCGTATGTTCTTTGATCAACGGGGCTTTTTTGAGGTTCAGCCACCCTGTTTGTCAACGGATTGTGTGATTGATCCCTATATTGATCCCTTGCGTGTTGATACTCGTGAATTTCAGTTGAGTCCACGCAACGGGCAAGAATTCTATTATTTGCAAACTTCCCCGGAGGCTGCCATGAAACGCATGTTGGCAGCTGGTGCGCCTTCCATTTACAGCCTTGGCCCCGTCTTTCGTGCCGGTGAGCAGGGAGAGCAGCATGATTTGGAGTTCACCATGCTTGAGTGGTATGAACTGGGAGCCGATGTAGAACAGGGAATTGAAATTCTGGGTGCGTTGGCGTGCGATATTTTGAAGGAAGATCATTTTGAAGTTCATTCGTATCGACAATTGTTTCACGATCACTGTGGGTTTGATCCCATCGATGCGCCCATTTCGACACTCCTGGAATATGCTGAAGCGATCGATTCTTCGCTGGCGATTTCGATTGCAGAAGATCGCGATGGTATCTTGGATCTGATTCTGAGTCTTGTGATTCAACCAAAACTTGGGCATGACAGTCCGGTGATTGTGCGTGATTATCCACTCAGTCAGGCTGCATTGGCAAAGGCTTCGACGCAAGATAATCAATGTGCGGCACGTTTTGAACTTTTCGTAGCCGGCATAGAGTTGGCCAATGGTTATGACGAATTGCGTGACCCTGATGTCTTGGTAGAACGCTTTCGTACCAGTAATGAAAAACGTGAAAAATCGGGTCGCTGTCCATTGCCTGTAGAAGTACCACTGCTTGAAGCAATGCGTTCCGGTCTCCCTCAATGTGCGGGAGTAGCTTTGGGGGTTGATCGCTTGCTGGCAGTCCAATTGGGGGAAAAAACAATTTCAAACGTAATGCCATTTACGATTTCAAACGTGTGAGAAAAAANTTCGCATTCGACCAGNCGCNGGAGTAAAATANAGNCTGNTCGATTGAGGAGGTCGATATGAAACAGTTTGANATATCTTCAGAAGGTGGNACGGCGACTCAGAGTAAAACTGGTACTCGCAGGCTGGCGGTAAATGCCGCATTCNTGAAAGACATNAAGGATGATAANCAGGANCTGAAAATGCTGTTGGACNAGNTCACNCCGATCACCNGTCACCAACAGACGGCGGCAAATCACTGGCCCAAACTCATCACACTCATGAGTGATTTGAGGGATCAGCTGGCCTTGCACTTTTCGTTGGAAGAAGCTTACGGCTATTTCGATGATGCGGTTGTTTCATCGCCCCACTTGAGCGTGACTGCGGAAGTGCTGCGAAGCGAACATCCTTTTCTTTTTGCAGCTATTCGTGATTTGGCTGATCAAGTGTCTGAAGTCTGCTCAGACAGACCGGAACAGGTCAGTCGTTTCATTCAGCAGCTGGATTCATTTCGACGCGTGTTTGAAAAACACGAGGAGAACGAGCTGGAACTGATCCTCAATTCTCTGGATGACGATTTAGGTGTTGGCGATTGATCACGTGACAGTGCGTTCAATTCNCTGTGATCGTGGTCGCGGGTTGATTGAGGATCAACGTGATTTCGGTTCACGTTTCTGGCTTGGGTTCTGTCTTTGAATTTGGACCAGCAGAGATTTCACGCCGCGAAAAACGTCCCAAGGTGGCGACAAAACTTGGGACGAGAATCGCACGCACGTAAAAAGTGTCGATCAGTACGCCCAGTCCCAACGCAAAGCCAAGCTCAGTGATGCCGCGCAGCGAGGTGGCACCGGATTCGTTGTAGTAACCAAACCAACTTGCAACGGTTGGGAACCACGATGAAGAGGTCATGCTGAAAAATGTAGCCGCCATCACAAGTCCACATGCCGTGATGATTCCGCCGGTTTTGGTGATCGCCCGTCTCAGAGCTGATATCCAACCCAGGTTTTTCTGCTCCTCGACGATTCTGGTTACCAGATAGACGTTGTAGTCCTGTCCAATTGCTACCAAGATGACAAACAGGAATAGTGGTAGCTTCCAGTCCAGACCAACAAAGTCCGAGCCATATACGTATTGGAAAAAGATCAGTGTGAGACCCAAGGTCGCGTAGTAACTGATCAACACGGTTGCGATCAGGTAAAGACAGAGCCCAAGTTTGCGTATGACTAGTAGCAANACAAGAAANACGGCCAGCACGACAGCAATCTTGATTCGCTGGTTATCACGCAGCGTGACGGTTCTGAGGTCAATGATGGATGGTGTGGTTCCGGTCAGAACAACTCGTGATCCTGCCCATTCGGAATTTGGTTGCTCGACGTATTGATGCAGAAACTTGTCAATGTCCGTGACGATCTTGGCAGTGTCCATAGCAAATGGATCCCCATCGATCGTGATGTCGAGTCGAGCGAGTCGATTTTCCATCGCAGGGAGCGGTGAGAAAAAGTACTGCTGCGCCAAACGATGATTTTGTAGTGCCCTTCGCCGCCACGCATCACGATTNAGNAAACTCATGTCTCTGTCCGGGGGGAAGTCACCCAGAGGATCATCAGCAGTTCTGACAGTGGACACTCCGTCGAGTGTGTANAGCTTCTCCGCGAGTGTCTTGATTTGTTTTTCGAGCTCTTTTCTNNGCACGGNTTCGGGATGAACGAGCAACACGGTGACGGGGTTGATTTCCCCGATGTCGAAGTGCTGCGCGAGGAGACGCAAGCCTTGCCGACTTGGAGCGGAGTGGTTCAGTTGACCGCTGAGGTTGTAAGTGACGTTACCCTCATTTCGGAGTCCGTAAACGCTCGGGATCAGTAGCAGTCCGATTCCAAAAATCAGTGTGGTAAGCGGATACCTGGTNAGTGTCAGGGCAATCCAGTTCCAAAGGTTTTCAGTGGAGGATCGTGCCTGTGCCTTTGTCTTGCCGTATACCGTCAGTGGTCCAGAGTCATTGATTTTGATGGGTGTCGGCCAGAATACCTTTGGTCCAATCGCTCTGAGTAAAGCAGGCGTCAAAGTGGTGCAAACCAGTAGCCCCACCAGCAAGCAGATTGCGATGACTGGACCGGTGTAATGGAATTTTCCAAAGCTTGCGATCCAGAGCATGCCTAAACCGACAACCGTGGTCATGGCACTGCCAATCAAAGCGCCCATCACTCCTGAAAGCGCATTGGTGCATGCCTGATCCCACGGAGCTTTGCTTGCTTCCTCGCGTAGNCNGGCAATCAAAAACAGGCAGTAGTCAGTCCCGGCACCAAACAGGATCACCACGACAAAGATGCGACTGGTCGTGAATACCCGGAGGTCCAGTCCAGGAAGAGTTCCATTGATCGAACCCTGAGTCAAAAGTGTGACAAGGGAAGCTGAGACAACCACGGCTACCCCGATGGATAACATGGGGACGGCGACCAGCAATGGGGCTCGATAAACNATGGCAAGAATGAGCAGAATCATCACGACCGTGATCCACTCGGTGTACTGAATGGCATCACGGGCAGCCAGCAATGTCTCGCCACCAATCGCNGCGGATCCCGTCATCAACAGTTGCAGGCCCGGGTCTGTGTATTGCATGCTGTAGTTGCGAACATCGTCCAGCAATTCGTGGACNACCTCNACAGTTTCAATNTTGCCTGTCGCCGCGAGCTCTGAGGANAGTTGCATCACCGCAAGCTGTGCCCCTTCCTGTTTTAGGCTGGCACCGATTAGCTGGTCATCCCAACCCAGAATGTCCAGCAGTGCTTTCCAACCGGTGAGGTCGCGGTCAGCGATGGGCACAGCAATTTTTGGCAGGTCTGGAACAAACACCAAAGCGGCCTCGAAATCACGACCCACATCCTCTTCTGGTTCTTCTAACGCTTCCAACAGTTTGCCGCGGTCCCAGTAGGCGATTGCCATTCTTGGTTCACGTAAGTTCGGAGCATCCGATGGAACTTGGTCTGAGAGACGTTCATAGAACGATTCATCGACTGCGATGGAGTGGTCGAAGGCTTCGCGTGCCAGCTTGATCCATTGCGCTGATTTAGTGTCTTCCTGAATCGGACCGCCGGCGTANCCGTATTCNATGGCACGTTGCCAGCTGANCTCGCCAAGTCGATGGTAGAGCCGCCTGAGTAGATCAAGNCCGACGATCTCGTCACGCTTTGTTAGTTCACCCGTTGTGCGTCCGAGCACNAGTACGATTTGGCTGCGACTTCGGACGTCTGGAAATGCCTCGTCCAGCAGGTGTCCACCAGCAACACTGCTCATCTTCGTTGGCAAGTACTCAAAGTCACCATCGTAGGCNACGTCGTTCCATGCGGGGGCGACGCTGCGAATCAGGATGGCGCCCAGAAACCAGACGGTGAGGATGATCCACCAATATCGGGTGACTTGCTTTGCCCAGCGATACGAAATGGATTCGTGCATTCGCTGCGTTGGATGGGTTGCGAGGTGAAAGGGGCGGCGGCTGGACCGCGTTAATGTAGCAAGAACACCCTGTCCTGTCGGTTGGGTGATTGCAATCCCGCGATACGCTTTGAGCCAGAAATACTCGATATTTTCCCTAAGGGCGGGGATTCGAGGGCCGACCGATCAAATTTCCGATGGACAAGTNAGTTTTGGTGAGGTCGCTTTATCCAACTNAACATCGTGCTGGCGACGCATGGCCGCGGCATCGTATCGATTACGATCGATCAAATTCGCTGTCTGTGATAGAGGCTGCTTCGCTGTGGGTTGGATAACGAGGGGCGATGATAGACGTTGTCGGTCTCAGGCTTGCTTCTACTTCAGCAATCATTCCTGCAACGAACATCAGGCGAAGTCGCTCGGGAGAACTGAATCGGTTGGTTTTCCAATCTGATCTGAGAAGGTTGTTGCGAATCAGACCTTGGCTCCACGAAACAAATTCAAATTTAAGGCGTCCTGCAGTGTGTTCACTGACAATTGACGAACTTTTTAGCTGAGGTTCTGTGGCAAGGAAGACAAGTCTGGGCCACCGCGTAAACATTTTCTGGTTTTCGCATGCCCGATTTGATACTGTCAGCGATTCGTTTGGCACGCTGGGTGGGGCTTTCGTCCGAGCTGCTAAGACTGTCTCCACCATAATCATGATGGANGGCAAGCCAGTTCTCTGCGGCACCATGACGGGACCCGCAGGAGACACCGAAATCACATGGAGAGCTATTTTGGATTTGTTGTTGAGTGTAGTGGCAGGCGAGGCAGCGGCCTGTTCGGGGAGCCTCTAGGCGTTACTCGAGAATCCTTTCGACCTCACTCATGACAGCGGCTATGTCAACCTTTTCAGATGTGAACGTGTGCGTCTTCACCACTTGACTGTCTTTTGCAACAACTACCGTCACCTCAGCATCGGCCGGCAGCTTGTAGTTCAATGGACCTGTTTTTACCTCTTTTGCTACCACGACCGGCACGTGCTCGACTTTTGCTGCCGCAGCAACTTCCCCAGCAGCGGCTTTCACGGCGGGTGTGCTGTCTCCCAGCATGGTCACGAGGCCCTTGAGACGCCGTTTTCGATTTGAAAACACGGCTCGATCAATCCGCCTTACCAACTCAGTGACACGGCCGCCCGTTCGTCGGGCAAAGACCATGACCATCGGGCTGGATCCGTAGCGACAGCGGTAGCAGAGTTGCTCGCCGGGTTGCACACCGTCATCTTCAGCTCCGGCTACTTTCGTGACATAGAAAACGCCAACAGAATCCCCCTGCCGCAGGGCAGAAGGCTTTTGAACCGGTTTTGTGAGCTCATTTGGGGATTGGCCATACGCAGGAGACTCGCGCAGCGCTGATAGCACCGAAAACGCGACTAAAACAGCGATCATGCGTCCTGAGGACATTGATAACATCTGATTTGTGTTCCGCAATGTTAGGATTTGACCGTTGGCGAAGTTCAAAATTTCACGATCAGTAGCCAAAACAGAGCTCGGGAAGCAGACCCAGCATCATGCAGTGGCCTCACCGAGGAGTCGGAATTATGCACTCGATTTCGAATCTGAACACCCCTTCCGAAAAGAATGGACCGAAACAGCTTGATCAGCGGCCTTCCTGGACGCGACTGTCTCATTGTGTAACCGCTCATGCCTGCTGCAAATCCACCCCCAAATGGCGTATTTGCAACGTTCCAACCTTGTTGAGAGAACTTGTATCTCTCTAGGGTGAGTCGCGGACCTGTTTGCAGGGTGTGACAAAGTGGACCGCCCAGGTCACACTTCCCCAGCGGGGGGTAGGTGGCCCGCGACGGCTTCCGCGATCTTTGCCGAAACAGTTTGTTCAGGGGATCGAGATGGAGTCGAATTCGACCAACGTGCCCACGGGACCTTGGAGCCTCAACTCAAGTTCAGTGATCAAACCTTGCCATCCTTCATTTCCAGACAACGGAATGGAAACAGTTGTCCATTGGCCGCCCTTCTTGACTGGGATCTCGCCCACAATTCCGTTCGACGCTTTCTTGCTGTCGGAAGTTGCAACTAGCTGCAAGACGATGTCGTGATCTGCGCGAGCGAGGATTGTAAATTCGCCTCGATTTTTTTCAGCGGAAAGCTTGAGTCCGCGTCGATGCAAACTCGATTCCTGTTTGCCAAGGGTAAAGTCAAGATAACCTTGGGCACCTGCGATATTGCCGAGGTCAGGTGAGCCAGTCCAGCCTTCTGTCTGCCAACCACCACAATCAAATGTGAATAGCATCTTGCCGTCCGAAGGATTGCGTCCATTTACCTTTTCCCATGTATCTGAGAGCCCGTCGCCATCGTTATCGACACGGACTACCTCATACTCAGGATTCACGCCTGTTCCCCATTTGTGTTCCTGTCCTTGGTAAGCAATTTCTTCATCCGATTCTTCGCCTGCGCCAGCATCGCCCTGAGCAACCCACTGCTCGAGCAGTGATCGGTGTTCTTTGAGTACTGCCGCGTGTTTCGGGTCAGTTGCCAAGTTCTTGATTTGACTTGGGTCCTCGATGACATCGTAAAGTTCTTCCGCTGGTCGCTCACCAAAGTAAATCTCACTCAACTTGGCTGGCAGTGTTCCATCTGCATACATTTCTCTGAGATTTTGAACGTAGTCCTTGGAATCCCGGTACTGTGGTTGCAGNAGAATTCGATCAGTTTTGAAATTACGAGTGTAACGGTATCGGTGGGTGCGGACTGTGCGTACCCGATCAATGGTGTGGTCGAGTCGGTCTTTGGCTGCGAAAACGGAGCTGCGCGGAACGAGTTTTGAGTCAAACAGATTTTGCCCTTCGTACCAGTTTGGGCGAGGGACTCCTGCCCATGCCAAGGTGGTTGCTGACAGNTCCAATAAATTCACCAAGTCGTCACGAACAGCATTGGCCGGAACGTAAGGCGCTGGACCAGCCATGATAAAAGGAACACGGAGGCCACCTTCAGTCGGCATCTGTTTGTGGCGGACCAAGTTGTTCGCGCCGTGGTCACCGAAGTAGACAACGATGGTGTTGTCGGCGAGTCCTGACTCCTTCAACCCTTTGAGCACGTTGCCGATGAAGTCATCGTCTTTTCGGATCGCGTCATAATGCTGGGCGACAACGGATCGATAAAGATCATTTTGGGGATAGTCGGGAGGAACCGTGACCGTTGCTGGGTCGACCTTGCGAGANGCGGGGAATTTGGTGGTATTGTTCTTNCCNCCNGCTGTCTGGATCTGNCCAAAAAANGGTTGATTCTNGCTCAATTTNTCCCATGGAATTTGATGCCTTTGATTTTGNTCCAGAGAATAGGTTGCNGNATTGTCCCAGACGAAGTTGTAGTCGGTTTTCCCGAGGTTGAATGTGAAGTAACCACTTTCCTTCACTAACTGCGGAAGCAGTTTCATATGGTCAGGCAGGTGTAGCTTTGCTGGNCCTCGAGATGANCGATGCTCGTGNGCATTGAAGCGAATCTGNTTTTGNCCNCCCATCAATGCNGAACGNCAAGCNGAGCAAACCGGNGCTGGNACAAAAGCACGAGAAAAAAGCACGCCCCNCGCTGCTAGNGAATCAATGTTGGGAGTCGCACCTTGATTGATCGGGTCACCATAGCAACCCATCCACGGCGAGGTGTCTTCGGCAAAGAGCCAAAGAATATTCGGCCGACTTTTCGCTTGGGAACCCTTCGATGATNCGTCTTGACCGTACAGATCTGAGGTCTGCGAGAAGGCAAGAAATGCAAAGGCTAGCAATAGAGTGCCAGTGCCGTGGGGATTGATTTTTTGTTGCATGATGTCAAAGAAGGCTAGGTATGGAGTCAAGGCCGAGATCATAAGATATCTCATTCTTGTCTTTCCCAGTAACCAAAAACTGGTTTTGGCGNTGTTCTTGGTCGGTTAATCGCTGTCAGGCTTCGCCATGACTAAAGTTGATTGGTATCAAGGACCGAGCCTCAACAGGTAGGCCCGCAGTGTAACCGTTGCTGGAGACGCTTCACTCTCAATATCGAAGTTGTCCGTCATTGTGCATTTGATTTGCCAGAGGTCGGCCATGCGATCGAAATACGAATGTCGCCTGCGACTGATTTTTTTGCCCATCCTGACTGGCATCATTGTATTCGCCTGTTCTGTATTCGCCTCTTCGCCATTGCTTTTAGGACAACAGGTCAACCGTTCTGGCCGTAGTGGTTCGCTGCTTGTCGAACGGTCGGCACCCGAAACAGATCAATCTGCAGTGCAGATTGCAGCGAAGCCTCTTGCCTTTCCCGCTGAAATCGACGGAACGCTTCAACGCCTGCTGGAGGATGGTCCGCACGATGGTGTAACGCAAAACACCAATTCTGGCTCTGTCGACCAGATCACACCAGAGTCAGTGGCACGAAAACCGACAAATGGANTGACAGTCGAATCGTTGGAATTTATTGCGACGAAGTCGAATCCTTCGATCCTGCGAGCAAGTGCTCAAATTGCAGCTGCAAAGGGGCGTGCGTATCAAGCGGGATTACGATCGAATCCGGAGGTTGGTTTCGATTTTCAGCAGTTAGGTAGCAGCGGTCGCGCCGAACAATATGGTGTCCTCGTGCAGCAGGAAGTTGTACGGAGTGAAAAGCTGCGATTGAATCGTTCAATTGTGTTACATGAGGTTGCAGCATTGGAGCAGGCTTGGGTCGCCCAGCGTCAACGCGTTCTTACCGACGTCCGTATTGTGTACACACGAGCTCTGAGGGCCGCTAAACAACTCGAACTTTCTAGGCAGCTTGTTGAAATCGGGCTTCAGGGAATCGATGTTTCCAAGCAGTTGTTGCACATAGGTGAAATCAGTCGTGCCGAATTATTGCAGGCTGAGATTGAGGTCGAGTCTGCTGAACTTGTGTTNAGNAATGCAGAAANTCATCAGGTAGCTGTCTGGCGCGAACTGGNAGCAGTGANTGGTCAAAATNCTTTGCCAGTGCAACCACTGGCNGGAGACCTTGCTTCTTCGGATCATGATCTGCAGTTTGAACAGTCGCTTCAAGAACTTCTTAGCGGCAGTCCGGAANTGGCAGCNTTGTTCTCTGNTATTGAACGTGCCCGTTGTAATTTAAGGCGACAGCAGGTTGAGACCAAACCCAACGTGACTGTCCGTGGGCTCATCAATTGGCGGGANNACGGAATTGGTGGTCGACCTGACGGTGCACTCACTGTGGCACTGCCGCTGCCGTTGTGGAACAAGAATCAAGGTGCAATCCGTTCGGCTCGTCATCAACTCGACGCCGCGCAACACGCATTGAGTCAAGCAGAACTGCAACTCAAGCAAAGACTCACACCAGTATTTGAGCAGTATCGGAACTCGCAAGAGGAAGTCCGCCGGTACGAGGCCAGGATTCTTCCCAAAGTTGCAGAAACTCTGGAATTGACTCGCAAGGCCTACGAATTGGGGCAGGTAAGTTTCACTAGCCTGCTTCTGGTGCAGAGAACTTATGCGAACACTCAGTTGGCACATCTCGATGCTCAGGAAGAACTTCACATCGCTCAGTTGAAAATTGCTGGGATGTTACTTTCTGATAGCTTCTCGACACCGAGTTCCACGGAACGCAGATAACCAACTGCTGCCCGTCTCTGATCGCGGTTTTCGCCACTCGTTCTGTTCTCNCGGCGTCTTGAGCCGCTTGGGCATGTTGCGTCAAATAGCNGTANAATGCTGCAATGTCCACAGGCGGCGAGTGCAANTGCCAGGAATCGTGTGCATCGTGATGATTTGTTTGTTGGGAGAAAATGATGAGACTTCGTNTTCGTTTGATTGCTGTCGTTGTGTCTTGCATGCTGTTGCCGAATGGGGCAACTTCTTTGCACGCTCAGAGTAAGCCTGNCGGCATCCCNGCAACGAAGAAAAAAACGGTGACCGACGACTACCATGGGACCAAGGTCAGTGAGGATTTTCGATGGTTGGAGGATGGGACTGATCCTGCAGTTAAAAAATGGAGCGACATGCAGAATAGCTACGCCCGTAGCGTTCTGGACCACTTGCCTGGTGTCCCAAAGTTGCGTCAGCGGATCACTCAAATTCTAAGCGCGAAGACCATCAGTTACGGGAGCGTAACGCTGCGTGGCGGAAAGTGCTTTGCCATCAAGAAGGAACCACCGCGGCAGCAACCGTTCATTGTGATGATGAATTCAGTGAATGACGTGTCTGATGCACGCATCATTGTCGATCCTAATAAGCTTGATGCTTCAGGCACAACGTCGGTTGATTGGTACAAAGTTTCCCCTGATGCAAAGTGGTTGGCAGTCTCACTTTCCANTGGTGGTAGCGAAGTCGGNAATTTGAGTCTTTATGATATTGAAACTGGGGGAATGGTCCCTNGCGAGAGCATTGCTTATGTGAATAGCGGAACAGCAGGTGGATCGCTCGCTTGGTTCCCTGACAGTTCTGGTTTCTTTTACACCCGGCATTTCAAAGTCAATCCTGGTGACCCGAATGATCAGAATGTGTACCAGCACGTCTATCGTCATCAGTTGGGGCAAGCTGTCGTCGATGANCCCTATGAACTGGGTGAAGGTTTCCCGCAGATCGCTGAAATTCAGCTGACGATGGATGAATCTACCGGGAACTTGTTGGCTACCGTGCAGAAGGGTGATGGGGGTGAGTTTGCCCATCATTTGCGTCGTGCGAATGGCAAGTGGCGTCAGTTCAGCAAGTTTGGCGATGGTATCAAACAAGCTGTGTTTGGCACACAAGATGATTTGCTGGTAGTCACGCTGCGAGAGGCGCCGCGAGGGAGAATTGTTCGTGTTCCCGTTGCAACTCTTGATGTTCAGAACTCTNCTACAATGATCCCCGAAGGTAACGACACCATCGTTACCAGTGGTGTTGCTTTTTGGGGCGAGACGACNATTCTCCCAATGCAGGATCGCCTGTATGTGGTCTACCAATTGGGCGGACCCAGCGAGTTGCGGTGCTTTGATTACAGGGGCCGACCATTGCCTGTACCGGATCAGTTGAAAGTAGCGGCGGTGCATGGTTTGCAACGATTGGATAAGCAGTCTGTGCTGTTTGGGAATACTTCCTATACCAAGCCGGATGCCTATTATCAGTACGATGCGGTTACNGGCAAAACCGTGAAGACTNAGATCGCGAATGTATCAGCGACAACGTTGGAGGGAGCNCGAGTNATTCGCAAGTTTGCGACATCGGATGACGGAACCAAAGTACCACTCAATATCATTTTGCCACCNGGTGTCACTGCTGATGGATCCAATGCCTGCATCGTTTATGGGTATGGAGGCTATGGCGTCAATTTGGAGCCACGCTTCAGACCGCTNAATCGNATTCTGATGGACTACAAAGTCATTTACGTTGTGACCAATCTGCGAGGCGGTGGGGAGTATGGTGAGCAATGGCATCTCGAAGGAAATCTTACCAATAAGCAAAACGTGTTCGATGATTTTGCCGCATGCGTGAAATACCTGAGTTTAAATAGTTACACCACTCCTGAGCGAACAGCGATATTGGGTGGCAGTAATGGCGGTTTGTTGATGGGAGCCGCGTTGACCCAGCATCCGAAGATGGTCAAAGCAGTCGTTGCACTTGTTGGTATCTACGACATGCTGCGGGTTGAGCTCTCACCCAACGGGGCGTTTAACGTCACCGAGTTCGGGACCGTCAAGCAGAAGGAACAGTTTGACGCGTTGTTTGGCTATTCGCCGTACCATCATGTGCAGGATGGTGTGGATTATCCTGCAGTGCTTTTCATGACGGGTGAAAATGATCCACGTGTGGACCCGATGCAGTCACGAAAAATGACTGCTCGATTGCAGCAAGCGACCGCTGCTGGTGCGCCCATTCTGCTTCGTACCAGTGCCAATGCAGGGCATGGCAGTGGGAATTCCTTGACGGAACAGATCGAGCAAAGCGTTGATCTTTATGCCTTTCTATTCAGTCATCTGAACGTCGATTGATATCCTGAGCGAGCTTTGCTGTAGGAGCTCTTGTTGGCGTTTGAAATGGACCATGCAAACCCACTAGCCGATGCGGAAACCCTTCCCGTAGGCGATGAATACTGGTACTCGGGATAATCGCTTCTCGAAGAAGAAGCAAAAAAGGACTTTGCGGTGACTAAGTCCTCAGGGCTGAAGAACTTGATGTTGCCTCGGTATCGAGATTGGACGCGATCAAGATCAGCAAGCTTTGTCCATGGTATGCCATTGCTGTGGTGCCACACGATTGCCTGTGCAACGTTTTGTGGGATTTGACCGGTGCCGAGTTGCTGACAGACCTGTGTGATAATAGGGTCAGTCGTGAATGTTTCCAGTGGAATCATTCGATAGGCGACTCGCGGTTTAGGATCCGGTTTTCCGTGTTCAAGGCACACTGTGTTGGCCTTAAGTTTGTGGACTTTGCCGGGTGCAATACGCATGATTCCTCTGCCAAAACCTTGTTGGTTCCCGAAGCCCTGTTGGTTCCCGAAGCCCTGTTGGTTCCCAAAATCTTGGCCGTTTCCGAAACCTTGTCCATTTCCCAAATTGAATCCTCCACCAACACCTTGGTTTGTGCCGCCGCCTGGATTCTGGTTTTGATTCTGATTGGGATTTTGACCGAACTGTCCGAGCACGGGTACGGCAGCGATTGCCTTGGGAAGTCTTAGTTGCAGAGGTTTATCTGACTCATTCGTGATCAAGACATTAGCTTGCATGGCGTTGAGGGCGATGAATTTGACCGTCACATCGCCTTGCTCAACTGCTTTGAATAGTTCGATTTCCTTTTCTTCTGCTGTAGCTCGCTGGGAGCCAATCAATCCGATTGCCACGAGAATCAGAGGAATGAAGTTGGTGGTGTGTCTCATGAGTAAATTCCTTTGACAAGTTCTGAAAGACAAGGTCGGGTTGACAGAGCAGACAGCGTGCCAAAGCAGCTGTTTTTCAGCGAGCACGTGATTTGTGGTCCAAAGCACACTGGTGAAATGACTAGGTCACCAAAACGTTGGCTCACGATTGCACACGTGTTTCGTTTTGCTACAGCTTGGTAGCGAATCTCAGACCTTCTTTTTAGGCAACGTGAATAATCTGGGGGTATCGGGTAAGATCTGGGTGCGAGAAGCGGTATACCACGTTCACATGCTGTAGATTTCAAATCGCTTCGCCAATCCCAGTAATGGGAGTCATTCCTGAAACCATTCGTGCAAGTGAAATAAACATGCAGATTCGTGTTGCAAAGCTCATTGTTCTGGGATGTTCTCTGGGATTTCTTCTGGGTGTTCTTCTGGGTGTTCCTACGCAGTCAGTTGTGTTTGGTCAGCAACCCGTTGATGTTGCGAAGGGGATTGATCAATACGCTGTGGTGGACCTGACCACTGATCTCAGCCAATTGACAGATAAGCAGCGGCAGATGCTTCCCTTGTTGATGGAAGCTGGCAAGATCATGGACAATTGTTTTTGGTATGAAGCTTACGGC
>PAUV01000006.1 GCA_002712845.1 Rhodopirellula sp. | reverse complement strand
CCATGAACACGCCTAATCTACTCGACCAAATTGAGAGTATGAGTTGGGATTTTGACTCTGAAGTCGATGCAGACGGTGATTCAATTCTTGATAATGATGCAGACGCTGATGGCTTCATCGATGAACAGTCGGTGAGTATTCGGAACACACCAGCCAATGGTGGCGCAGTGATTCAGGCGGATGGGCAGGTGATTTACTCACCCGCGACTGGGTTCTCTGGTACTGACACCTTCCAGTATGTGGTTTCAGACGATGGTGGTCGTGAAAGTAATTTGGCTACGGTCACCCTGACGGTACTGGCTAGTCGATTGCAAAACTCTGCCAATCAATATGACGTCAACGGGGATGGGCTGGTGACAGCACTTGATCCTTTGCGAATTATCAATTACCTGCAAGAGGCTAACGCTGCTTCGATTCCTGTTCCTCCGACAGCTGTTGGACCGGATTACCTTGATGTCAACGGAAATGGATTTATCTCCGTCAACGATGCTTTGCTGGTCATGAATGAATTGACCCGTATCCCGGCTGGTTCCGGCGAAGAGGCACCTCAGCTAGCTCCGCTGGCCGAAGAGCGAAGCAACTTGTCACAGATCGATCGAGATGTCTGGGGCGTTGATGCGAACGATTGGGTGCCAACCAAAATTTCCAAGTTGAGCAATTGCGTGCCACTTGCCAAAGAAGATGTCATTGATCTGCTGGCGGCTGAAAAAGATAGCGAATCAGAAGGTGAGATTTTGAAAGCAGTAGACGAAGTGCTGACAGATCTGATTTGATCCTGATCACGCGTTGAGCTTGAATGATACAGATCGCACGAAGAAGGCAGCTGAGTCTGTCCCCTTCGTCTGCTGCCTGTTGTTGTTCGGCTGCCCGTATCGTTCCCCGAGTTGCTAGTGCCTTTTCGTTGGTGCTTCATCTCACGATCTTGTTGATGCTGGTCCCTCTTGGTGACACAGTCACTGCTAGTAGTTCAGTCACTGCTGGTAGTTCACTGAGGGCCATCCGAAGATCGGCGATCGGTTCTTTGGGTCGAACGAGCGAGGTCCGATAAAATTGCTTGCACCGCTCACGCGTTTTTTATGGATTGTGAGGTCCGCAGCGGTCGATACATCCCGATGAGGGTCTTTTCGTGGCCGTGGGAGAACTAGGCGATGAGCCTGATCGGGACAATCCAGCAATCAGCGGGGGCACTGCAAGCCGCCCAAGTCGGGTTGCAGGTCGTCGGCAATAATATTGCCAACGCCAATACATCGGGCTACATCCGTCAGCAGCTGGAGCAGGCTTCGGCCTCTGCGGTTCGCGATGGTGGCTTGATTAAAGGGCTNGGTGTCCGGACCACGGGNATNGTCCAGAANATTGATAAGGCNTTNGCNGANCGCATGTATGGCGCCAAGTCCGCGTTGGACGGTGCTGAGGCACTGCAGCGGGCATATTCTCAATTGGAGGAGATCACAACAGATCTCGACAATTCAGGCCTAAGTCAACAGTTGTCGCTCTTCAACAATTCGCTTCACGAGCTGTCCGCACAGCCGTCGGATAGAGCATTNCGCGAGTTTGTCGTGTTGCAGGGCGAAACCCTGGCATCGAACATCCGACGCACCCGCGATTCAGTTCTTGAGCGGCGTGAATTGTGGGATGGCGAATTGGCCAATATGACCGACAAAATTAACCATTTGGCNAGTCGCATTGCGAATCTCAATATCCAGATTGCAGGTATTGAGGGCGGAGGATTGATCCAAAGTGATGCCACGGGGCTGCGCGATCAGCGATACCGTGACCTCGAGGAACTATCGGGTATCCTCAGCATCAATGTGCAAGAGCAAGCTAGTGGAACGGTGTCGGTGTTCGTGGGGGGNGATTATCTGATCAACAGTGGAAACTATCGAGAGGTCTACACGGCTTACAATGAAAAGATGAAGGGCACCGAAGTTCGAATTGTTGAAACTGACTCACCATTGCAGACCAAAGAAGGCGTGCTTGTCGGAACGATGAAAGCACGCGACGGACTTTTTGGAGCTTTTGTTGATACGATCGACGCGATGGCAACGGGCTTGATTCGAAGTGTCAATGAGTTGCACTCTCAGGGGCAGGGANGGCGAGGATTCAGTGAGTTGGTTGGTTCCTCAAAAACCGAGCCAGCGGTTCCGTTGACCCGCGCGANCTTGCCTTGGANCNCCAAGAATGGCACCTTCGATGTCAATGTGGTTGATGAGTTGGGCGAGCTAGTTAGTACTCATCGTATCAACGTGAAAATGCTAGATCAGACTAGNGATTCGACGGTTGCATCGATTGTCGCTGACATCGATGCCATTCCGGGATTGCAAGCCGGTGTCACAAGCGATGGCAGAGTCAGCATTGCATCTGAGTCGCCGGTCGCTCACTTCNCTTTTGGTCAGGATACCAGTGGATTCCTGGCGGCCGCTGGAATCAACTCATTCTTTACGGGTAGTAGTGCCAGCAATATTGGGGTCAGCGAACGTTTGCTGGAAAATTCAGACTATCTGGCCATTAGCTCAGGCGGTATCGGTGCCGACACNGAGGTGCTGAATCAATTGGTTGATCTTGTCGATGCTCCACTGGANGCATTGGAGGGTAGGTCCATCCGGGAAACCTACGAAGATACCGTCTCTTCCCTTGGGCAGCAGATCAGTCTGCAGCAAAATACAACGATTGGTTTGAAGGATTTTTACGCTACGCTTCAGAGTCAGCACCTCGCGATTACAGGTGTCAATATTGATGAAGAATCCATCCGTATGATTGCCTATCAGCGTGCCTTTCAAGCATCGTCGAGAGTCATCGCTGCAGCGAGTGAGATGCTGGAGTTGCTGGTCGCACTCTAAGTCTTTGGCGGTGTGCCATGCATCGCATCAGTGGTTTGAGCCGCGAGGATCGTCTGACGCCTTTTGAAACGGGTGCTGCTGTGTACAGTCGCACGCATTCTGACTTGGGCGAGCTCGCTGAATTTCTCGCTGAGGTAGTCAAGCTTCTTGTTTGTCNTGGGCATGTTGATTTCGCAGCCTATGGCTGTTTTTGCAATCAGCAAGTCCGGCTTGTTTTTTGCGAGACGAAGGTTTGCTTGGTCAATCACCGCTAGGGGTCGGCTTTTNACCTTTGCNTGTTGGTTTCAAGGTCGCAATCCAACGCTTGTATCCTTTGCCCAACTTCAGCAGCCTGTTCTGNAACNCAGACATCGGGGAATGCTTTACATGTCCATGACGGTCAGCTTGGATGATTGCCTTGCCACCAATTTCGTATGCTGTCAGGTATCCATACCCAAAACAATAAGTATCGATGCAAACGAGATGACCGCGATCCAGTACTTGCCCATCAGCTTGTGGCGTATGGCCGACAAGGACTCGCTTACCACTCATGTGGGGACCGGGCAAAGGAGGCATNAGGTGAGTCCAGTATGTCATCATTTCAGTTTGTTCAAACATCTCAACGTCAGGGGCGTAGGATGCATGCACAAAGATCGTGTCATCGATTTCATAGTNCGGAAGCAATTCATGAAAAAAGACAAGGTGATTCGATGGAATCTTCGACAGTGAGCCGCCGTAGCTTGCCAGAGTTGAGTTGCCGCCGTTAGCACGCCATACCGAGTCGTCCATGCCGTGGATAGCGACACCCATCAACATGATCTCATGGTTGCCTCGTAATGCGACGACCTGAGTTCGAGTTCGCAATTCAATGACTTGATCAATGACATCACGGCTGTCGGGACCACGATCGATGTAGTCCCCGAGGAATACGATTTCGTCCTCGGGTTGCGGATCGATTGCTTCGATCACCGAGCGAAGTGCTTTGGCGCATCCATGAATGTCGCCGATTGCGAACCGACGCATTTAAAGCCTCGTTCGCTGTGAACAACGATTTGGTGGGGGGCCGCAGTGATACATCATTGTCAGAGAAAGTCAGAGGATATAGCGTTTGTTTGAGAGGTTCAATTCAGGTTCGGGTCACCAAAACGGACGCCCGGGGCCATTTCGTTAAGTATCTCATGCCCACATCGTTTGACNGCTTCTTCCCAGACTTCGTCCGTATTCCAAAAGATGACCTCGGGATCGGGGGTGCCCGACAGCCAACCACCTACACGCAATTCTTCATCCAGTTGCCCGGGCCCCCAACCACTGTAGTGAGAGATGTAACGGACCTTTGCATCTGGCCGTCTTAGCAGAATGCGAAGATGATCGTCGTCACCGGTGATCCAAGCCGGGGGATTGCCTAGGTCAATTGACATTGAACCCCAAGGTTCTGCCGGGTGATCGTGAACNGTGTATNTGACGCCTTGCTGCTTGGTTTGTTCAGGGTTCAGCAATTCGCCAGCGGCATCATACGGGCCACAGGGTTCACCTATTCCAGCAAGGTTGTGCAGCGCGAGTAGTGGACCCTCGACAGGGCCGCCGCAGTGGATCATGTCATCGTCCCGAAGTGACTTGTCGTCTCCACTGTCCTCGATCAGGTCGCGAAATCTTCGTTCGGTTTGACGATTGATTGCCAGCCCAAACGCTCCCTCTGCATCATGGCGAATCACAAAAATAACTGATCGCATGAAGTTTCCATCGGTCAGGTAGGGAGATGCGATCAATAGGCGACCGGAGAGATTGGTTGTCATCGGGCATTCCCAAAATTAAGAGAATCATTTGGATTGTTAGTCACACCAGTGTGGGGTGACAATGCGACGGTTTAATGAGCCGAAGGTATCGCATTTGGATCAGGTCTGTTCCGATCAGTCTGCTTTTCCGCACGCCTGATTTATCTGAATACACGAGTTTTACAATGCCTTGCATCTGTTGCAGCAATGAATTGATGGAGATGAATGGCGGGGGCATTATCTCAAAGCTTCTTCGCGGAAAAAGTTTAATTATTTGTGTGGCCTGATAAAAACAGTTTCCATAGCCACGGACTCATCATCATGCCTGGCTTTGCAGCATCCATGTCGTGTGTCCGGCACCGACTGGTTTGTCATCTTCTTGACCTTGTTTCAGGTCAGCCAGAGTTTCAGGTCAGACAGATTAATCGATTTGGCGTTGGGGTGTGCGTTGCGATTCGAATCTTGCGGCCGTCGATCACCCAAGGCTGGCGTAGCGGCATTCAGTCGTGTTGCAGAGACTATTGCGAAAACTGGTCCTGCCAAAGGCATCCAGCCCATGAAAGTCCGACACCGAAACCCACCAGCATGTTGACTGATGCTGCATCGATTTCGCCCCGTTTTCGCAAGCGATCAATCAGAATTGGCAGTGTGCAGGAAACAGTATTACCAATATCTGCCAAGTCGATTGGCAGGCGGTCTGGAGCAATCTCCATCCTGGTCCGCAGTTGATCCAGCATTTTCCAAGTTGCCTGATGCATCAGGTACTTGTCAATTTCGGACTCCGTCATCTGGTTAGCTGCCAGTATTTCGTTGACGAGTCGGGGGATGGCTTCGACTGTGAAATTGATCAGGCTGGGGCCGTCCATGTACAGTCGGCTCTTCCAGCGTTTTCTGTGTCTTGGCTTGATGGCGTGCTCGGGTAACCGCTGTCCCCCATCGGTAACCAAAAGCATGTCACCACCACTGCCGTCGCTTCCGAATTGGAAACCACGCAAAGTTTGGTTCTCCGAACCGTTCACCAAGGTGGCGGTTGCTCCATCACCGAAAATGGTCCGCAAGCTCCTGTCGTCTTCGTCGATGTACTTGCTGTAAGTTTCGGCGGTTAGCAGCAAGATGTTGTTGGCAACGCCCGATTGCACCAGTCCATCGGCGACCGCCAGTCCGTACACGTAACCGCTGCAACCGAGATTGAAGTCCATGGCGCCGCAACTGGTTTTCAGCCCCAGCCGATCTTGGATCAGGCAGGCCGTGGTGGGCAGCGGATAATCAGGAGTCTGAGTGCAGAGCAGCAGGAAATCGATCGATTCGGCTTGGATTGACTCTGTTTCGAACAGTTTCTGGGCAGCTTTGACAGCAAGATCGCTTGCCGTTTCGTCAGGAGCAGCGATGTGCCTTTGGCGAATCCCGGTTTTTTCCTCAATCAAAGCGAGGTCCCAACGTGGAAACTGCTTCTGCAGCATCTCGTTGGTTTCCACTCTTTCAGGGAGGTGGATCGCGATGGGGCCAAGTTGGGCGTAAGGCACGGTCAGTCCAGTTCCGAGTGTCGTGGACGCCGAAGCGTCGTGCTTCGAGACTACCCAAGGGCTAAGCCTGAATGGAATCGAGCAAAATCTGCAGAAGAGCGATGATGGCTCCGCGAGTGGCTCATCTGACCAATGATTTCAGACAATCTGGCGGTCTGCCCCGAAATGCTGGCACTGCCTGCCACGGGCATGACCCGCTTTTACGGGACCGAAATCAAAATGCAAGAGAGCGGCTGATGGGATTCGAACCCACGACAATCACGTTGGCAACGTGATGCTCTGCCAACTGAGCTACAGCCGCATGATCTATGCCAGATCGAGTGAAGATTATAGGCGGCAGGCCCCGCACGGCAAGGCCTGATTTGAAACCGAGTTTTCTTTGCTCCCCGCTTGCCGATTTTCCGCTTTTCGAGCTAAACTGGTGGGCTTCCGTATAACTGCAGCCAGCGTCTGCCACCGAAAAAACCGTGTCAGAGCGAGATCCAAGCAGCAGCACCAGATGACGGGAGGTGTGTCGAACGCCTCTGCCCGCATTTCCGTCCCGAGCGTTCGGTTCGGATGATTACCCAAAAACGCATAAGAAACCAAGGCCTGTCGCAGGATGTCCACCTCCACTGAGCCCCAGTCAGCTGAAAAACAGCCGATCCAACTCGAAGTTCAAGTAGAAAGCCCCCAAGCATGTTTGCGAGAGGTCATCGTGACCATTCCGCAAGCTGAAGTACAGCGTTACCTCAAAGATGCCTACGACGAATTGGTGCCGGAGGCTCAGGTACCGGGATTCCGCAGCGGCCGGGCGCCACGCAAGCTCGTCGAAAAACAGTTCAAAGACCGTGTCACCGACCAGGTGAAGGGATCCTTGCTGATGGACAGTCTCGGTCAAGTGACTGACTCGCAAGACTTTTCCGCGATTGGCGAGCCAGACTTCGACTACAACTCGATCAATATTCCAGACTCTGGTGATTTCAAGTACCAGTTCCAGATTGAAGTGCGGCCCAATTTTGACACGCCTACATGGAAAGGTGTTGAACTCAGCAAGCCAGTTGAGGAAATCGCTGACGATGATGTACAGGAAGCTCTCGATCGCGTGCTCGCTAAGTACGCATCACTTGAGGCCACTGACGAGCCAGCAGCGCTCGGTGACAAGCTGCTTCTGACCGGAAAGTTCGAGCATGGCGACAAAGTGCTTTCGGAGATGGAAGAAGAAAGCGTAACGCTTGAATCTCGATTGAGCTTCAGCGACGGCGTCTGCGAAGGCTTCGGGGAACTCGTGGTCGGCGCTAAAGAAGGTGATACAAAGACCGGTAAAGTTACCATTGCCGAAGGTGTTGACGATGAAGAGATGCGAGGCACCGAAATCGACGCTACTTTCCACGTCGTCGAAGTGATGAAGCGAGAGAATCCGGAATTGACACCGGCATTCCTCGAAGAGTTGGGCGATTTCGAGTCGGAAGAAGAATTGCGAGACTTTGTCCGGGACTCGCTCACAAGGCAGGCGGACTATCGAACCCAGCAAGAACTGCGAAAGGCAGTTGTCAGCTTGTTGGCAGATTCGGCAAGCTTTGAATTGCCGGAAAGTTTGGTTAAGCGTCAAACGATGCGTGAACTCGAGCGCAAAGTGCTTGAGTTGCGAAGAAGTGGGTTCGATGAGGACAGCATCCGTGGCTTCGTCAATGCTTCCAAGCAAAATGCACAAGCCACCACGGAAGCCGCACTTCGAGAACACTTCATCCTCGAGCAAATCGCTGAGGAAGAAAGTGTTGAGGCCGATGACTCTGATTACGATGCAGAGATCGCGTTGATCGCACAGCAAAGCGATACGCCTGAACGTCGTGTACGAGCGAGACTTGAGAAGCAGGGTCAAATGGACGCGCTGCGAAATCAGATCGTTGAGCGCAAGGTCATCGAGATGATCGTCGAATCTGCCAAGGTGACTGAAGAACCTGTAGACAAGAAATCAGGTGACGACGCAGGTGAGTTTGCTGTCTATCACAGCGTTCTGAACACCAAGGAAACAGACTCAATTCCTGAGGCCAAGTACGAAGACAACACGCCAGCGGGTGCCGAGGCCGACGCTGACAAGAAGGACTGAGTCGATTCGCAGCTGAAAAGCGGCAACGCGTGATTGCGGGGGGACCCTCGTGATCCGGTGAATCCCAAAGATATCGAAAGCCCGGAATTGAGAAATTCTCGGGCTTTTTTTACCGACACGTGAACATCCCCAGTTCGCTTTGAGTTCTCGAAGACGCCTCCGCTCTGTGCTGTTTCGCCTCCGCTCTTGGTTATCTGGCGGTTTCTGCTCTGGCTCCGCAGAATCGAGAAAAGGCACCGAGCGCCAGCGAACTTACTTTCTCAGCAATTTTGTTTGCATTTGGTGCTCGGAAGCAGCACTTGAGAAGCCGCATGGGCGTGTGAAAAGAATCCTTTTACCGCTGTCGGGGGATGTGGTGAGACAGGTTGAAGGTGGTACCATTGCCNGGCGGCAGATGCACTCGTTTGGAGCGAGGTGAACCCGNAAATGTGGTAACATGCTGNNNNGGGTGGATCATGGAGCATGGCAGATCGCCCATCATTGAGTTGACNGCTANATNTCCCAAGATGGTTGGGGTGATAGCTAGGAAACGAATCAGTTGAGAACAAAACATGTTTGATATCAGTTTGGTCGCCCAAGCGGGCCGAGGTCCGACAATCGTTGCGGTTGTGGTCACGGTTGTTGTTTTGGTTGTGCTCTTCATCATTTCCCGCTACTTCGGGTTATGGATTCAGTCCATGCTGACGGGGGCACAGGTTACGATCTTTGACCTGCTCGGAATGACCTTCCGAAAGGTGAACTCGCGAGCGATTGTTCGCAGCAAGATCATGTCAACGCAGGCTGGCTTAGTTGACCCCGATCTCACCAGCAAAGCACTTGAAGCTCATTACTTGGCTGGTGGAAATGTTCAGCAGGTGATTCGCGCATTGATTGCCGCAAAGAAAGCGAAGACCATTTCACTGACATTTCGTGAAGCGACTGCGATTGACTTGGCTGGTCGAGATGTTTTGGAATCAGTTCAGACTAGCGTTTATCCCAAGGTCATCGATTGCCCTCCCCGCGGTGCAGCGAAACCGTCGTTGGATGCCGTGGCCAAGGATGGAATTCAGTTGAAGGTCAAGGCTCGCGTGACTGTGCGTGCAAACCTGCAGCAACTGATCGGTGGTGCAACCGAGGAGACAATTATCGCTCGAGTCGGTGAGGGAATTGTGAGTGCGATTGGATCTGCAGAGAACCACAAAGCAGTCCTTGAAAATCCGGATGTGATCAGTAAGGCCGTGTTGGCAAAGCGTCTCGATTCGCAGACAGCATTTGAAATTGTTTCCATTGATATCGCGGACATTGATGTGGGAGCCAACATTGGCGCAAGGCTTCAGGCTGACCAAGCAGAGGCAGACACTCAGGTTGCACGTGCACGTGCCGAAGGAAAGCGAGCCTCTGCTGTTGCTGAGGAACAGGAGAACCAGGCGAAAATTCAGGAAAGTAAAGCATCGGTTGTGTTGGCGCAGGCAGCTGTTCCTCGGGCGATGGCGGAAGCATTCCAATCTGGAAAATTGCATATTCTCGATTACTATAAATTGCAGAATGTCGCAGCTGACACCGAGATGAGAAAGTCATTGGCAGTCAATGCTCATGGTGACAATGATTCGGGCGACTCCAAGTAAGACGAAGAACGAATCACGCATTCACACAGGGACCGACATCATGTCTGGTGATCTTGAAGATTTTCTCAAGCGAGCTGCCGAGCGTCGTCAGGCTAAGGCAGCCCAGCAAAAGCAAAGTACGCCGCAAAAGCGTGTGCCGCCCCAATACTCCGACCGCCGAATGGAGCGTGCTCGGCGGCCAGTTCCCGACCCCGAAGTCGCCGACGCCGAAGTCGAAGTCGCCGAGGCGGAAGTCGTCGAGGCGGAAGTTGTACCGGCATTATCCGCCGACAATGTTTTGGTTGCCAAAGCGGTGACTGGAAACCAAGATCGATCCAGGCAGGCAAGCAGGTCCGGGAGGCGGAAGCCTGCCAAGACCGATACTGCAGCACCAAAACAGATCGCACGTGAAGAAAAATCAAAAGCTACGGCCGTGACAGACGGGTATTCGAAGTCGACGCCCTATTCGCAGGCCTCTGCAACAGCCGGCTCTCAGCAGTCAGTAGGGTTTTCCGCCGAAGACCTGGTCGCATTGTTGAAACGGCCGGGCGGAGTTCAGCAGGCGCTGTTGCTTCGTGAAATCCTCGATCGTCCCGAGCATCGGTGGTAGTCAGCACCGCTTGGGAATTTGGCCGAGAGAGAAGACGTTATCGACTTGCGTTGTGATTGCAGGCGTCATCTTGTCGCAATTCTTTGATCAGGTTTCATACCGTCTTGTTGTTCTGCTCATTGCTGTTTCAGCAGTCGCTGTATGTTTTCCTGAAGAAGCAAAACTGTGAAAATGGTCCCAGGCCACTCTCGTCTGGTCCCCCTGTTCCTGAACCTCAATTGTGCAAATCGGCTACCTGCTGGTCGTGCGCGTCATCGCTGGTTAAGCTGCCGCGTCCGTTGTTCCCGCTCTGAAAATCTTAGCTTTGCCCGAATCATCATCCCCATCAGAGTCATCCGCCAATCCAGATGGGGTGACGGCTTCCCCCGTTGCAGGTCAGGGCTCACCGCGGGCAATGATCGCGGTTTGCACTTACAACGAAGCAGAAAATATTGAGTTGATGGTTTCTGGTTTGAGGCAGGCCTTGCCCAACGCCGATGTGATCGTGGTTGATGACAACTCGCCTGATGGCACCGCACAATTGGTCAGGGAGATGGCCGAGGGTGATTCTTCAATTCAAGTATTGGTCAGGGAAAACGAGCGAGGTCTCGGCAGTGCAATTCGTTTCGCAATGCAGTATTCAATCGATCATGGTTATGACTACTTCATGAATCTTGACGGAGATTTGAGTCACAGCCCAGACCAAATGAAGGGGCTGTTTAGCAAGGCGTTAGAAGACAGTGGTTTCGCGGTGGTCGTGGGATCGCGATATGTTTCTGGTGGTGAAATCATCGGCTGGCCCTTGCGTCGGAAACTGATGAGCCGAATGGTCAATGGTTTCGCAACCACTTGTTTGCGGTTACCCGTGCGTGATTGCAGCGGATCAATGCGTTGTTATCGTGTCAATGCACTTGCGAGTCTTGGGTTGGAGAACTTACGCGTTAACGGTTATGCGGTTCTGGAGGAAGTTCTGCTGCGACTGCATCAACGTGGTGAGCCGATGGCGGAGGTTCCGATCACGTTCACGGAGCGTGAGCGTGGTTACAGCAAGTTGACCATTTCGGAGGCGATGCGGTCGATGATTCAGATCATTTCGCTGGCGTTTCGCCCGAAAATTGGTTAACGGATTAGTCGTGTAGCAGAGGTTGTACGGGTTTTTCTTTGTATTTCATTTTGTTTCGAGATGCGAGGTTGAAGGATCTGGCGTCCCATTTTCCATTCCGCGTCAGACTGCCGCATTGGCCCCAATGCGATTGTGTATTCGCCTGCTATAATCGGGCGTTCAGCGAGGCTGTTTGGAAAGTTCTCGTTTTGTTTTACTTGGCAGAAAAATAGGCAAACGGCGTGTTAAGCGGGACTTCCCCTGACGATCCATCCGGGACTGATGTAATGATGCTGGACGGTGCTTCTGAGGAGTCATACTCCTACGATGACACAATTGTCCGTTGTTTCTTGACGGTGACACTTCTTTGGGGCTTTGTCGCTGCAGTTAACGCTGTCCTTGTCACCTCTACCTTGCTCCATCCGAGGCAGGATGCTGGAGTAGAGTGGTTAAGTTTCGGGCGACTTCAGCCCGTTGGGTTGTTGCTGTTCTTCATGGCATTCGTTGGTAACGGAGTCTTTGCGGGAATCTATTACAGCACCCAGCGACTTTGTAAGGCGAGGATGTGGAGTGGGGCTTTGAGTTGGCTTCACTTTTTCAGTTGGCAGGCGATCATTATTGCTGCGTTGGTCACCCTGCCCCGAGGAATTAGTCAAGGGCGTGAGCTCAGTGAAGCAGAGTGGCCAATTGACTTGGCAATGACGTTGGTGTGGATCCTGTTCTTTGCATCAAATTTTGCGATGACGGTATCGCACCGCCGAGTGCGACGAATGTATGTGTCGCTGTGGTTTTATATCGCGGCTGTGGTTGGAATGGGATTGAACAATCTATGCACGCTGTTTGTGTTTCCAACGGGGCTATGGAAAAGCGACTCGCTGGCGACTGGAATGCAGGATGCTTTGTTGCAGGCGTGGTATAGCCATAATGCGACGCTGTTTCTGTTGATCATGCCAGCTCTGGGGCTGGCGTACTACTTTGTCCCGAAGGTACTGAATCGCCCAATCCACAGTTACAAACTTACCATCGTCAGTTTTTGGACATTGACCCTTGTGGGGGTTTGGGCAGCACCGCGGCTTTTGCATTACACCGTTTTGTCCGAGTGGGTGTCCAGCCTTGGAATGTTGTTTGGGATCTTGTTTGGTGTGGCTGTGTTCGGTGGCGTCACTAACCTGTTGTTGACGTTCCGCTCAAGCGAGGTTGATAAATCAGCCAATCCTTCGATGCGATTTCTCAAGTGGGGAGTTTTATTGCTTGGCGTCTATGCCTGTGAAGAAATTGCCTTGAGCGTGAAAAGTATCCGCGCCCAAGTGGATTACTCTGAATGGATTACTGCTCACTTTCAATTGGGACTCATGGGATGTGGCGGAATGCTGGTGATCGGCATGGCTTACTGGATGATCCCCAAACTTTTTGAAACAGGGATCGCCAGTTCAAAGGCAGCCAGCTTGCATTTCTGGTTGGCAGCAGCTGGCGTCTTGTTGTGCGTCTTGCCGGGCTATGCGGCTGGATTTGTTCAGAGTGGTGTTTGGAATGCCATGGATGATCTTGGCATTCTAAAATATGACTTTGCTGAGTCGACGTCCTTCCTGAAGATGGTGTGGTCGTTGCAAATGTTGGGCGGGTTGGTTTATTTCGTTGGCTTGGGCGTGATGCTTGCCAACTACACGAAGACCTGGATGAATCGTGCGAAACCTTACCAGGTAACGGTTTATCACGTAGAGTCCAATGCAAAACAGAATCGCCCGGTATCAACTCCAGAGCCGGTTAGCATTCTTGAGGCAGCGCCCGTCTTGAACGTGGCCAAGAAGGTGGACATCTGGACCCGGTTGAATTGGCACCAACAGTGGGAGGAGTCACCACGCAAAATCGGTGTCTTGGTAGCACTGGTGGTTCTGGTTGCATTCACGATCGAACTCGTTCCCCTGTTTGTCTTTGCCAGCAGTAACGTGCCAGAAATCGCGTCTGTCCAACCCTACACGCCTTTGGAATTAATGGGACGGCACATTTACCTGACTGAAGGGTGCTCCAAATGTCATACTCAGATGGTCAGGCCACTGATGGCTGAGACGAAACGCTACGGTGAGTTCAGTCAGGCCGGTGAGTTTGTGTATGACCAGCCAGCCCAGTGGGGAAATCGGCGGATCGGTCCCGACTTGGCAAGGGAGTCTGGAAAGCAAGCCAGTTTCTGGCATTGGCAGCACCTGGTGAGTCCTCGCAAAACCAGCCCTGACTCAGCAATGCCTTCGTATCGGTATCTGCTTGATCGACCCATCGACATGGAGGAAGTGGACGAACTGGTGCAGGCGGCTCAAGAACGAGGGATTGGCTATGACGCTGACTTGGCTGAGGTGAAAAATAGCGTCAGCAAGCAGGCAGAGAGTCTTGCAGCTGACATTGTTTCCAAGGGAGGAACGGTGCGGCGTGGCAACCTGATGACCTTCGATTCGCAAGCGGTAGCCCTGATTGCCTACCTGCAACGATTGGGGGCTGATCTTTCCGCCCCGCCCGCTGCGAAAACAAAACCTGCTGTTGCTGAAGACGAGAACACGACCAGCACAACGAAAACCAGCACAACGAAAATTGGCCAAACGAAAACCAACCCAATCGATCCAAAATTGACGAAAACAGCTCGCGATTCCGACATGAACAAGATGCTCACTGCCGTGCCTTGATCGTGCGTGGAATTTTCATGACAGCACTTTGCCCCGAGGGCATCGCTATGGTGCAGCAAAGGAATTCCTGCAAACGTGATTGATAACAAACGATGTACCGTTTTACTGCAACTTGCAAACGCTGAAATCACCACGGACCATCATCTGTGTGCCGAAGCTTTTTCCCAAACAAACCACTGAATCCTTTAGCCCCAGTCTTACAGCCCTGATTTCGTCGGGGAGCTTTCAAGCCATGAGCGATCACAACCCAAACGCTTCTGATTCAAACGATGCATCGTCTGCTGATAAGTTGACTGATGCATCCTTCGATGGGATTCAACAGTATGATCACCCATTACCGAAGTGGTGGATCTGGCTATTTGCAGGTTGCCTTGTCTTTGCTCCGCCCTATTTTTGGTACTACCACAATGGTACCGAGGGTCGTTCGCTTGCTGATCAACATGATCAGTTGCTGGCTGCAAACTTGAAGTTGCAATTCAGCCAGATGGGAGAATTGAAAGCAGATCGTGAGACGTTGGTGCGTTTTACTTATGACGATTCATGGTTGCGAGTTGGGCGATCGATCTTCAAGACGAATTGCGTTTCATGTCACGGTCGTGATGGAATTGGTCAAGTTGGGCCGAATTTGCAGGATGACCATTACAAAAATGTCAGTGATATTGCTGACATCTTGCGAGTCCTGGAAAATGGTGCCAACGCCGGGGCGATGCCTGCATGGAAGTCAAAATTATCCACGAATGAGATCGTTCTGGTTTCAGCTTATGTGGCGAGTTTGCGAGGCAAAAGTGACGGGTCAGGCAAGCCAGCCGAAGGACGAGAGATTGGGCCATGGCCGCAGCCCCCATCTGAAAATGCAAGTGCTGAAGAACCAGCAGCGCAGGGCTAGCTTGCAGTGGTCGTTATGGATCAAAAAGAAAAGCTCGCATGTACCGGGTGGGCTGACTGGATTTGCCCTGCACTGGATTTGCCCTGCACTGGGTTGCAGCGGGACATTAAATCTTCACGGTGCTTCGTCTTTCCTCCGTTGGGTGTGATCAGGGGTTATGTGAGCAGACTCGCGATTATTCACGTTATCCTCAGAGATGCTTCCACGCCGGAAAAAGTTTGTTTTGGGGCCGGCTAGGTGTCTTAACAGGCTTTAGTGACTTGTTCTGTGTACGCTCCGGTTCTGCACGCCGATTGTGCGGTAAAATGCTTGTATGATGGTCAGCACTGAGGCGGTCTCTTTGTGCTGGATTCAATTCCTACCGCTTGCGCGAACGAGGTGAAGTGATGCAGACTCGACGGGCTTTCATGGCAACGGGGCTCAGTGTTGCAGCGCATGGTGGATCCAGTTCACTGATCGCAGACGATGATGTGGGAACAGTGTCTCGAGGCGCATCTGGTGCGGATCAGCAAACTGTGGGAGTGAAGGTTTTACTTCCACGTAACCGTGTTCCCCTGTCCTTCGTCATTGATGATTCAACCTGCTTGGTGAATATGGGGCATTTCTGCACGCCTCAATTCGCCGAAGCGCTACCTGACCGCGCTGAATACAGAAAGCCTTGGCGAGATTGGCCTCGTGAGATTCCCGATCAGTTTGTTCGCCGGTTTGGTGAGTGGTGCGCAGATCGGGGAGTGCGAGGAAAATACAGCATTGTGCCCTACCCTGCCTGCGTGGGTTGGGTTGATCGTGAGATGCCGGGGTGGTCGCGCCGTCAATTGCAAGACAGTTTGAAACTCGTTCGTGAACTGATGGTGCCGAACTGGGATATTCACCCAGAAATGATCACGCACACCCGTGTCATTGATTTGAAGACCGGACGACCGATGGAAGCAATCAATGCTGGCACCATGGAGAACTCTTATCCACAACAAAAAAAGAGTGTTGATGAGCTGGCGGCGTATCTCGCTTATGCCTTGCGAATCCTTGAGCGTTGTGATCTGCCGTGTGAGGGAATCACCACGCCAGGTGGCTTTGGCAACCTTGTGAAGAGCGAACTGTCACTGGCGGTTGATCAGGCAGTCCGAGATGTCTATCCCGTCGATCTGCCACACTACTTCAAGTATGTGCGTACAGGCGAGCAAAATACTGAACCCATTTTGGAGCATGTTCGAGGATTGGGAACGGATGATCTGAGATTGACCGTTAACGTTCCAGCAGGCACAGGAGACTGGTTCGGTGGTTGGCAGGGTGATCGCGTTCCCGATACAGATCGATATTGCAATCGGGATGCAACGTCGGGTCGGATGGTTGAGCTGATCGAACGTAAACAGCCCGCAATCATGCTTTGTCATTGGCCCGGGATGTATAACAACGGGACTGAATCTGGTTTTCGAGCATTCCAGAGAATTGTAACTTCATTGAATGCTCGCTATCGCGATCAGACAGTCTGGATGAAGTTAAGTGAAATCGGCCGTTATTGGGCTGCGAAGGATTTAACGGCGATCAAACGTATTGGGAATCAGATTACCTTCGATGCGCCATTCGACGTCAAACACTTTACGCTTCGTGTCACGAATGCTAAGGGGCCTCCACGTTTGGATGTCAAGCTGAAACAGGTTATCGAAATGTCTGCACTCACTGCAGGCACGTGGTATCAGTCGGGGCAGGATCAAATGATCTGTTTCAATTTGGATCGGGGGAAGTCGTTTTTGCGGTGGGATTAAACTTCGATTTTTAAAACAACAACGCGTTCCTTGTTCTGCTCGGGACTAGCTTGTTTTGCCAGATCGTGAGCATGTTTTCATGAGATGGAAATTATCTTTACCCATGCTTGGCAACGATTCATGTACCATGTTGGTGTTGCACAAATCAGAATTCAGACCTGTTGACTACTTCTCCACCCCGAGCTGTTAGGAGTGCCTTGAGCATGGAGGCATCGGTGTCATCACTGAGGTAAAGTGCAGAACCATCCGCCAGTAACGCATTGAAACCCGCACGCTTGCCATCGAATAACTTGCTCTTTGGCTTGTCTAGGTCAATCGCTACGTCTTTGGGCTTTGTCCACGCAGCGGCGGCGTCAGGCAAGGTTTCCACCGCCATGATGGTGTTGGATGTTCCGTCGGTGATTTTTCGGAAGTTGCCGCCGGCGTCCGAATTCATGATCAGTTTTTCACCAATGGGTCGTTGATAGACTGTCTTTCCTGGTTGGGTGGCGGTGTTCGGATCTACATAGAGATCAGGCATGCGACTCAGCAGCTTGATGTTGTGTTCACTGTCCCACGGTTCATCGAGGTGGAATTGGTCATATAAGGCTTGTTCATCGATGAAGGGAAGGATTTTGACACGCCAACTGAGCAGTGCTTTTCCGTTTTTATCGACGATGTTGCCAGGCAGTGTGCGGTACACATCATAATGATTGTGCATTGCAAGCCCGATTTGTCTCATATTGTTGACTGACGACATGCGTCTTGCTGATGCTCTGGCTGCTTGAACGGCGGGTAACAGCAAGCCAACCAGCACGCCATTGGTCGTCATGCTGGGGTTAAGCGTGCCCTCGATTACGACTTCCCGACCGGTCCGCCTGGGAGTGATTACTTTGACCATGTGGTCGGCAACACGTTTCATGTATTGCTGAATTGCGACAGCGACTGGATCATCCTGATTCATGTCAGCGATCGCACCCTGCAGCAGCATATCGCGTAGCGAAAAAATTCCGTTGTTCAGGGTTCGTTCCAGTTCTTTTGCTGCGGACGCGTCGCTCGCCAACATGGTGAGACGCTGCCCAGCCTTTTCGTTTTCGATGTCGATCGATAGGACCATCGCATCCACTAAGTCGGGCACCTTGGTCAAGCCTTGTAGTGGTGGTGGAATTTGGTCACCTGCGTTTTGCAGCAGGTTCATCGCGATGGGACGCACTGGTTCCATTGAAGCCAGTAGCGAGACTTGGCCGGATGGCGGGGTCGTGTCTGCCAACTCTGCCAGTGGACCAAGCACACGATCATCCGCACCCGCGCGTATAACGGTGGCCATGTAATTTGGCGTTGCCAGAATGACGGTCCGCTTATCGTATTCATGCAGCATTGCTGGGGAAGGTGTATTGATCGGATAACATGCGTTGCCATCCACGTCGACTGGCTCATTGGCATTCACCATCTCCGCGTTAACCCGAGCCAGATTGAAGTCCTGTTTCAACCTGATGACAGCAGCAACCATGGGGCCAGTTGGACCTGGAACTGCGGCAATGACTTGTACCGTTTCAATCTCTTCTGCAGTCATGCCAATATTTTGCTGACACCAAGCATTGCCAATCTCGATTGGGTACAGCTCAGTCTGGGGGCTCGCAAGTGTTTCTGAGACCCGCATGATCACTGTGGCTGCGGCATCCGTTGGAAGAAATGCATTGCCGATCGCTTTTGGTTCTTGTGCCGAAGCCTGAAGTGCAGAACCAGAAAAACAGCAAGCTGCCGCGGCGAAGGCGAGTAAACGGTGTATTCGGAAATCGGTGTGCACGTGAAATATGCCTGTTCAGGGATCTTGGTGAAATAATGTTCAAATCGGTGGCAGGGCAAAGTTGACGTCTTATTCAGCTTGGTGCCTGTTAAGTCATGTTGCTCATACAGCCATGTCACTCATTCGGCCATCGTACTTCTGGAGCCATCGTAACGGTGCTTGACGTTGATTCACTAGGTTCTGCAATCGATGTGGCGTGTGAGGGCCCGCGACCAGACAGACTCGCTCCGCTCCATGGGACGGGCTCTGTTGTACCTCAGGGGAGGCGCGAGAAATCTCTATTTTGGTAAGTGTGGGGTTGCGACATTGCTTGGCCTGATGCTTGTCACCTGCGATTAGTTCCTTGCGGGTTCAATTGTCTGGTTTTGGCGAGCTGGATGAGTGTTCAAGTGTCAAGTTTAGATCGTGAAATCGGCCGTTTTTACCAATGCTATAACAGGTGGGCGGTTTGCGTTGAAATTCTGCTCTCTCTGGCAGGTCGGGAACGACGCCGCCCGCTGGAATGATTAAAATAACAGGCATGTATCTTTATTTGCCAATATCACTGAGATCATTGCGACCGACGCGATCTTCAGATTTTGAACGCGGTAATTTTTCAACGGTTGTGCAGTCGAGCATTTACCTGAGCGTTCGGGTTCTGTTTTATTGGTTCTTGATTAGTCTGCCGCGACCGCTTGCAGCGGAAGAAGCTAACACCGCGAGNCACACTGAAACAAAAGCGCNGAGCCCTGANCAATTAGATTTTTTTGAGAAGCAAGTCAGGCCNGTTTTGGTTGAACACTGCTACGAGTGTCATAGCGAACGAGCGGATGGTGGCTTGCAAATCGATTCNCGTGAAGGCTTGCTCCGTGGTGGTGACAGCGGGGCCGCACTGATACCGGGTAACTCGGATACCAGTTTGTTGATTGAAGCGGTTCGTTATCAGAACCTTGATTTCCAGATGCCCCCGCAAGGCAAGTTGGACCTNGCCCAGATCGCCGCGTTGGAAAAATGGGTANCAATGGGAGCGCCTGATCCACGTGAAGAAACGATTGCGGCGCGGTTGCCAGTTGGGATGAGTACCGCGGAGGGGAGAGAATTCTGGTCGTTTCAACCTGTTTCCAATCCAGTGGTACCTGACGTCGGTGGGCATGCTTTTGTCAAAAATCCAATTGACGCTTTTATTTTGAAGCGTTTGTTGGATCAAGGATTGCAGCCCNCACCGCCTGCTGACCCTCGTACGCTAATTCGAAGGTTGTACATGAACCTGACGGGTGTTCCGCCCACCCCAGAGCAGGTCGACAATTATTTATCAAATGCTGTTCCACGATCCACACAAGCGTTGATCGATCAATTGCTACACTCACCGAGCTACGGTGAACGCTGGGGACGTCACTGGTTGGATGTTGCCCGCTATGCCGATTCCAACGGGTTGGATGAAAATCTAGCTTTTGGTAACGCGTGGCGGTATCGCGATTATGTGATCAATGCATTCAACGCAGATCGACCGTTCAATCGTTTTTTAATTGAACAGCTTGCAGGTGATTTGTTGCCGGATGTCACTGAAGAAACAAAAGTTGCTACCGGTTTTCTTGTGTTGGGTGCCAAGGTGCTGGCAGAGCCTGATCGGGAAAAGCTGACGATGGACACAATCGACGAGCAGATTGATACCACCGGCAAGGTATTCATGGGGATGAGCTTGGGATGTGTGCGTTGTCATGATCACAAGTTTGATCCGATCAAACAGCGTGATTACTACGCCTTGGCTGCAATTTTTAAAAGTACGAAGACGTTTGGTGATTCAAATACCGGTGCGATTAAACATTGGCACGAGTATGTTTTGGAATCNGGCGATGACTTGAATGACTTCAAAGCCATCGATGCGGAAATCGCGAGGCTCAAAAAGGAAGCAAGCGATTGGAAGAACTCAGCGATGGCCAAGCTGCGAGTAGCAGCCAATGAAAAGGCAACGGAATACTTGATTGCCAGCACGGAATTTGGGGTAGCTGATTCTCTGGTTCGGATTNCTGAAGTCGCGGATCGGTACGGTCTGCATCCGCGAATNCTGCACCACTGTCGGCGACATCTCGAGTTCAATCAGCAGCATGCAGTATTCAAACCGTGGCATCAGATCCAACAGAGCTACTCGGACACAGCACTCAAGGCAGATGCCATACAGAAGATTTATGGTCCACTCTTTGCCGCTGCTGTGGGTGACAAGACTGTCAAGGAATCACCGGACGTTGATCCCATGCTCAAGTCAGTCGTGCTGCCAGATTCAAAGCTGGTTGCAGCGGCGTTGAAAGATCGTTCTGGCTTTCTNACCATTCCACCAAAGCCTGAATTCGCTTTTGATGGTGAGACGTTGGGTGAGTACAACCGACGGATGGAAGCTGCCCGAATTTATGAGTCCAAAGCGCGCGATGTTCCAGCGGCCATGGGAGTTTCTGATGATACAGTCCTCGCAAGATTGCCGATCCATATCCGAGGGAGTCACCTGAATCTTGGTGATGAGGTGGGCAGAGATTTTCCAGAGGTCATGCGGAAATCAAATGTCCGCCCTGTCTTTCCACGTCATCAGAGTGGAAGGCTGGAATTTGCAAGGTGGATGGCCAGTACACAGCACCCACTGACCGCTCGTGTNTATGTCAATCGGGTTTGGCGATGGCATTTCGGCGAAGGGTTGGCCAGAACCACTGAGAATTTTGGGGTGCTTGGTGATCGTCCATCGCATCCNGAATTGCTTGACTGGCTGGCACATTGGTTCATGGAATCGGGTTGGTCAACCAAAGANCTTAATCGCCTGATTCTCGGTTCCAATACCTACCGGATGTCAGNTCTTCATCCACAAAATTCAGTCGCCACGAAAATTGATCCCGACAATCGGCTGTTGTGGAAGTTCCGTATGCAGCGTCTGGAACCTGAGCAGATTCGGGATTCGATCCTTGCAATCTCGGGTCGTCTTGAAAGAACCATGGCTGGCAAAACAGTGCCTTTGCGTAATCGGCAGTTCGTCTTCAACCACACGTCGGTTGATCACACTCGATATGACAGTCTGCGAAGAGCTGTCTATTTGCCGGTGATTCGCAACAACTTGTACACGATGTTTGAGCAGTTCGACTTTCCAGATCCCACCATGCCCACCGGCGATCGCAGCGAAACCGTTGTTGCCCCCCAAGCTCTGTTGTTGATGAATTCTGATCTTGTGCTCGATTCTGCTGATGCTCTTGCCCAAAGCCTGTTGCAGTTGTCAGTAAGCGATGCATCACGAGTTGAAATTGCTTATCAGCGAGTGCTGGGGCGTCACCCTAATGAGCGTGAGTCCCGTCGTGCTATCGATTTTGTGGCACAGATCAGATCAGGTGCCAGGCTGAATGCAGGTGCCGTTGATGGCCAATGGATCAGCAAGGGATGGTCGCTGTTTTGTCAGAGTCTGTTCGCCAGCAATGAATTCATGTATCAAAGGTGACAACATGTTGAAATCATCATTGCAGTCCAGACGCAGCGTGCTTCGTAATAGTGCGGTAGGTTTTGGGAACCTCGCGTTCTTGCATCTGCTGCAGCAGAATTGTCCAGCCGCAGACCCGGCAATCAATCAAGCGGCAGCGGTCGCCCCTGCCGGGCCCTTGTCACCCAAACCAACGCATTTTTCGGCACGCGCAAAACGCGTTGTCTTTCTGTTCATGAAGGGCGGCCCGTCGCACGTGGACACTTTTGATCCCAAGCCTTTGCTGGATCGAGACCACGGTAAACCATTACCGTTTGATCTGCCACGAGTCACTTTTGCAAAACAGGGGAACCTGTTGCGATCGCCATGGCGTTTTAAACAACATGGCGACAGTGGACTGCCCGTGAGTGAGTTGTTTCCCAATGTTGCGAACCACATTGATGACTTGTGTGTTTTGCGTTCCCTGCACGGCACCAATCCCGCTCATGGTGGTGCTTTGCTGAAACTACATACGGGCAGCGATCAGTTTGTGCGTCCAAGTCTTGGGTCTTGGTTGACGTATGGACTGGGGACTGAAAACGAGAATTTACCCGCTTTCGTTACCATCTGCCCCACTCTGGCCCATGGGGGGGTGAACAACTGGGGAGCCGCTTTCTTGCCGGCACATTGTCAGGGAACCCCGATCGGAAATGCATCGCTCAATGCCAGAAGTGTTGGTGTCAAGCACATTCGTAACCAAAGAATTGATCTGCGAAATCAACGCCAACAATTGGATCTGATCCGTTCCATGAATCAGGACCACTTGCAGAGTGTGGGTTCCAACGCGGCACTGGAAGGAAGGCTTGATTCCTTTGAGCTCGCGTATCGAATGCAGGCATCCATGCCGGAGTTGCAGGATCTGACAAGAGAAACATCAGCGACTCAGCGGATGTATGGAATTGACGATCCTGTGACCGAGGATTTTGGCCGGCAGTGTTTGATGGCCAGAAGATTCCTTGAAAGTGGGGTTCGCTTTGTGCAAGTCACACACAGTGACAGCGAAGTGCAATGGGATCAGCATGGGAATCTGTACGCGGGGCATACAAAGAATGCTGCCGAGGTAGATAAACCAATTGCGGGATTTCTGCAGGACCTCAAGAGTCGCGGTTTGTTGGAAGACACGCTCGTGATTTGGGGTGGTGAGTTTGGGCGGACGCCCACAGCGCAAGGAAATAATGGTCGCGACCACAACCCTCATGGCTTCACCATGTGGATGGCGGGTGGTGGTGTCAAAGGTGGCTATGCCTACGGAGCAACCGATGATTATGGATATTATGCCGCTGAAAATAAGATGCACGTGCACGATCTGCACGCGACCATTTTGCATCTGATGGGGTTGGATCATCAACGCTTGACCTATCGATACGCCGGACGAGACTTTCGGCTGACCGATGTCGCAGGGCAGGTCGCTGATGACATTCTTGCCTGATACCATGCTCCTGAAACGATAGTAGCAGGCATGGAATTTTCAGCCTGCCGGCTACGGTTGAACCCTCGCATTGCCCTCGATGGACTGCACCGAGATGATGTCACACAATGTGATGATGTCACACAATGTGATGATGTCACACAATGTGGGTCAGGGTCGCAACTCGGTTTTCGCGATCTGTTGACTGCTTGAATGGAAAATCAAAGATGACTGAACGAATCAATCCTGCGAATTCACTCACAGATGAGGAAAAGGCTGTTTATGAATGGCAAATGTGGATTCCAGATTTGGGCCAACAGGGTCAACAGCGTTTGAAAGATGCTTCGGTGATGATTTCGCGAGTTGGCAGAGTCGGAAGTGTGGCTGCCTACGAGCTGGCGGCGGCGGGCGTAGGGAAATTAGTCCTGGCTCATGCCGGTGACGTCAAACCCAGTGATCTGAATCGACAATTACTCATGACGCACGATTGGATCGGTAAGCCACGAATTGAGTCGATCCGTCGACGCCTGTTAGACCTCAATCCAAGGCTCGAAATCGTTTCTGTAGCTGAGAACGTGAATGACGAAAATGCAGCAAGTCTGGTTGAGCAATGCGATCTGATTGTTGATTGTGCACCACTGTTTCCAGAACGCTTTGCCATGAATCGCCAAGCTGTGCTGCAGAATAAACCGCTGGTCGAATGTGCGATGTATGAAATGGAAGCGCACATCACGACGGTGATTCCTGGGAAATCGCCTTGTCTGCAATGCATCTTTCCCAAAGACCCTCCCACCTGGAAAAGACAGTTTCCTGTGCTGGGAGCTGTCTCAGGAACGGTGGCGTGCATGGGGGCGGTAGAAGCCGTCAAGGTGCTTGCCGGTTTGGGTGATCCGCTGGCTGGCAGGTTGTTGAGAATGGACCTCAGACGGATGACGTTTCACACGATGAAGGTTAGGCAGCGTGCGGACTGCCCGGTGTGTGGAAAAAANGCTGANTGATGCGTTCATGTGACACTGGNAATAGCCCAACGTAATTCATGNGCNGAGGCTACCGTNGATCCGCATTTTCGTTGCATGTTGACAAAAGCCAGTGAACCTTGTTCAGGCAGCCCGGTTGCTCTGTCGTTCCTCTGATCCGTCGTCCTGTTGTAGACGGTGCAATGTCTGGTTTTCAGAGACCTGTTCAATGATCGATGGTGTGACTTTGGATAGGCCGCTGCATGCGGCTGTCGTCAGTGCAGACTCAGCCAGCACAGCAATTTCGCCGATCAGGCCTCCGCTTAAATCATGCAATCGTGTGATCGCGGCTTCGCTGAAAATCGCACGAGTGCTGCCAGCCTGCTGCAATGCTGCAGTTACATAAGAAGATGTGTCGTGCACAGGCAGTGATTCAAGCTCGATTTGCATACCGCACATGCCCGCGTGCAATTGTAGCAGTGGCCGATGTTCTGGCAGAGTTGTTGCGACGACCGAAAAATTCCTATGACGCTGCGCAAAATCAGCTGCAACACCAATGGTAGAAACAGGGCAGTTTTCGAGGAACCACAGCGTGCGAATCCCTTGCTTGTCACTCTGTTGAATTGCTGCGTCAATCATTTGCTGCGTTATATCGTGACGTTGTCCATAACCCAGTACTGAACCGAGTTGCTGTAGTGGGGATGTTGAAGCTTGGCCTGCAGTGCGCGTCAAAATGACGTCGACCGGAGATGAACCAAATCCACGCAGCGATACCATGTGGTCGAGCAGGTGACTGACCCCCGAGCGACTTGCTGCAGTCAGGAAAGCGAGCTTCCAGCTGCTTGCTGAAAAATACTGCAGCGATGCTAATGCTTCGCGTTGTGGTTGACCTGAAAAAAAGAAATCAGGGCAGCTTAGAAACGGTGGGCGTTGGAGTGACCAGTGGTGCAGGTAGCCGGTAAATGGCTGATGTGCGGATAGCGACAATTCAGTTCCTGCAGAAATGGTACGGTGATGGGGCGGGTTGAGACCTGTGGATTGAGTCTCCGAGTCCTTTTTAAGATCGGCTAAGGTGTAGTATCTTCTTGAGAATGCCTGAGGCCACCTGATGACCAAAATAGCCAGATTGCGGTGCTGTAAACGATGACACGACGATACTTTGTCCCTGATTTACCCATTTTGGGCGGCTTGGTCAGTCTGCCTGAGGCGGAAGCACAGCATGCCAGTCGCGTGATGAGAGTTCAGGTTGGCGACGATCTGGTACTGTTTGACGGTCGTGGAAACGAGGCGATTGCACAGTTTGTCCAAGTGGGCCGCAAAGAGTGCCATTGTCAGGCCGACGCTGCCCAAGCAATCAATCGTGAGCCCCAACGTGAGATTCACCTCGCGATTGCACTCCCAAAACCTGACCGCTCCAGAGAATTGGTCGAGCGTTTGACGGAAATGGGTGTCCGCTCGCTCACACCCCTGGTTGCTCAGCGGACACAACGTCCACCCACCGATTCATTGCTTGCAAAACTGCGGCGCGGTGTGATTGAGGCGTGTAAACAATCGGGCCGGAACCAATTAATGGACTTGAGGGCCCCGATGCAGGCTGACGTCTTCTTTTCAGCATGTGAACCAGGGACGAAATGGATCGCGCATCCAGCCATGGATCACCTGACTCGAGATATCGCACCATCTGGGGTTTTCCATGTCGCCATCGGTCCCGAAGGGGGATGGACCGATGATGAGGTGAAATTGGCTGTCTCGCATTCTTTCAAAGCTGTTGATTTGGGCACACGTATCTATCGCATCGAAACGGCAGCGACGACCCTTGCTGCTATTTTGGCAATCTGAAACTGATTGCACTCGAAGGACCGTCCTGTTTGGGTACTGCCAGCATCCTTGCGTGCGTGAATCCGCAATGCTCGCGATTTGTCTGCGGAGCTGATCGGGGGCAGACGCGACTGAGTAAGTGTGAGGTGTTGCTTCAGCAAGAAGGCACCAAGATTCCAAGCTCCGAAAAAGGACTGATGTATGTATGGCCAATCGCGGGACCAAGGAAGTGACGCGAGTACCGGGTCACGGACTGAACCTGCGTTTTTTCAGTCGCAGTCGCCAGTCTCTGGCAGCGACCGCTCGGGCAACCGGCAACAAACCAAACCGGCCCCAAACCGAAGACCCGGGATGAAACCAGAGATCCCAGAGGTGGGGACCATGTTGTTAGCAGTTTACGAAACTGCGAAGGAATACAGGGCTGGAATATTGTTGGTTGAGGCGGCGGTAGAGATCGAGGCCAGCGAGCGTGGTACCTGTGAGCGTGGTACCTGTGAGCGTGGTACCTGTGAGCGTGATACTGGGGACTCGGATAGCCGGGCGGGTAATT